>JANNEV010000033.1:0-21543 GCA_031379145.1 Gemmatimonadaceae bacterium
GGCACCGTACGCGTCGACGCATCAGGTACCCGTGATGCGCGTGGCGCCCTGTCGTTGGCGACCGCCGTGGCCGCCGTGGCCCTGTCGCAGCGGGCCACCGATGATCGTCCGGCGTTCGACCTCTTTGCGTCGGCTCGCCTCGATGAACAGCGACTGTTGGTCGATTCGGCGTCTGCGCACCTGGGCGGAGTCGCGCTCGACGCACGCGGCGCGTTAGCGCGCAATGAGAGCGGCGTCGATACCATGCAGGTGTCCCTGCGCGCCGACTCCCTGGCGGTCGTGCGGTCTGAGCTCATTCGGGTGGCCGGGATGGTGCAGTCAATCGACTCGGCGACGGCGGCATCGATGCGCCGACTCGCCGCCGATACGCTGCGAGGGGAGGCGTCCCTCTCAGGGTTTCTCGTGGGTTCGCTGCGCGATCTCTCGGCGACCCTGGCGGTTTCAGCCCGAGAGACGCAGGTCGGTGGGCTTCACATCGCCCGGCTGTTCGGATCCCTGCACGCCGATAGCGTGCTGAGTGGCGCACGGTTCGCTGGCGCGGCCACCGCCGATGGCGTCGATGGCATCGGCGCGATTCGCATCGTCTCGGCGGAACTCCAAGTGAAAGACGCCACGCCGGCGCAGGGTCGCCTTGTCGTCGACGTGAGCTCTCGCGATGCCGCGCACCTGGTGTTGCGCGGAGCGTACGCGCGCGATTCTGTCACACTGGATGTCGTGCTCGATACGGTGCGTTTCAGCTACGACAGTGTGGCGTGGCGAAACTCGGACGCGGTGCGCTTGCATTCGGATGCCCGAGGCATTCGCGTGGACTCCGCCGAGGTGCGTTCGAACCGTGCGGGCGTACTCTCGATCGTGGCGGATTTGCCTGCGTCAGGGCCGGTGCAGGGCGCGCTGCGTTTCGATCGGTTTCCCGTTGGCGAGGCCGCAACCTTCGCGCTCGGAACGTCCCCGTTTGATGGACGACTCAGTGGGGAGCTTTTGCTGCGCGGCACGCGCGATCTGCCGCTGCTGTCCGTGGTGGCGCGCGTCGATTCACTTGGACGTGACGGCGTGTATCTGCCGGAGATTCGCGGCGAAGGAAGCTACGCCGATCGACGTTTTGTGGCCCGAGCCCGGATCGCCGATACCCTCGGCGGAGTACTCCGCGCGGAAGCGCGGGTACCGATGGATCTGCGCTTGCGCACCGTCGAGAAGCGCGTGCTTTCGGATGCGGTGGACGCTGAAATCGTGGCGGACTCGCTTCGACTGCAGTCGCTCGGGTTTGTGGTCGCCGGCGTCACCGACACTCGTGGCATTGTGGACGGGCGTCTGGGGCTGTCGGGTTCGATGGATCGTCCCGTCGCCACCGGCACGATGACGCTCGATCAGTTCTCTGCAAGCATCGGCGCACTCGGTATCGCACCGACCGAAGGGCGAATGGTCGTTCGCGCCGCGAAGGATTCGCTGATTCTGCAGTCGTTGCGTTTCCGAAGCGGCGGGGTGGCTGACACGCTCTTCGCCACTGGCGCGATGCGATTCGCGGTGGACACCGCTGCCACCGTGCGAGCGCGCGTGATCGCCAACAACTTGTCGCTCGCGCGACAGGAGGACGGCACCATCCTCAACCTCAGCGGTCGGGTCGACGCACGCGGAGCGCTCGCCAGGCCAGAGCTGAGCGGCACCTTGTTCGTGCCCAACGCGAACTTGGTGTTTGATCCACTTGGCGCGCGCAAGGCGCTGGATTTGACCTCGGCTGGCGCGCAGGAACTGCTGGGTGCCGATGAAGTGCCGGTGGCGGCCAGCGCGGTGCAGTCGGTATCTCGGCTGGGTCGCTATTTGTCGGTGGCCGACGCTCGGGTGGATCTCGGCGACGGCGTCTGGGTGCAAACACCCGAGTCGAGAGTCAAGATCACCGGCGGACTAGCCGTGACCATGAGCGGTGACAAACTGGCGCTCGAGGGTGAGGTGAACGTCAATCGGGGGCAATATCGACTGGACCTCGGTGTCGTGAATCGGAGCTTTGCGGTGGACTCGGGAAGCGTCCGTTTCTTTGGTACCGACGCGATAGAGCCGACCGTCGACATCAGCGCCACGAACGTCGTACGGCTCGCGACGGGTGGAGAGATTCCGGTTCGCGTGCACATTGGCGGCACGATTGAGCGCCCCGTCGTCACGCTCTCCAGCAGCGACCCGCTGTTCGCCAGCGCGCCCGAGTCGGAGATCATCTCCCTGCTGATTTTCGGAGCGCCAACGTTCGCGTTGGATGGACAAAGCCAGAACACGGTACGCGCGGTCACCGGCGTGCTGCTGCCGTCCGTGGGCGGCGCGGTGGAAGGAGCCCTGCAACGGCTGCTGCCGGTATTCAACACGGTGCAGATCAATACGGCCGGGGGGCAGGACGACCTCAAAGCGTTGTCACTTCTGGATAACCTGAGCATCTCCGCCGGGAAACAGCTTGGCCCCCGCGCGTTTCTCCGGGTCAACACGGGCGTCTGTCGAGTCACTGGGCAAGGCGCATCGCTCTGGTATGGCCTCGCCGCGGAGTACCGGATTGCCCGTGGCTTCACCGGGCAGATCGGCGTGGATCCAGGTTCTGCCCCCTGCACTCGACTCGGTGGAGACCTGCTACCCAGAATGCAGTTCGGGTTCGACCTATTCCGCGAGTGGATCTTTTAGCCGCTCCGGCAGCATGTGACCTCGGCACGCCTCGAAAAAGTGTCGCGAATGGTTGTGGTCGCCACGCCACAGCACAACACTGTCCGGAAAACAAATAGTTGAGTTCGCCTCGGTGTGCGCCCCATTTTTGTCACTAAGTATTTGTGAAATAGAGAGTTATATGCATGGCGAATCGCGTCGGTCCACTGGCACCTCACTTGCAACCAAGCTGTGCCATAACCGACACGCACCGCTCATTCTTCCGGGGATTCTCCCATGCTCTCAGGCAATCGTCTTGCGTCCTACGCGCTGGTTCTCGCCACCGCGCTTCCGGCCTTCGCCGTTTCGTCCACCGTGCAGGCGCAGGCACCAGTCCTTGGCTCGGTGCAGTTTGTTGGCGACCAATCCAATAACGGCACGGTCGGTCGCTACGCGGTGGGGCCGTATCTGGCCAACCTGACTGGCTTCAATGCGCAGATGGGGGCGCTTGGCACCGCGACCCTTTCCAACGCGATCATCTGGTGTGTGGACTGGGCCCATGCCGCGAACCGCAGCGTCGATTCGTACTTCTCAACGGCGTTCACGAGGAACGTCGCGGGCATTGCGGGTAACGGCGACTTCACCAATACGCGCCGCGGCAATCAGGCGGACTACCAGCGCGCTGCGTGGCTCATTGAGCAGTATGACGCGTCGGCAGCGCTCAGCGGCGTCGGACTGTTCAACGCGGAGAACATTCAAGGGACGATCTGGAACATGTTCGGCGGCTCGTACAATGGAAACGGCGACTTCTTTACGTTGACGATTCCGCAGCGCTTCACTCTGACGCGAGACTGGTATGTGCTCTCCGATCAGGTCGGGCGCAACGAAGCCTCGAATCAGGAATACATGACGTACACCAGTCCAGTCATCACCACGAACTCCGTGCCGGAGCCGTCCACCTATGCGCTGATGGGTACGGGCATGTTGGCGGTTCTGTTTGCGGCCCGTCGGCGGAAGCTTGCGAGTTCGGTTGCCTGAGTACTGAGAACGTGGGGGCGTTCGACCCTTGCAAATGCGAGGGGATGGTCAGCAGGCGTAACGCGGAGCAACCGAGCTGGTTGCTCCGCGTTCTGCTTCTTTACAATCACGGCGACGATGCCCAGTCGTCTCCCAGCCACGATCGCATGCGCTCCGTTGCAGCGCCCGTGAATTGTCGACCGGCCCTGGCGAGCTGCGCAGCAGCACCTCCTGCGATGGCGCCGAGCATCGCGGCCCAGGTGGTGAGCGAGGTGGTCGATGCGCCGTCGCCCATCAGCACTGCGATGAGCTCACCCCGCAGGCGCAGCACCACCGGGCTCGCCACGCGGATGCTGTTGAAGTGCCGATCGTAGCGGCCACCTACGCCTTCAATGAGCGCAGCGGTCCTCGCGAAATACACCAACTCTCCCGGCAGCACGATGGGCCAGTTGAACAGCTCGCGCAGAATCTTGTCCGCGAGTACGCGAGCACGCTCCTCCATCGCTGATTCCGCGAACGCGATCTCCAGTAGTACCGCGACCAGAGACTCCATGGCTTCCCGCGTGGTTCCGGGAGCCACCATTCCGAGCGCGAAGAACCCATCTGCGGTAGCGGCGGGATCCTTCCTGATCGCTGCAATGATGGTGTCAAACAAGGCTTTTCGCGTGGCAACCCCGACTTCGATGACCATGCCGAAGTCGAGCAGGATGATGCGCCCGGCCTTGTCCACCAGCAGGTTCCCGGGATGCGGATCTGCGTGAAACACACCATCTCGCAGCATCATGCGCGCGTACGTCTCGATGAGTGTCTCAACGAGTGCGGTGGGTATGACTTCGCCACGAGCAACGCGCTCATCAAGCGCGTCGATACGCGTGCCGTCCAGATACTCGAGTACCAGCACGTCCGGACGCGTGAGCGCGCCTTCGACGCGTGGAATGACCAACCGTGGCTCATCCGAAAAGCGCTCGCGCATTCGCGCACACTGCGCGCCCTCTCGCTCGTAGTCCATTTCCTCGCCAACGTGCAAGGAGAACTCGTCCAGCACCACGCGAAAACCACGCACGTGATGATGCGGGAATCGCGCGTACAGCCAGTCCACGATGCGTCGCGCGATGCGCACATCGCGGCGTACGATGGCATCGACGCCTGGGCGCAGCACCTTCACGACAACATCCCGTCCTTGGTACCGCGCCCGGTGGACCTGGCCCAGTGATCCGGCGGCAAGAGGAACCGTGTTCAGTTCGTCCAGCACGGTGTGCGGGTTGGCACCCCACGCTTCTTCCAGCACGTGCTGGATGGCAGACCATTCCACGGGAGGCACTTGGTCAGTCAACGTGCCGAGCGCGGACAGATAGGGCTCTTGGACGAGATCCGCGCGCGTGGCGAAGATCTGGGCGAGTTTGACGAACGCGGGACCGAGCGATGCGATGCCATCCACGAGTTGACGCGCGCGTTTCGCATGGAACGTCATCGAGCGATCGGCAGGTCCACCCCATCGTACCCAACGGCGATGATCTCGGCGGAACGAGATGGCCAGTGGCAGCACGACTGACAACACATGCGCCATTCGCGGAACATCGCGCCACACGCTGACGTTTGAAGCGCCGTTCACCGCGGCGCGGGGTTGCTGGCCTTCATGGGGCGGCACGGTGTCCGGCACCATCACGTGACTGGGGCAAGTCCGGCTGCCGCAATGAGGCCGTCGGCATCCAGCTGTGCCAGTGCGGCACTCACACGCCATAGCTGATCTGCGGAGTCAGTGTTGCGTGCTGCGGTACTCGGTGTAACGCGGCAGCGCTTTACCCAGTATCCGCCGTTGTTGGTGAGCGCCTCGGGGGCGCTTGTCAGCCACGCGATGGTGTCCGCGCCGCGCTCGGGCGAAACAGACACGAGATCCATGATCCAACGGAGCAGTCGTCCTCGACGACCGTTGTTGGTGGCGAATCGCGTGGATACCACCCCGGGGTGGACCGCGTGGGTGACAATGCGTGAAGCGTCGACACGTTGAGCGAACGCCTGAGTGAACAGCACATTGCCGAGCTTGGAGTTGGCGTACGCGCGAACGCCGTTATATCCGCGGGTCATCTGGAGATCATCAAGGTCCAGTCGCGCGTCCATGTGCGCGCGGCTGGAGACGTTGATGACGCGGGCCGGCGCGCCAGGACGGTGCGCGGACAACAGCTGCGGCAGGAGCAGGAGCGAGAGGGTGAAATACTGCAGATGGTTCAGCGCAAACGTGCGCTCCAGTCCTTCCGCCGTAAGCTCGCGCTCAAGAAAGAGGGCACCGGCGTTGTTGATGAGCGCGTGCACTTCCGGCGTTCGTGCGCTCAGGCGTTCGGCGAGCTCCCGAACCGCGTCCTGGCGCGCAAGGTCAGCGATTTCCCAGGTAACGGTGCGACGCCCGATCTCGCTCATGATCGCCGACGCGGCCGCCGCCGTCTTCGCCTCGTTCCGACCCACCATGACCACGTGGGCGCCAACGGCGGCAAGTGCGCGCACACACGCGCGCCCGATGCCGTCGCTGGCACCGGTGACGACAATGGTCTTTCCTTGCAAGGACTCGCTGAGCACTGCCACTCCTGTCACGCCACCGGGGTACGCTGACAGATCAGCGGACGCCGTCGTGTCAGATTGTACGATCACCGTGAGCGCTACGCGTCGTCAACGCATCGGTCAGGCGAGTGTTCCCCGGTGCTGTCGGCTAGTTCGCGGTCGCGCCCAGCGGAATGGGTCCGAGCCCGCCCGCCGTGGCCGTGGCCGACTGCGCTCCGAGCTGTGGACCCAGCGTCCACCGCACGGTGACTTCGCCCAAGGCGTTCGTCACCGCAGACTGCGGGGAGATCTGTCCGCCACCGCCCGTGATCGCCATTGCCACCGTGACACCAGGCATGGGGATGTTCGCCCCCCCTGTCACGCGAAGCACGATTTGAACCGGCAGCGCTGCACTCGCTTTGGCCGTTTGGTTGTTCCCCTGGGCGACGATCAGGTCGCTGGGCAGAACCCCGAGCGCGCTGATCGCCAGTGGTTCCACGCCCGGCGCCGACGCGGAGAGCGTCTGCACTTGTGACGAGGGTCCCAGCGTCCACTTGGCCTTCACTTCACCGTTGATGTCACTGATCCCGGTTGGCGGGTCAACAGTGCCGCCGCCGGCGATCACGCTGATACTGACGGGGATCTTGTTCACCGGGGCGCCGTCCGTGCCAATGACGCGAAGGACGACGGCCGTGGGCAACAGTGAACCAACCGCGGCGGTCTGCAGGTGGCCCTGCACGATGCTCAGACGCGCCGCCGCTGGCGCGGCCGTCGTTGCGGTGCAGCCCGGAAACGCCATCAGGACAGGAAGCGTGCAAAGGAGCGCGGCGAGCAGATACGATGATCGGGAGGAGCGCATATCGAACCTCGAAGGGAAGGGCGGTGGCCGATCAGGAGTGTCGGCCGTTCCCACCACGGAGTTGAGTGTCACACGCGAGATCGAGGCGGCGAGCCGGATTTGGGGAGGCGCGTTCCGGGCCGACGTCGTACATTCCACCCGCCATGTCAGTCACTCCGCTCCACTCTCCTCGGCCCGCGATGCGGGTTGAAGTACCGACGCCGGTCGCAACTCGACCTCCCGGGCCGGTCGATCTGGACGAACCGCCCGCGCGCAATCCCGGACTCGCACTCGACCTCGCCATCGTGCGGGCCATCCGTGTAAATCGGAGCGCCGTGGAACGGCGGGTCGCGACCCTGCCGGCGCGACGAACGGTCAAGAAGGAGTGGCAGGCCGCCTGGCTTCTGCGGGCGATCTCGTGCATGGACCTGACCACGCTCGCGGGAGATGACACCGAGGGGAACGTCCGACGGTTGTGCGCCAAGGCTCGCCGGCCCTTGCGCGAAGACCTCGTCGAGGCACTCGGAGTGGCGGATCTCAGAATCACCACCGGCGCGGTGTGTGTCTATCATCGGTATGTGGCCACGGCTGTCGACGCGCTGCGCGGGTCTGGCGTGCCGGTCGCGGCTGTGTCCACCGGATTTCCCGCCGGTCTCTCTCCGTTTGAGCAGCGTTTGGCCGAGATCCATGCGTCGGTCCAGGCTGGTGCGAGCGAGATCGACGTGGTGATTACCCGTGCTCACGTGCTCACCGGCAACTGGAGCGCGCTCTTCGATGAAGTGCGCACCTTCCGGGATGCCTGCGGCGATGCGCACCTGAAGACGATTCTCGGCGTGGGCGAACTTGCGACGCTTACCAATGTGGCGCGTGCGAGCGTGGTGGCGATGATGGCAGGCTCGGACTTCATCAAGACCAGTACCGGCAAGGAGCCCACGAATGCCACCCTGGCGGTCGGACTGGTGATGGCGCGAATGATTCGCGAGTACGGAGCAGCCACCGGCTATGAGATTGGCTTCAAGCCTGCCGGGGGCATTCGTACCGCCAAACAGGCAATCGACTGGCTCATTCTCATGAAAGAGGAATTGGGAGATCGCTGGTTACGTCCGCACCTGTTTCGCTTTGGTGCCAGCGGCCTGCTGACGGATGTCGAGCGACAGTTGGAGCACTTCGTGACCGGCCGGTATGCGGCGGCACATCGCATGCCCATGGTGTAGCCGATGGTTCCCTCGACGACTTCGACCGCGCCGACGAGTGTGCGCGCTCTCTACGAGAGCATGTCCTACGGTCCGGCACCAGAGGCCGATGCGCTGGTGCGCGCTTGGCTCGAGGAGCACAACAGCCACTTCGGTCACTACATCGGTGGAGCGTGGACTGACGTCGCGGCCACCGCGTCGTTCGACGTCCATAATCCTGCCACCGGTCAGGTGCTCGCTCGAGTGGCGCAGGGGACGGGGGCCACGGTCGATGCCGCGGTACACGCTGCGCGCGAAGCGCTCCCCGCCTGGCAGGCATTGGATGGACATGTGCGCGCGCGCTGGTTGTACGCGCTGGCGCGCGGCGTTCAGAAGCACTCGCGTCACTTCGCCGTGCTGGAGAGCCTCGATAACGGCAAGCCTATTCGTGAGACGCGTGACATCGATGTTCCACTCGTGGCTCGACACTTCTACCATCACGCCGGCTGGGCACAACTGCTCGAGAGCGAGTTCCCGTCACATCACGCCTACGGAGTGGTGGGCCAGATCATTCCGTGGAACTTCCCGCTGCTGATGCTGGCCTGGAAAGTGGCTCCGGCACTCGCGGCCGGGAACACGGTGGTGCTGAAACCCGCCGAGTTCACCCCCCTGACGGCGATTCGTTTCGCTGAGCTGGTGCACGAGGTTGGGCTGCCAGCCGGCGTCTTCAATCTCGTCACCGGCGACGGTCTGACGGGCGCGGCTCTTGTGGACCATCCGGGCGTCGACAAGATCGCATTTACAGGAAGTACGGACGTCGGGCGTGCCATTCGCGTCGCAACAGCGGGCACGGGTAAGGGGCTGTCGCTGGAACTTGGCGGCAAGAGTCCCTTCATCGTCTTCGACGATGCGGACCTTGACAGCGTGGTTGAGGGTGTCGTGGATGCCATCTGGTTCAATCAGGGGCAGGTCTGCTGCGCAGGCTCTCGGCTACTGGTGCAGGAAGGGGTGGCGGATCGACTCACCGCGAAGCTTCGGGATCGAATGGAGCAGATGCGCATTGGTTCGCCGCTGGACAAGTCGGTCGACATGGGCGCCATCGTCGCGCCTGTGCAGCTGGAGCGGATCGCATCGTTGGTGTCGCAGGGTATCGCCGATGGCGCGACGTGCTGGCAGCCGTCGTGGGCCGTTCCAGCTGCCGGTTCCTTCTATCCACCCACGCTCTTCACGAATGTGGCGCCGTCGGCCATGATCGCGCAGGTCGAAATCTTCGGCCCGGTGATGGTGTCCATGACGTTCCGCACCCCTGATGAAGCGGTCGCGCTTGCCAACAACACGCCCTACGGGCTCGCCGCCAGCCTGTGGTCGGAGAACATCAATCTGGCGCTCGACATCGCGCCGAAGCTCAAGTGCGGCGTGGTCTGGATCAACAGCACCAATCTGTTCGACGCCGCGGCCGGTTTCGGTGGATACAAGGAGTCGGGGTTCGGTCGCGAGGGTGGACGGGAGGGGATGTGGGAGTACCTGAAGCCCGAGCATGCGCCGTCCGACGCGCCGACTCCGGTACACCAGAACATTCCCGTTGGCGACGCATCCGCCCAGCACGATGTCGAGCCCAATACCGACGAGGCAGTGGCCCGACCATCGGTCCCACCAATCGATCGCACACCCAAGCTCTACATCGGCGGGAAGCAGACACGCCCGGACTCTGGCTATTCCGTTGTGGTGCGCGATGTGCTCGGTCGAGCGTGCGGTGAAGTTGGAGAAGGAAACCGAAAAGACATTCGCAACGCCGTGGAGGCGGCCCATGCCGGTGCCGGTTGGGCGAAGCTCAACGGACACCAACGCGCGCAGATTCTGTATTTCATCGCCGAGAATCTGTCGGTGCGGCAGCGCGAGTTCGAGCAACGTATCGCTCGACTCACCGGAGTGGCGATGACGACTGCATCGCTCGAGGTGAACGCGAGCGTCTCTCGGTTGTTTACGTACGCGGCATGGGCCGACAAGCACGATGGCCATGTACACGATGTGCCGCTGCGTGGCGTGGCGCTCGCCATGCATGAACCAATTGGCGTGGTTGGCGTGGTGTGCCCAGATCCGTATCCACTCCTCGGACTCGTGTCGCTGCTCGCGCCGCTGCTGGCCACCGGCAATCGCGTCGTGGCGGTTCCTTCGGAGCGCTTCCCCCTGTTGGCCACCGATTTCTACAGCGTACTGGAAACGTCCGATGTTCCGGCCGGTGCCGTGAATCTGGTCACGGGTGGTCGGGATGCACTGGCGCGCGTGCTCGCCGACCACGACGATGTGGACGCACTCTGGTACGTGGGCTCGCAGGCCGGGGCGGCCGCCGTGGAACGCGCCTCCGCGGCCAACCTCAAGCGGACGTGGACCGAGTGGGGCGGTCGTGAATGGCTCGACCCGCGGCGCGGCGAGGGGCGTGAGTTTCTGCGTCGCGCGGTCCAGGTCAAGAACATCTGGATTCCATACGGCGAGTAGGCAGCAGGCCGCGCTGCAACCGCCTTGACCTTTCTCTCCCAATCGATGATCGAATTGCCTGCATCACCGGACGCGTTTCAGCACGCGTCCTGGGTTGACGTACAGCCGCTGTATGAGCAGTTGGCGACCGTTGACGTCTTGCCCGACGACGCGTCGGTCGAAGCGTGGATGTCCACCTGGTCTCGACTCGACAATCTGATAAGTGAAGCGGGAACGCGGGCCATGATCGCGTATACCGCGGACACGTCCAACGTGGAGGCCGAGGCGGCACATCTGCGCTTCTCGATGGATGTTTTTCCGCAGATGGAGGAGGCACAGGTTCGGCTCGCCGAACGGCTCCTGGCGTTTGCCCCGTCACGTCCTGATCTCCAGACCACCGTCCGGCGCTTCCGGAGCGACATCGCGCTCTTTCGGGAAGCCAACGTGGCGCGCTTCTCACAGATCGAGGAGCTCTCCGCCGGCTATCAAAAGATGACCGGTGGATTGACCGTCGACTGGGACGGTGTGGCCAAGACCATTCCGCAGTTGCAGCCGTACCTCAAGTCCGCCGATCGCGCCGTTCGCGAACGCGCGTTTCGACTGGGTGCCTCGGCATATCTCGAGCAGCGCGATGCGTTCGCGGACCTCTTTGACCGGATGCACGCCTTGCGAACCGCCGTGGCTGCCGAAGCTGGCTGCTCGGACTATCAGCGGTACTGCTTCGCAGCGAAGCATCGATTCGACTACACGCCAGCGGATGTCGCCGGCTTCCACGCGGCGGTCAAGGCGGCCGTGACGCCAGCGGTAGCTCGACTGATGGCGCACCGACGCGACGCACTTGAGCTGCCGACCGTTCGTCCGTGGGATGTGACCGTGGACTTGGGCACGCCAGAGCCACTGCGACCGTTCGCCGACGTGGAGACGTTCGTGAAGCGGGCGCATCGGGTATTCACACGCGTCGATGCTGAGCTGGGCGCGCAGTTCAGGACGATGAACGATGAGCACCTGCTCGACCTGGAGAGTCGGCCAGGTAAGGCGCCGGGTGGGTATTGCACCGACCTGCCCTTCACTGGACGGCCGTTCATCTTCATGAATGCGGTGGGCGTTCCAGACGACGTGCAAACGCTGGTGCACGAAGCGGGTCACTGCTTTCACGATTTCGCCACCCACGCACTGCCGTTTACCTGGCAGCGCCGCACCGGGCATGAGGCCGCCGAGCTCGCTTCGATGAGTATGGAGCTGTTGGCGATGCCGTACCTCGTGGAGCCTGATGGCTTCTACACGCCGGACCAGGCGCGAGTGGCATGGCTGGAGCATCTCGAGGACGTGCTGGCCAGTCTGGTGCATATCGCCAGCGTCGATGCGTTTCAGGCGTGGATCTACACGGACGCGGCGGGCGCAGACCGCGACGCACGTGATGCGAAGTGGTTGTCGTTGCGGGCGGAGTTCGAGGCCGGCGTGGATTGGACTGGCCTTGATCGGGAGCGCGTGTCGCGCTGGTATCGGCAGCTGCACATTTTCGAGTTGCCCTTCTACTACATCGAGTATGGCATCGCGCAGCTCGGAGCGCTGCAGGTGTTTCGGAATGCCGCGCAGGACCCGGTCGAGGCCGTTACCAAGTACAAACAGTTTCTCGCCCTCGGCGGCACGCGCCCGCTCCCGGAGCTGTACGCCGCCGCCGGAGTCAAGCTGGTGTTTGACGTGGAGACCATGGGCGAGCTGGTGACGTTCGTGGAGGAGCGCATCGCAGCGCTGCGCGCCGGAGCGGACGCCCCGTTTACCGGAGTCTTGCCGAGCTGATCTTTGGCATGTGGCATCGTCTGCCGTCTGCCGGGCGCGAGTGTTCTCAGACGGTCGAAGCCGGCGACGTAGTACAAGACGCTCGTATCTCGGTACTTCCCGAACGTGGCGGGTACGAAGCGTAAACATCTCTTGACACAAAGTGGCCAGATCGTACTTTCGTCGGCTCCGCCTGAAGGAAATGCTCTCAGTACTGAGCTTTCGGGCGTGGTCTACGTATGCCGGCGTGTACAAGGTGCCGTGCTTCCCACCTGGAGTCAGGAGTGTTGATGTTGAATCGAACGCATTCGTGGGGGGGGCGCTCGATTCTCGCCGCTCTCCTCGTCCTCGCTTCTGGCGGCGTGGCAACTGCGCAGACGGGCACGATCGTCGGCAAGGTGACCGACGCGGCCACCAAGCAGCCCATCGCTGCCGCTCGTGTCGTGCTGTCGGGTCTGACGGGCGAGACACAGTCCAGCGTTTCCGGCGAGTTCCGCTTCAGCAACGTCCGCCCAGGCCTCGTCATCGTGGCCTCATTCCGCCTTGGATACAAGACGGCCGCGGATACAGTCACCGTGGTGGCAGGGCAGACGGTAACGGCTGAGATCGCCATGAACGCGAGCTTGGTGACGCTCTCCGAATTGGTGGTCACGGGTACTGCGGGCAACCAGGAACGCAAGGCGCAGGCAGCGCTGGTCGCCACGGTGACAGCGTCGGAAGTTATCAAGGACGCCCCCATCACGAGCGTCGCGAATCTGCTGCAGTCTCGCGTCCCGGGCGTGGCGCTTTCTGCGCAGTCCGGCACGGCTGGCACCGCAACGACGATCCGCATTCGCGGCGCATCGTCCATCAACCTGTCCAACCAGCCGTTGCTCTTCATCGACGGCGTCCGGGTCAACGAAGGAACGATCGGCGGGGGAGCGGGCGGTCAGTCGTTCGACCGCCTGAACGACATCAATCCCGAGGAAATCGAGAGTATTGAAGTCGTGAAGGGCCCCGCCGCCGCCACCTTGTACGGCGCCGACGCCAGCGCTGGTGTGATCCAGATCATCACCAAGAAAGGGCGCGCCGGGTCGAACTCTTTTCAGCAGAACCTCCGCCTCGAGAACGGCTCCATCGACGCGAATTTCACGCCGATGGACAACTACGCCAACTGCTCGGCGGCCTCGATTCTCCCCACCAGCACCAACCCGCTCTGCCGTGGACAGGCGCTTAACGCGCTGGTCAGCGATAACCCACTGCAGCGCGTGAACGCGTTTCGCCAGGGTTCGGAGCGCGTGGTCAACTGGGGGGCGCGCGGCGGCGGTCAGAATTACGGATACAATCTTTCGTACGGCTCGGACAACACGGCCGGTGTTCTGCCAAGCAGCCGTTACAACCGCTACAACGTGCGCACGAACGCGAACTATGTCGCGAACCAGAAACTGAATTTCGACGTCGGTCTTGGACTGACGCAGAGCCTCGTGGACCTGCCCGACAACGACAACAATGGATTCGGCTGGTTGGGTGGCGGCCTGCTGGGCAGCCCGAGCACGCGGAACGACTCCCCCACCGGTCAGCTCACGCAGGATGGCTGGTTCGGCAATCGCCACTACAATGCCCTCGCCTCGATCCAGCGCCGTCTGCTCACCAAGCGAGTCACCACGTCGATCACGGCCAACTTCGTGCCGGTGTCCTGGTTCAACAATCGCTTCACAGCCGGCATGGACTACGCCAACGACGACCAGCGCAGCTTTTTGCCGAAGAATGACAGCCTCTGGTGGGGTGGCCTGAACGATGGCGGAAACAATGCCATCACGTCGCGGAGCGCTGAGCGCTACACGTTCGACTACCTCGGCAACATGAAGAAGGGCTGGGGATCCAGCTGGGAAACCAACCTGTCGTTCGGCCTGCAGGTGATCTCCACGCGCAACACGGTGACGACGGCGACGGGTATCGGTTTCGTCACCAACAGCAACAATTCGGTGGGATCGGCCGCGACCACGACCGGCGGCGGTGGCTTCACGGAACAGCGCCAGTTCGGTTACCTCTCGCAGTTGCAGATTGGCAACCAGAACAAGCGCTTCCTGCAGGTGGGTGTTCGAGTGGACAAGAATTCCTCGTTCGGCGTGAGCGCCCCCGCCTTTGTGTTGCCGAAGATCGGCGGTAGCTGGGCCATTTCCGAAGAAGATTTCTTCCAGCCGCTGTCGGGTGCGATCAGTTCGCTGCGTCTTCGTGCCGCCTATGGTACGACCGGCCGCTCGCCGAATCCTGGGGATGCGCTCACGACGCTCGTCTCGGCGCCCTTCTACATCGCAGCGACAGGTGCCGGCGCCGTCCCGGGTAACCCGGGTAACGCGGACCTCAAGCCGGAGCGCGGCACCGAGTTTGAAGCCGGACTGGACGCCGGGTTCTTCAATAATCGTGTGTCGGCGGAAGCGACTTTCTTTCGAAAGACCACCAAGGATCTCATCATCGCGCGGCCCATTCCGCCATCGCTCGGTTTCAACGCGAACCCGCTGGCCAACATCGGTTCCGTCCTGAACAGCGGACTGGAAATCGCCGTCAACGTAAACGCAATCAACACCGCGAACCTGAAGTGGGACGTGCGTGCGGGCGCGAATACGCTCCGCAACGAACTGACATCGTTGGGTACGCTGCTCCCGTTCCCGTTGGGTGGGGTTGGCCGCGCACTTGTGGGTCAGCAGCTGGGCGTGCCGGTATCCAAGCGCATCGAGTCCATCGACGTGGCGAACAACAGGGTCATTGTCAGCGACACACTCGCGCCGATGGGCAACCTGTTTCCGACGCTCGAGTGGAATCTCAACAACACCGTGACGCTCTTCAAGAATCTTCGCCTGAACGCGCTCCTCGACGCGAAGCGTGACTTCATCGTCATGAACAACACCGCGTACTTCCGCGAGACGCAACTGGTGCGTTCCAATCTCCGTCTCGACCCGACCGTGCTATCGGCCGAGGAGCGCTTGCGCCGCTACGGAAATCTGACTCCTGGTCAGCCCGCCTTCATCACGAACAAGGGCAACCCGTCCACCGTGCAGGACGTGCGCGACGCGTACCTGGAGCGTGGTGACTTCGTCCGTCTCCGCGAAGTGTCCGCAACGTACAACCTGCCGAACTCGATGACCAAGCGTCTCGGTGGTCGAGTGGATGCGGCGTCGGTCACTTTTGCGATGCAGAACGTGCAGTTGTGGACGAACTACTCGGGCTTCGACCCGGAAGTCAATGCGCAGTCTGGCGCGTTCTCGCGCGAAGACTTCCTGACGCTGCCGAATCCGCAGAAGACGGTTCTGCGTTTCAACCTCACTTTCTGACCGCGAGATGATCATGATGACGATCCGACGCGCGGTTACGCGAACGGTAGTGGGCACCACGCTCCTGCTCGGCGTTACCGCTTGCTCCGATGAGTTCCTGAAAGTCACCAACCCCAACGTGATCGACGCCGCGACTGTCGATCCGACATCGGGCGCCGCGACACTCGCGGCCTCCGCGCAGCAGAACTTCGCTGTGGCACTGGGCTGGCTGTCATTGTACAGCGGCTGGTTCACCAACGAGGTCAACGTGTCGGATACGTTCCCGACGCGTAACGAGTTCGGCTTCCGCACGGTCTCCGACCTCAACGGTTCGCTGCAGACGGATGTCTGGGCGCCGATTTCCCTTGCGGCCGCGTCGGCCAAGACGGTACTCGACCTCACCCTGCCGACACCCACGACGAACCTCAACCTCGCGCGTGCGGCCACGTTCCGTGGCTTCGCGATCCTGATGATGGCCACGGACTTCTGTTCCGGTACGCTCTCATCCGGACCCGAATTGAACACGGCACAGATGCTTGACAGCGCGTCGTTCTGGTTCTCGCGTGGCATCGATGTCGGACGTGCGAACGGTTCGGCTGAGGCCGTCGCGCTGGCTAACGCGGCGCTGGTCGGTCGCGCTCGCGCCAAGTTGCAGAAGGGTGACAACGCTGGTGCCGCCAGTGACGCGGCGGCAGTGCCGACTGGCTTCACGTTCGACATGCGATATGTGGACGATGCCAACTCGCGCACCCGTTCGGCCAATCGCCTCTTCCAGTTCACCTTCGATCGCACCGCGATCAGCGTGGCACCGCCGTTTCGCACCACCGACACGCGCATCCAGTTTCGTGGGCCTGGCGTCACCACGCTCACGCCGTTCGATGCGGTGCCGGGTGGGCTCTTCGAACAGCGCAAGTTCAGCGCGTACGCGGCGCCAATCCGCCTCGCGTCGAAACTCGAAGCGGACTATATCGCTGCCGAGGCCTTGGCCAACGTGACGCAACAGCTTGCGCTCATCAATGCGCGTCGTGCCGCCGGTGGCGTGGCGGCGTACAGCGGTGCGACCGACGCCGCCAGCGTCAAGACGGAACTCTTCAACCAGCGCGCGTTCGACTTCTACCTCGAAGGCAAGCGGTTGGCTGACTTCCGGCGCTCGCCGACGTCCACGCAGTTCGTTACCGCCACGGGGCAGCCCTACTTCAAGCCGGGATATCCGGGTACGGGCAATCAGACCTGCTATCCGATTCCACGTACGGAGCGGGACAACAACCCGAATTTCACGAGGTAAGCGAAAGGCGCGTCTCGAACGCAGCGCTGGCAAACAAACGGGGCAAGTCGCCAAAGCGACTCGCCCCGTTTTGTTTCGCGACCGTCGTGCCCCCACCCCCGGCCAGCCGGCTAGAATCGCGACATATGACTTTAGTTCGTCTCGCGCCGCACGACCTGTCCACCCTTCATCACAAAGCGCACGTGCCGCAACTGCGCGATGCTCTTGGTTGGGTCGCCTTGTACCGCCACCAGATCGGCCAGCAGTCCCGGCGCTACGCGCCCAAACTCACCCTCACGGTGCATGATCCTGGCGTTCACACTGGTGGCCGCGCGTAACGCCGCGGCCGGCGACATGCCGTACTCCACCATGAGTTCGAGCTCGACGGCGTTCGTGCCATGCGTGAACACGCCCACATCGCTGCCGTTGCAGATCGTCACCCCAGAGGCGAGCGCCAACGTGAACATCGCTTTCTTCTGAGCGATGCCCGCCGGAACGGGATCCACACCCTTCTTCCAGCCGCGGTAGCGCGTGGTGGACTCCGTCGCCGCCAGCGTGGGGCAGAACGCAGTCCCGTGTGCCTTCATGAGCGCAAACGTCTCTGCGGTGGCGGCGTCGCCGTGCTCGATCGTTTCAACGCCTGCCACTATGCTGCGGCGCATTCCTTCAATCGTGCTCGCGTGCGCGACCACCGGTCGCCCACTCGATGCGGCTGTTTCGACAATCGCTTTCCATTCTGCCTCGCTGAACGTCGGTCGTGCCTCGCCTCGTGGCCCCCATCGGTAGTCGGCGTAGATCTTGATCCAGTCGGCACCATGCCCGATCTGATCGCGAACCACGCGCGTGAGGCCTTCGACGCCGTCGGCTTCCTCGGCACCCTGCGGCACGCCGATCTCCACGCCGAACCCCTTCGGGCCGTACGAGCCGGTGGCCACGATGGCCTTGGTCGTCACGAAGAGGCGCGGGCCGGGAATGATGCCCTGATCCACGGCCTCCTTGAGTCCAACGTCCGCGTACTCGGCGCCCTCCGTGCCGAGATCGCGGAGCACGGTGAATCCGGCCATCAGCGTCGCGCGCAGATGATTCACGGCGCGAGCCGTCCGCAATGCCAGCGATTCGCGAAGGACCTGATCGTTCCACGGGGTCTCATCGTACGGGTGCAGCAGGACATGGCTATGGAGGTCGCTCAGCCCGGGCAACAGTGTTGTCCCCGGTAACGCGATGCGCTCGGCGTCGGCCGGCACGGACAGACTGGCGATCGGTCCGACCGCGACGATACGCGCTCCGCGAACCAGCACCGCCCAACCGCGCTGTACTCCGTCTCCGGTGCCATCGAAGACCGCATCGGGTACCAGTAGCATCGCGCGCGGAGTCGGCGCAGTGGCCGGCGCACCCTGTGCGCCTGCAGAGACGATCGGGATGGCGCTCAGCGAGGTGATCGCAAGCAACACCATCTGCCCGATGCGCCAAACAGCGGTGCGCCCAGCAATCGCGGTATCGCGCCCGTTGTAGCGAAGGCAGGACAGAGTACGAAGGGAAGTCTGCATGGAGGAAGTCAGGCTCGAGGAATGACAGCGGCGAACTCGCCGGTGGACAGCGCGGTTGGCACGAGTCCAGACACACCGCCCGAGACCACAAACGCCATGGCGTCGGCGCTTGCCACGTCGAGGGGCCGCACCTGCGCAGCGGGCACCACGTAGAGCTGTCCCGAGAAGTTGTACGAATGCGGACAGTATACGGCGACGTGCTGCAACAGCCCGAGATGGTCAAGCGATTCCTGCGTCACGAACCCAACCAGTTGTGTGGACCAATCTGTGTGCAGGGCCATCAGCACGGGCTTATCGAAACGCCGCTTCTCTCCCACGAACGCGTTGAGGAGATCCTTCGTGGAGCCGTACAGCAGGCGCACGAACGGCAGCCGCGCCATGGCACGCTCCACCAGACCCACCGCCGACCGCGTCAGCAGGCTCGACCCGAGGAAGCCCACCAGCGTGATGAGGATCAGCGTGGCAAAGAAGCCGGCACCCGGGATGGGCAGCCCCAGCCAGCAGTCCACCCGAGTAAAGATTATCCAGCAGACCCAGATCGTCACCGCGATCGGCGTGACCAGCACCAGGCCGCGCGCAAAGTACCCGAGCAAGCGTCCCATCAAATCCCTCACGCGGCTTCGGCCGCGACGTTAGTCTATTCCGTCGGTTTGTGGCTCCACCAAGTTGGGGCCAAGCGCTCGGCCCGACCAGCCCAACACTCCTTCTGCGTCAACTCTCAATGCGCTTCGACGTGATACGACCCCGTTGCAGACAAGCCGTGCTGCTCCTGAGCGCCACCCTTGCTGCGCCCTTTGCTGCGCCCTTTGCGGCGACCGTGCATGCGCAGAGCGCTGCGCCACTCCCACCGTTCTCACAGGTGTCCCCGTGGGCCAGTGCATTGCCCGCGGGCAAGCGCGCCATCACGCAGGACACGTACGACGAATGGCGCACCATCCTTGGCGCCGCCCTGTCGCCCGACGGCAAGTGGGCAGCGTACACACTCTCGCCGGTGGTGGGTGAGGGAGAGTTGATTGTGCGCAGTACATCGGCGAGCACGGAGTATCGGTCCACTCGCGGCTATACCGGGCGGCCTCAGCTGATGCCGTCGGCGGATTCCGCAGCGCAGTTTTCTCCGCAGCCCGCGCAGTTCAACGCGGACAGTCGCTTCGTGGTTTTTCTGCAGTATGCACCTCGCGCGGAGTTCGAGCGGCTTCGCGCTCGCCGCGGCAGTCCACCGCCTTCCACCATGCTTGGCGTGCTGGACGTGGCAGATGGCAAGGTGGTCCGCGTGCCGCGCGTCCGTTCGTTTCGTCTGGCGCGCAACGGCGGCCGATTCCTCGCCTACCTGCTGGAGGACACGACCTCGCAGCGCCCGGCGAGCACGCCGGGTGTCCCGAGTCGAGACAGCTCGCGGTCCACGGCTGCGCGGCGGGAGACCGGAACAACGCTCGTGCTGCGCGAGCTGTCCACCGGCTCGGAAACTCGGATAGACGGCGTCACGAACTTCGCATTCGATGAGAGTGAACGCTGGCTGGGCTATACGGTCGCCTCGCGCGACGGCGCAGGCGACGGCGCGTTTGTACGTGCCCTTGCCACAGGCAACGTGACCACGCTGCTCGCGGGACGGGGCACGTATCGCGGACTGGTTTTCGACCGCAAGGGCGATCAAGCCGTGTTCGTCACCGACGCTGGCGAAAGCACCGCGCCGAATCGTTTCTCGCTGTATCACGCGGCACTCACGCCGGTGAAGGGACGCGCCATCGCTGCGCGGCGCATCGTCGCGTCCAGTGAGTCACCGGCCGGCCTGCAGATTGCGGAGCGCGGGCGTGTCGACTTTACCCGCGATGGCAACGCGGTGCTCTTCTCGTTCGGAGCGGTGCCCTTCGATTCGATTCCGTCTGACTCGTTGCTCGACAAGGCGGTGTTCGATCTGTGGCACTGGAAGGACACCAAGCTCATGCCGCAGCAGAAGGTCGACGCGGCGCGCGATCGCAATCGCACGCAACTGGCGCTGTACCAGCTCGCCGGCGGCAAGTGGGTGAAGCTGGGGAGTGATTCGTTGCAGCAGGTCACGGTGAGCGATGATGGCCGCCGAGCGCTGGCCACCAACAGCGTGGAGTATGCCGTGGAGCAGATGTGGGGCGAGGGCGGGAGCGACGTGTTCATCATCGATGCCATGACTGGTGCGCGGACGCTCGTGGCGAAACAGGTGCCCTTCGGCGCACAGCTGTCGCCCGCGGGCGGGTATGTGACATGGTTCCAGAACGGACAGTGGATGTCGTACAACACGGCCTCCGGCAAGAAGGGAAGCCTCACGGCCAGCATCCCGACGGTCAGATTTCAGGATGAGGAGTTCGACTCGCCAGACGTTCCTCCGCCCTATGGTCTCGGAGGCTGGACCGCGGGGGAGAAGCGCGTACTGGTGTACGATCGCTATGACGTGTGGGAAGTGGACCCGGCCGGAATCGTTCCCGCGCGCAACATGACCGATGGAGAGGGACGTCGTCTGTCGATGACTTTTCGCGTCCTGGATCTTGACCCGGAGGATCGGTTTGTCGATCCACAGCAGCCAGTGTTGCTGCGCGCGGTCGACGATGCCACCAAGAACAGCGGGTTCTGGCGCGACAGGCTCGGGGTGGACGCGAAGCCAGAGCAGATTGTCATGGGCGCGCGCAACTACGGAGCGTTGCAGAAGGCGCGGTCCGCCGAGCAGTATCTGATGACGCAGCAGACGTATCGGGAGTTCCCCGATCTCTGGACCGGCCCATCGCTCAGTCAGGTTGCTCGCATATCCGACGCCAATCCCCAGGACTCGCAGTATCCACGTGGCACCGTGGAGCTGGTCTCGTGGCTCAACACCGACGGCGTGCCCCTGCGCGGCTTGCTGTTCAAGCCGGAAGGGTTCGATGCCGCGAAGCAGTATCCGATGGTGACGTACTTCTACGAGAAGCTGTCGGACGGTCTGCACAACTACGCCGCACCGACTGGTCGCAATGTCGTGAATCCCATGGTGTACAATGCGCTCGGATACCTC
>JANNEV010000207.1:0-1770 GCA_031379145.1 Gemmatimonadaceae bacterium
ATCACGAAAAACTCAACCCCGGCAACGCCGATATAGCCGAGCGCTGCCAGCAATGTTTCAGCATGGGCTTTGGCTTGAATTGCTGTGGTCTCAGAAATTCGTGCAGGCACTATAGATGTCCGCAAAATACCGCCTTGGTGGACATTCTCCGGCAGGTCGAAGGCTGCAAACGAACCGTCTTGAAACCGCGCGGCAATCACCGACACTTCGCGCCCAAATACTATAAAACCTTCATAGATCGCGGGAGCATTGTTCATCGCTTCAAATCCAGATGCAATGTCTGCGGCAGTTGAAATCCGTGCCTGCCCCTTGCCATCATAGCCGAGCGTGCAGGTTTTCAAAATGCCGGGGCCGATTTCGGAAAAAGCTGCCTCAACATCTGCCAGCGATTGAACGGAGCGATGTGGTGCAGTTGGAATACCAATCGCATTGAAAAAGTCTTTTTCTAAAATGCGGTTCTGCGCAATGGCGAGCGCCTGTGTGCCGGGTTCCACGTCGCAGGCCAAATCCGCATGATCAATCGCATCGCAAGGCACATTTTCAAACTCATAGGTGATGACAGAAACGCGGCGCGACAGGGCCTCAAGCGCGGCCATATCATCATAGGCGGCGATAATATGATCATTGGCCATAATGGCGGCGGGGCAATTCAAATCAGGATCGAGAATTATGGTTTTAAAGCCCAGCCGCGCTGCCGCCATTGCAAGCATTCGTGCTAATTGGCCGCCGCCCAAAATACCGATCCAATCGCCGGGTTTTAAGGCTGTGGTCTCGCTCAATTCACTCGTCTTTCGGAAAATCAGCCACACATGCCGTTTGGTTGGCGCGCCATTGGTCGAGCCGGTCTGCAAGTTCAGCGTCAGATAAAGCCAGAACCGAAGCAGCAAGCAGGGCAGCATTGATCGCGCCGGGCTTGCCGATTGCCAATGTGCCAACGGGTATTCCGCCGGGCATTTGTACAATCGATAACAGCGAATCCTTGCCGGATAGGGCTTTGGATTCCACCGGCACACCCAAAACCGGCAACGGTGTCAGCGCTGCCACCATGCCCGGCAAATGCGCTGCACCGCCCGCACCGGCGATGATGATCTTGAACCCTTGGTCGCGCGCGCCCTTGGCGAACGCCACCATTCTATCGGGAGTGCGATGGGCCGAAATAATCCGCGCCTCATAATCAATATCAAGAGTTTCCAGCATTTCGGCGGCAAAGCGCATCACGGCCCAATCAGATTGGCTGCCCATAATGATGGCCACTGGGGGTGAAGTGTCCATCAGGCAATAATATCCGGCAGCAAATCAGCCGACAGGCGTACAATCATATCTTTGATGGCCAGCTTTTTCTTCTTCATGCGTTGAACTTGCAATTTATCGCAGGCCATTGCCTCCATTGCGTTGATTGCCGCATCAAAATCGGCGTGCTCTTGTTTCAGCCGCGCCAATGCCAAACGCTGGTTTGCTGAATCCTGCTGATCAACCATGTGATACCCAATTATTGCCGACTGTTGCTCATAACAGAAAAAATCACGAAAAGTTACAAGCGATTTTAAACGCACAAAGAGAATTTCATAAAGAAATGAGTAACGATGCAACAAATATTGAGCACCGCCCCGCTGTCACATACTCGACATAAAGGCGTTGGCGTGAGACGATTTGATTCTGGCGTTGCGGAAAGTGGGTCCAAAATTGTTTTCGCCAGAGATGCGTTCTGTTTATCGATGATTGTTTGAACCAACCGAAGAGAGGAGCTTCTTCATGTCTGTTGATTCTCAT
>JANNEV010000094.1:0-3972 GCA_031379145.1 Gemmatimonadaceae bacterium
CTCATCGAGTCCAAGTGCCGAGAAACCGGTCTCGGCGTCCTGCGGGAACTCGCTCACGTCACTTGCAGCAATTCGTCCATCAACGTGAAGACCGCCGCACGGGATACGGGATTCTTCATCGCGCCGAAGCCGATCGCCAGACGATCGTTCTCTTCGAGCACTTCGCGCGAGCACGCGTTGATCGCTTCGCGAGCGGTCTGCAGCGCTTCATCCGGCAACACGGACGAGGCACGCGGAAGCAACTCGATCTTCGGGCCACTGCCGCGCATGGGGCGCGCCGCCCAGAACACCATGTTCGAACCGATACGTTGGAAGCTCACCACTCCCTTCGCTGATTCATCATCCCGGAACCGCAGCAACTCCGGTCGGGCCAGGCTCCACTCGATCATCGCGTCGAGCACAGCGGTATATCGGGGCCGATCGGATCCTGCTGTATCCCGGTTCATCGCGGTGATGAACGCGTCTCGGGCCGTGGGTAACGTACGGGTCATGTACTCCTCCTTTTCCTGAATATAGCCGGTTCGGAGGCCTCAGTGTCCCGAACGAATACCGTCGGTGCCTATCTTTCCGCTCATGACACCAGATTCGACTCCCTTGCCGTTCGAAATCCGCCGATCTCCCATTCAGGGCCTCGGCGGGTATGCCACCGTGGCCATTCCGGCAGGAACACGGCTGATCGAGTACGCCGGGGAGCGACTGTCCCCCGCTGACGCCGAGGCACGCTACCCCGATTCAGCGGTTGAACGGCACCACACGTATCTCTTTGCCATTGACGATGCCGTCGTCGTGGACGCGGCGTTTGGAGGAAATGAGGCGCGGTTTCTCAACCACTCCTGTGCCCCGAACTGTGACGCCGTGATTGAGGACGGGCGCATCTGGATCGACACGATTCATGACATCGAGCCCGGTGAGGAGCTGGTGTACGACTATGCGTATGTGCTGACTGAACGGCATACGCCGGCCGCCAAGCGGCGGTATCCGTGCCGTTGCGGTGCCATTACCTGTCGCGGCACTATTCTGGCCAGAAAGCGTTAACGGGAAGGTTGTCAGTTCACCTGAGTGGAGGTTTCATGAGGACGTTGGTCTCAGCGGTCTCGCTGCTATTCGTCAGTGCAGCGTTCAGCGGCACCCTTTCGGCCCAGGCAGCACGCCCCCGGCCCAGCCCATACCTGCAGGACTCCATCCGGGTCGCCACGATCGCCGAGATCATGAAGTCCATCGCCGGCCGCGAAAACGAGCCGGCTGGAAAGGTCTTCAAGAACGTGCTGCTGCACAAAGACATGCCGGCCAAAGACTTCCTCAAGCGCATGGATGAGGAGTACGGCCGCGGCGTCGGTGCGGTCTGCAGCAATTGCCACGTGGTCGGCGAGTGGGACAAGGACGAGAAGAAGAACAAGGTCATCGCGCGCGACCTGGAGCGCATGACGCGGGTCATCAACGAGGCGCACCTCGCCAAACAGAAGGACCTCGATGAAGACTATCCGAAGGCCACCTGCGTCCTCTGTCATCGCGGAACCCTGCACCCGCCCAACACGTTGCCCAAGCCCACGCGGGAAACGTTGCCGGCCGAACAGCGGACCAAGCCACCCGGTTTCTAGGTGGCGGGCGGTAGATCGGTCAGGAGCGCGAGCGTCACGGCACTCGCACGGGACGCGAATACGCGGAGGGCACGTCGTCCCACGGAGTCGCGCTCCTCGACTTGGCGAATCCGAATTCGTCCAGCCGCAGCATGAAGGCGCGATCAAAGAGTTTGTCGCCGCCTGGCTCGGTGGCCAGCCAGGCCGGCGGCAGGGCCACCTTCACGTCCAGTCGAAGTCCGGGCACGGTCGCCGACACAGCACGGGCCATGCTGGTGAGTCCGGCCAGCGTCTCCGGCATATGTGCGTAAAAAAGCATTGCGGTGGAACGACCGCTCATGGCACCGCGGTTCGACGCGGGCGTCACCCGCGTCTCGGCGTGCGTCCACAAATTCATTACGACCCAGACACGAACGTTGACGTCACGCATTCCGCGGGCTGCCAGTCGCCCAGCCAGACGCTGGTAGTCCTCGTAATCGAATAAGGTCAGCACGTTCGTGATCACACCGCCATCCGCGTGAACATGCCCATCCACGACGACGGGCGGGAAAATGCCCGGAATCGCGGTGGCTGCCTTGAGCAGGCTCCGCGTGCGCGCGAGCCCCGCGCTGCTGGTATCCAGCGTCTCACTCATGGACCATGTGCGACCGATGCCAAGGTCGAAGTCCGACGTGCCGAAGATCAACTGACGATCCTCCGCGAGAGCCTTCCGGATCTGCACGCTGAACTGCCCGTTTATCGTCTTCTCCAGCGTACGATCAAACCTTTCCGTATTCACCAATCCGCCGGTACGTCGGAACAGGAACCACCAGTCGAGTGTGGGCGCAATTTCACTCGCCGACCGGGCGTAGATCGCCGAGACGCTGTCCATGGCGGCAGCAGTGCCGAGCAGCGCATAGGGCGCCTGCAACGCGCCGGTGCTGATGCCGGTGATCAAGTCAAAGCGCGGCATCGGAGCATCAGCGCGAGACTGCCAACCCCGCATGAAGCCCACACCGAACGCTCCGTTCTGTCCACCGCCCGACAGCATCAGAATATCGAGCGTCCGATCTCCTCGTGCTTCGGCGCGGCGTACCAGGCGCTCAATCACCGAGTCCCGGCTCACCCGCTCAGCAGCGCGAGCGGCCGCCGCGTCCAGCTCGAGACGAGCGAGGGTGGTGGCCGGTCGCCGATTCACCGCACAACCAGCCAGAAAAACCACCGCGCTGAAGGCCGCGCATCGCCAGGCCGCGAATCGCACTGAATTTGATCGCATCCTCCAATCTACCATCGGCCATGCACCCGGCACGGACGTCACGACTTTCTGGGGCCCTGCTTCGGCAATGACGGAGCCGCGGGAGTCTTGCGCCGACGCATCTTTGCGCGCCGAGCCACACCGACCGCGCGCTGCGCCCACTCGCGGAGTGCCTCATGATCCTCGATGAGCTCGGCCGACACCTCATAGTACTGCATGACCTCGCCGCCATCGCCAAAGGGACGGAACGGCCCCATGCCAATGGCCTCAAAATCGGGGCGGGTCTCGTCATCCACCTTGAAGAACAGCGTATCGTTGTCGAGCAGGGCAAAAAAGTAGTCTCCGCTGTACACACCCACGCCGCCAAACATGCTGCGCGCGCGCACATCGGACAGCACCCGACCAAGCTGCTCGAGAATGAAGGCGCGATAGTTCGTGCTCACCGTCATCAGGATCTCCTGCTGGAACCCGCCGTCAGTGCATGCAGCGAAGCGATCTCGAATGACACGCTACTTCCCGGTCACCGCGATGCACTCAATCTCCAAGCGTGCATCGCGCGCGAGCCCATTCGCGCCGAGGGCACTCCGCGCGGGCTTGTGATCGGGAAAGAAGGTCGAGTACACCACGTTCATGGCCGGCCACTCCTTCATGTCCGCCATGAAGACGGTGCATTTCACCACACGGTCCATGGACGAGCGGTTGTCCGTGAGCACGCGCCGAATATTCGTGAGCGTCTGTCGTGTTTCCGCGTCGATACCGCCCTTCACCAGCGTTCCGGTACTGTCCGTCCCGATCTGGCCGGACAGATACAGAATATTGCCGACTCGGACCGCAGGCGAGAACGGACCCAGTGCCGGCCCGGGCGGCGCGAGAAACTCGGGCGTCGCGGAGTGGGTCGAGGCACACGCGCTCAGCGCGACAGCAACGAGAATCAATGCGATCGAACGCATGCGAGGGGATCTCCGTAAGGGAGTGGAAATGCTTCGCAGCCCACGACGATGGGCCCCACAACTGCAGTCACCGCACGACCATTACGTGGGTTGCAACGTCCATGGTGTGATGCTCCCGCTGAGCGTACTCGTGCCGTGCACCAGGTACAACGTGCCATCGCTCACCGAGAGGTCGAACTTCATCCGTCGATCGAGTCGCGACACCAACGCG
>JANNEV010000108.1:0-1798 GCA_031379145.1 Gemmatimonadaceae bacterium
TTGATTCAGTGTGCGCGGTGGTCAAGGGTTTGTTCTGTGCAGACCGGCTTCTCGCGTCCTTGCAGGTCTCGCCATCGGCGACCCGGGACTCCTTGTTCGTCCCGCTGTCGAAGGCGTAGGTGTTGGCCAAGATCACCGGTAGGTCGCGATTGCGGTTGGGCCTTCGCCTCACTGGTGGCGCGGGCCAGCTGCGATTGGTTGCGTACCAGTTGGGATCCGGCGCACCCACGGTGTCGTTCGATCCCAGCAGTGACACCACGTACGCTCCCGCGACGCTCGTGACCACTACGTCGTTCACCGCGACCACGTCGGACTTGGCGCTCTCCTACCAGGTGTATGCGCTGATCGACAAGGGATCTGCTGCACCCGACGCCAACACGTTGATTGTGGGCGGCTACCCTGCCTACCGAAGCTACCTGCGGTTCGATGTCCCCAAGAGCATCACCGATTCCGCCACGATTGTGCGAGCGGAAGTGCTGTTGACGCAGCGGCGATCGTCATTCGGCAACGCCTTCGATACCGTGAGTATCGTGCCGTTGGTGCCGACGACCACCAATGCGGTTACTGATTTGCGGCGCATTCTCGATCTCGCTGCGGAGGGCACGTTTGCCTCGCTCGATACGGCGCGGCTGGTGCCGAGTGACAGTGGGGTGCGCGCGCTGAACGTGCTCGCGCTGGTGCGTACCTGGCCGACGCTGCCAACGACGGTGCCTCGTTCCATTGCGTTTCGCATCGGCCTGGAGGGTGCGCAGCCGGCCGAACTGCGGTTCTTCTCACGAAAGGCGTTGCCGGCGTTGCGACCGCGACTGCGCATCACTTACCAACCCCGCACCGAGTTCGCGATCCCGTGAAGAATGACCTGCAGGATGGTGCGCCCGTTCAACCGCGCCGTGGAACGCTGCGGGCTCTCCGCGTCGCGTTGCGTGGGCGCTGTCTCGTTGCGTGCATGAGCGTGTTGGCCACGCACTCGCTGGCGGCGCAGGGCACGCTGAGCGGACTCGGTTTCGGTTATCCGGTTGGGGGCACCAGCACGCGAGCGTCCGCGACCGCCGGCTCGTTCGGCGAATTCGATCCGCTCAGCCCCAAGAACCCAGCGTCGCTCGGCGGTATTCAGCGAACCGTGGTGACGGCACAGACGGAACCCGAGTTCCGGACACTGCGATTTGGCGCGGTCAAGGAGAGCACCACTGCGCAGCGAGTGCCGCTGCTGATGCTCATCTTCCCGGCAGGAAGGGGAGTGGCGGTGGCGTTGAGTGCGTCCACGTTTCTGGATCGCAGCTACACCACCGTGACGACCGGCAGCGTGCTGGTAGAGGGTGCACAGATCCGTACCGACGATCGCAACGACGTGCGCGGCTCGATCGGCGACCTTCGCGCTGCCGCTGGCTGGCGCATCAATAGCCGGTTCAAGGTCGGATTCGGCGGGCATCTGTTTACGGGCGACAATCTGGTCGCTCGTCGTCGCACCTTCGCCGACACGCTCAAGTTCGGCAGTGTCGACGACTCGTCACGCGTGACGTACTTCGGCGTGGCTGCTTCGCTTGGCGGTGAGATGGTGCTCGGCAAGGGGGTTGTTGTTCAGGGCTCCTATCGCGTTGGCGGCTCGCTCGACTCCCGAGTCAGCGACAGTGTGCGCTCGAAGGGAAGCGTGCCGGACCGCCGCGGTGTTTCCGTACGCTACGAAGGAATTGCCGGATCCGTCTTCGCCGCCGGCGTTGAACAAACGGCCTGGTCGCAGATACGCGGCCTGGGGTCGGAACTGGTGCAATCACATGATGCCACCAATTGGCACGCCGGT
>JANNEV010000112.1:0-2980 GCA_031379145.1 Gemmatimonadaceae bacterium
GCTCGGGTGGTCAACGGACTCAACCAGACCATCGATGTGAGCACCCGGCACTCCGACGCGCACGCCCACGCCGAAAACATCTTGCGCGAGATCACTGACCCCTTCCAGCGACGCACCTCCGCCGGTGAGCACGATCCCGGCATTCAGTTTGCCCGCATATCCCGCCGTCTGGATTTCCCGCTGCACGCGATCGAAGATCTCATCCATGCGCTGATGGATGATATGAGCCATCAGCTCCCGTGAGAGATGCCGCTCCGCATGCGCGGCCGTCGCGGGCAAGGCGATCAGCTGGTCGGCGGCGACGAGAGGCTCGTAGGCGCAGCCGTACGCTTCCTTCAGCTGTTCCGCGTCGCTCTGCGTGACCCCGAGCCCCTGCACCAAATCGCTCGTCACCGTGTGCCCGCCATACGGCATCGTGCCGAGGTGGCGGATTTTGCCTTCATGGAACACGGCGATATCCGTGGTACCGGCGCCCAGCTCGACCAGCGCAACACCGAGCTCCTTTTCCTCGTCGGTCAGCACCGCCCACGCACTGGCCAGCGGCTCCAGCACGAGCTCCCGCGCCTTGAATCCGGCGCGCTCGATGCTCTTGCGCAGGTTCATCGCGGGCGACGTGCCAATGGTGATCAGATACATCTCCGTCTCAAGGCGCGTACCGATCATGCCAATCGGATCGCGAATTCCTTCGGCACGATCCACGCGGTACTCCTGAGAGATCGCATGCAACAGCTCGCGGTCCTGTGGAATCGCCATGGCCCGCGCCACGTCATTGACACGGTCCACATCCGCGCGGGAAATCTCGGCGCCACTGATGGCGACCACGCCAGACGAACACATCGCGCGCACATGCTCACCGGCGATTCCGACGTACAATCCCTCCGGCGTGACGCCCGCCACGAGACTCGCCTCATCGACCGCCTTCCGGATGGACCGAGTCGCCTCTTCGATATCCGACACCACACCCCGACGCAGCCCTTGGGTCCGGGTCCGTCCGACGCCGAGGATGCGCAGCCGCGGAGCGCGTGGCAGCTCACCGTGGACCGTGGCAAGCACGGCCGTGGTGTGGGCCGTCCCGATGTCAAGCGCGGCAATGATGGGTTCGGATGTCATGGGAGTCTGGCGATCACCTGGTCTCGGAAGCGGAGATCGAGCTCCAGCGCGCGCAGATGATTTCGCGCGAGATCCGCCTCCACGGGTAATATGTCCCGGAAGCGGGCTACGGTCACGTCGGAACCGGAACGAATTCTCAGCGATCCCAGCGTGAAGGTCAGCTCGTCCGATCCAACACGCTGCGCATCCGACACGCGGGCGTAGAGCGGCGCGGCGTACTGGCGCAGCGCGTCCAGCACCCGAAGCAGCGCGCTATCGGGCGTGGCCAGGATGGGCACATCCAGCTGCACCTTGGTCAGGTCGATGGGCAGGACATGCGCTGACGCGTCCAGCGGTTGCAGCAGGGCCTCGACCGGCGCCAACGCCACGGGTGTGCGCTCCACGACGCGAACAATCACGGTGCCGGGGAGCTGCCGCACGACCTCGGCCTCAAGCACGAGCGGGTGGGTTAACGCACGCGCTGCAAGCGGCGGCAACGCCTGCCAGACCGACTGCGTGGTGTCAACCCGCAACAGCGCCAGCAGCTCGCCGGGCCTGGCGTAACGCAGCCCCTCAATCGAGACCCGTCGCACATGGAAGTAGTCCAGCTGCGACAGGGCTCGGGGTCCCCACCACGGAGAGCCGATCAATCCGAGGGCACCACACGCCGCCAGCGCCACCCTGACGACTCGCCAGACCTGTGCGCCGGACGAAAGATGCGCCACGAGTCGCGTGGCAAAAGGCGGCCGATCCTTGGTCTGCGTCGCGCGCTCCGCCGCCACACTCAGACCCGCAGCACAGCAAGGAGTTCGGGGCCCGTGCGCGTCACATCGCCCGCGCCCATCGTGATGACCACGTCTCCGTCTCGCACGAAGGCAGCCAGCGCGCCAGCCGCCGCCGATTGCGCACCGCGCCACCGCAGAACCTCCGTGGAGACACGATCACCGATGAGCGCCGATGTCACCGCAGGATCCGGGCGCTCGCGCGCGCCGTAGATGTCGCACAGGAAGAGCACATCGGCCGCCGACAGTGCCGCCGCAAACTCCTCCTGCAAATCGCGGGTTCGCGAATAGAGGTGCGGCTGAAATACGACAATGAGTCGTCGCCCGGGAAACGCATGCCGTGCGGCAGCGATCGTCGCGTGTACTTCAGTCGGATGGTGCGCGTAGTCATCCACCACGTCCACACCGCCAACCTGCCCGAGTCGCTGGAAGCGCCGTTCAACACCACGAAACGCTTCGAGTCCCGGGGTCATTTCGTCCACGGTCGCGCCGAGCGCCAGCCCGGCGCCGAGCGCCGCGAGCGCATTGCGCACGTTGTGCAGCCCAGGCACGCCAAGGCGCACCTCGCCGACGGGCGCATCATCAAAGCGCACGACGAACGCCGCGCCCACGGCGTCGAGGCGAAGCGCCCCCGCCACCAGACGCGCGTCACCGGCGTGCAACGCCGGCGCGGTACCCGGCAGCGTGGCCGAATACGCGATAACCTCGCTGGAGCTCCGCACGCGCAAGCGCATGGCACCCGCGTCGTCAGCGCAGCGCACCACCACGCGCGCGGGGGCGATGAACTGCTCGAACGCCGCGACGATGTCGTCGAGATCGCGATAGATGTCGAGGTGGTCGGCTTCCACGTTGAGCACGACAGCCACATCCGGCGTGAGCGCCAGGAACGAGCGATCGTACTCGTCCGATTCGACAACGTAGGTACTGCCACCCAAGCGAAGGTTTCCCCCCCAGCTGCCGACACGCCCCCCAACGACGCCTGTCGGATCGCGGCCCGCCGCCCGTAACGCCTCGGTCGCGAGCACGGTCGTGGTGGTCTTGCCATGCGTGCCGCTGATGCCCACCAGCGTTCCGCCACTCACCGCTTCGGCCAACGCCTCGGCCCGACG
>JANNEV010000127.1:0-10273 GCA_031379145.1 Gemmatimonadaceae bacterium
GCGCGCGCGCGGATCGGGGACCCAAATCGGGTCGTTCATTGCCCGACCGCTTCGCGCGCCAACGCGACCGCAGCGCAATCGGTGCCGTGGGTCTCACAGTACCAGCCGTGGCGATCGTGAAACACCAAGTGCGGCGGATCCTTCGGGCGCAGTCGGACACGAATCAGGTACGCCACCGTCGTCGCTTCCCCGACCACCTGTCGAGGATCGAGCACATCGATGGTGGGCTGCACCGGAAACAGGTCGATCTGCCCCGCCGCACGCGCGGAGGATTCGGCCGCCGACTGGCGAGCGGCCAAGCGCGCGGCAGCGCGCGATTTCTCGGAGCGATTAGAGGCGGACATGTGCGTGATTCGAATGCTCGCCACGCGCTCACCTATTCGCCAGCGGTTCCTTTGGATGGGTCCATCTGCCAGTGCAACTCCCACTCGCAGAATGCGTCACCCTCAAGACAACAGCGAACGTGCCGTACCAACACCGTCCCACCACCGGCCAGCTCAATCGCCCGTCGAAGGCCGCCGGACTGTCGCTGGCAAAAGACGGGTGTGACTGGATCGAACCTGACAAGTCTCAGGACAGCCCGTCCTGGAACGTCCTCCACTACCTCCATATCACCCGGGTGGTAGTACAAGCGAAAGAGCGACACACTCTGCGTCAGGAACTGTTTCGGCGTTGGCTTGCGCAGGATTCCGCCGTAGAGTTGCACACCGATCGAATCGATGGCAAATGCTCCCGCCGCGTCGGCCCAGGACGGCGTGGTCTTTGGCAGCATTGCATCGGCAGCGTGCCAGAGCGCGACGACCACCTCGTAGGGCACTTCGTCAATCGATGCCGTCGCGTCGACCACCTGGCGTATCGACGGCGGCAGCCGACCGAGCAGCGCACGGGTGCCAGCATCGCCGAGTCGCTCCCGCAGGAACGCGAGCGTACTGCGAACGGTAGACCCCTTGGCCATGAACTGGCCGGCGGCCGCAGCGTCGCTCATGCACGTCCTCGGTCGAGGAGCCAAGCCAGCACAGCCGCTCGATCGATCTTGCCCGAGCCAAGTCGAGGAAGTGCGTCAACGAAATGCACGTGCTTGGGCACTTTGTACCCGGCGAGCCGAGACCGTGCTGCGGCCAGGATGCTGAGTGCGCGCGCCTCCGTGTGCTCGAGCGCCTCACCGTCGTCGCGCACAGGGGTGGGTACCACAACGGCGCAGCCGACCTCGCCCCAGCGAAGGTCGGCGAGACCAACCACGCACACTTCCTGTACCAGCGGGCAGTCCATCAGCGCGGACTCAACTTCGCCCGGAAACACGTTCTCGCCGCCGGAGATGTACATCTCTTTTCGTCGGCCTCGAATGCGGAATCTTCCTTCTGCATCTCGACTGGCCAGATCACCGGTGCAGAGCCAGCCATCCGACGTGAGCGCGTTGCGCGTGAGCTCCGGTGCACGGAAGTACCCACCGAACAGCTGCGGCCCGCGCAATTGCAATTCGCCTACGACGTCGACGAGAGCCTCACCATCGGCCGAATCCCGTACGCGCGCGTCGAGAAACGGAACAGGCCACCCCACGGTGCCAACGGCGCCTGCATCGTTGCCGTCGGTGCTGGCGAAGCAGTTCGGTCCACACTCGGTGAGTCCGTATCCCTCGCGTATTCGATAACCCGCTGCTTGCGCGACATCCCGAATCCGCTGCGGACACGGGGCGCCACCGGAGATCAACCAGCGTAGACGTGGCAACGGAACCCCCCAGCGCGATGACGACGACATCATCGCCAGTTGCGTCGGCACGACGAACGCCACCGTCACGTCACACCGCTCCAGCACGTCCAGAAACTGAGTGGGCTCAAAACCATCGACGAGCGCGCTCGTTCCACCAACGAAGAGCAACGGGGTCAGGAATACGTTCCAGGCGCCGGTATGGAAGAACGGTGTCGCCACCGGCGCAACATCTGCCGCACTCAGCTGCCACCCGACAATCGTGGCAATGGCATTGGCGAGCAACTGCCGTTGCGGAATGAGCACACCCTTGGGTGCGCCAGTGCTTCCGGACGTATACAGCAACAGCGCGGGGGCCTCGGCCATCGGCACCGGACCGGGACATTGCCGCTCCGTCATGGCGGCCGCGGACGCAGCCGCGGCATCCAGATCGAACCACGGTACGGACACGGCGTGCGCGACGATCGCTTCGGCGCCAGGCGCTTCGGCGCCAGACAATCCGACACCACTCTCGGGAACGCCGCGCGCGGTCTCACCAAGCGTCGCGAAATCGGCGGCCCCGAGCAACAACCGCGGCTGGGCGTCGGCGAGCACGCGGGCAAGCTCAATCGCGGAGAGACGCCAGTTCAGCGGCAGCAGGATCGCGCCGCATCGAATACAACCAAACAGCAGGGGCACGAACGCAACGCAATTCTGCGCAAGCACTGCCACGCGATCCCCTGCAAGAACGCCCTCGGCCACGAGCCAGGCGCACCACCGATCCGCATCCGCGTCCAACTCCGCGTAGCTGTAGCGCCGATGAGTCGACACGTCGAGCAACGCCGTGCGTGTTCCGTCCGCCCGTCCCCACCATGCCAGAGGATCAAACGAGGTCACGGGCGGAGCTTGGGGGGCATGGGGCTGCGGCAAAATCGCGTCGGCTGGACCCATCTCGCGAGCTCAGCGCGACCCGAACATCGGGTGCGCCGCACAGAATCGCGCGACCCTCCGACTGATATCGGGGCCTTTCGGATCAACAAACGAACCCGCCGGAGAGCCACCCGACCAGGCATGACCCAGTTCTTCGATTCGCAACAGCGTGACCTGCGCGACACGTGCCGTGTCGCGCCAGGATCGTTCGTCAATGGTGTAACCGTTCTCCTGCCGAACGCTCACCTCACCGTCCGGCACGAGCGCTGGTTGCGACGCGCCAGACCGCAGTCGATCGTGCACGCCCACCCACTGGGCGGCGGATTCCTCGCTATTGCGAACGTTGACGACGGCATCCTTCCCGCCGTGTACCAGCAACACCGGAACCGCGCGCGCCCGGTCGGCCATCGCAGACACCATTGCCTCGGGGCCTGGAAGCTGTTGCTCCGCCCCTTTCTGCATGACCACCAACGCGCGCCCCACGTTCGGCGCAGCCTTCCAGGGCACGCCGGACGCTGCAACCAGCGTTGCGAATAGCTCCGGGAATGCCACGACCGTGAGCGTCGCCATCGCCGCCCCTGCCGAGAGTCCAAGCAGGTGCACACTGGCCACATTGGCGCCGTACTCGCGCGCGACTTCCTGCGTCATCGCGGCGATAATTGCCGGCTCGCCGTGACCACGATCCTGATGACCGACGTCGTACCAGTTCCAGCACAAGCGCGCATTTGCCGACGCCACCTGCTCTGGATAGAGCACCAGAAACCCCTCCGACTCCGCCACCGCGTCCAACTGCGTGCCGGCGGCGAAATCGTTTGCATTCTGCGTGCAGCCGTGCAGTGCAACCAGCAGCATGGGTGACGCTGCTCCGCGCATGCGCTCAGGCACGAACAGTCGCCACGGCCGCGAACCCTCGGCGCCTGCATACGTGCCCCGCACCACCGTTCCACTCTCCATACGCTCTCCGTGAGACGTCGATTCTCCGCCCGAGGCATCGCCGACCACCAACCCCGCGCTACCGGACGGAGACAAGAGTCCCCACGCCAGCAGCACGAGCCCGACGCGTCGCGCGCGCATTCCTGTGCTCACTTCACTCTCTGCGACTCGCCTGCAGGTCAGCGATCAAACCGAACGCCGAGGAACGCCATGGAGCCAAGCGCTGGCATGTTCAACAGCTCGATATGCTTGCGGCCGAGACCGCAGCCCCATCCCGGGGTGTACGTGGCCGGTAGCGCGGCGTTGAGGAACAGTGGAGGTGTCGTTCCCCCGCTCGTGCAGGCAAACAGGTTCTGCACGGAGAAGTTGACCGTTGCGCCGGACGTAATGCGCTTGCCTACATTGAAGTCGAAAGCCAGCAGGCCGGGGATGCGTCCGCTGTGCACGCCCGACTGAAACTGATAGTCCTTGACGAATCGCAACACGAATCCGCCGAACGTGGCAAACGGCAGGTCACGACCATCCATTCCGGCGGTCGCCTTGATGGTCGGGCTGTTCAGTGCAGTGGCTTCCACCGGATCACCGGGTTTTTGAATGATTGAATCAAGTTTCAGTACGCTGAACGTACCTGACGCGTTCACCTTGTTGGTGACGGCGTAGCGCAGGCCAGCGTCGATGCCGCTGAGCGTCGCCTGACCCAGGTTGTAGTAGGTCAACGCGATCTGTTCCGCGCCCTGTGCGTTCGTGTACTTGGTATTCGTGGCCGTATTGAAGGCGAACGTGCCCGCAAACGGATTGGCCACGACCACCAGCGGACTCAGGAACGACTTGTAGTTCGCCACGTAGCCAGCGACGTCAACATACAGTCGTTCGTTCAGCACGCCCTTATATCCGAGTTCAACGGTGTTGTTCACTTCGGGAATGACCGGGTCGAGCGTCCGCAGCACCGTACCCGCGGCATTCCTTACCGTGATGCCGTCCTTGTTGCCGAAGACGCCGACGCTCGGACTGAAATCACGGAAGAAGAAGTTGGTCTGCAAGATCGACGGCGACTTGAACGCGCGATTGAACGTCAGCCGGAAGGTCGAGTTCTCATCCGGAGAGATGACCAGCGCCGCCTTCGGGCTGAACTGTGGATCGTAGAATTCCGGGTTGTCGTAGCGCGCACCGAAAATCAGCTTGGTGATCGGATTCACCTGCGTCTCCGTCTGGGCATACACGCCAACCTGGTTGAGGATGATGTCCTCCTTGGTCAGCGCATCGGTCAGCCACACTTCCTTGGAACTCACCTGATCGCGACGGACCTGCACACCGGTCACAAAGCGCGTATTGAACAGCGCGCGCACGGTGGTGTTGCCCTGCACTTCTGCGGCCATCAATCGACCGTCGGCCGGGAAAGCAGAGAGTTTCCGGACAGAGTCATCGCTGAAGCCCGTCAGTCGTGGTGCCAGCCGATTCGTGGAATAGCCATTCAGGGCGAACGTCTGTCCGGAGAGCGAGCGTGTGGCATAGGCCTGCGCGAACCAGTGATCGGAGGTGAAGCGAAGCTGCTGGTTCCAATAGCCCCAGTTCTTCAGCTGATTCCGTCCGGCACTGGTCACGCCGATGCCGTTGCTGTTGCTCGCGCCACCTTGATACTCCAGGCGACCGCCCTTGTCGAAGTAGTACACCAGCGCGCCGGACGCTCGACGATAGCTGGTACCCCAATCTGGAGCGATCTCGGGCGAGGGCGTGGTGCGCGGTGCCACGGGCGCGTAGTTGTTGGTGTTCTGCCAATCACGCGCGTACAAGGCCTCGCCGGTAATCTTGTAGCCGAGGTTGCCGATCATCCCGGCGTAGCGACCTTGCACATTGGAGTAGCTCACGCGCCCCGGCGAGTTGGCGAACCAGTCCCCCACTCGTCCACCGTTTGATCCCACAGACGTTTCCACGGTCAGCCCCTGAAACTGTCGCGGGTCCTTGCTCAGCAAGGTGACGACACCGTTGGACGCATCCGGACCATACAGTGCGGCGCCGGGACCAACGAGCACTTCCACACCGGCGATATCAACCTTCGGAATCGTGGTGAAGACACCAACCGGCAAGCCGTTCTCTGGCAGCACCGCAATACGATTGTCTTCCATTTGCAGCATTCGATTGTTGAACGCGCTGTTGAACCCTCGCGCGTTGATGCCTGCAGCGGCGATGCCGGTCTGGAAGAAGTCGATCCCCTTCACCTCCTTCAGCGCACCGGTGAACGAATTCCCCACCGTGAAGCGGATCTGCTCCGCATCGATACGGGTGATCGTCGCCGGTGCGTCGGTAATCTTCTCGACACGACGCGATGCCGAAACGACGTAGCCGCCCAACTGGAGCGCCGTTGCCGTCAGCACCGGGTCCAACGTGGTCTCGCCGGCATCCTTGATGATGACATTCGGGAAGACGCGCGCCCGGGCGCCGATCCGTTGCACTCGCACCGAATAGCTGCCGGCCGGAATACCGCTGACTCGATAGCGACCATCCATGCCAGAAGTTCCCACGAACCGTGTCCCCACGACGGTCACTTGGGTGCCCGGAAGCGGCGCCCTTGTGCTATCGGTGACGATTCCGATCAGCACGCCGGACTGGGCCTGCATTGCCGCAGGTGCCGTCAGCGCCGCAGCGAAGAGCGACAGCGTCATCGCTCCACTGCGAAGGCATTGGGAACGCAGCGCCCGGCGGACTCCTCCGAACGCGTGACTCGAGCGACCGAATAGCGTCGTCATGCGAACTCCCTGTGAAGTTGAGCAATCGTAAGGCATGTGGACGACAGGACGAAGGTGAGAAGCGACGGCCGCGGCGATGAGCGCGGCCGGTCTGACGTGGCCTGCAGCTTCGACTAACCCTCCAGCGGCAACAACAACACAGCCTCGCCATCCAGCACGAGTTCATCACGGTGATTTCGACTTGACGTCGCCACACGAACCCGGCGCTTGCTCGCAAGCAACTCGACGATCTCCACGCGCGTGGTGACGGTATCGCCGATACGAACTGGCCGAACGAAGCGCAGTGACTGCGAGAGATAGATGGATCCGGGTCCCGGCAACTCCGATGCCAGCAGCGCCGAAACAAAGCCCGCCGACAACATGCCATGCGCAATGCGTGCGCCGAATCGACTGGCCGCGCCTGCAGCCTCGTCCACGTGCACGGGGTTCATGTCGCCCGTCACGGCGGCGAAGAGGACGATGTCCGTTTCGGACACGCGCCGGGACGCCGTCGCAAATTGGCCCACGGCGAGCAGGTGAAACGGATCGACGGCGGGAGCGTGCATTCGACTTATGCCTCCATGACGGCGCGCACATCGGGGGCGAGCGTTCCCGCCGCCGTGTGGCGCGTGAACCAGGACACCCCGAAGAACACGAGCAGTGACAACACCAGGGCGATCGCCGTCGCAGTCACTCCCGACGGGAACGTGAACATCTTGAAGAACGCCAGCGACTCGAGCGAGAGAGTGGTCAGCAGTCCCGTCAGAATCGACGACACCGCTCCGGCACGCGTGGCGCCTTGCCAGTTCAGTCCAATCGCCAACGCCGGCACGAGCGTCGACGCAAACAAGCCCCAGCCAAACACCCCAAGGAACGCCACCAGCGCGCCCGATGCCTGCGCCACGAGCGCCGCGACAACGGTGATGACCACGGTCCAGATGCGCCCCCAGCGAAGCTCATTCGTAAGCCGGCGCCCGAACGCGACCGGAAGGTCATGCGTGAGAGCGGCGGCTCCGATGCTCATGAACGAGTTCACCGTACTCATGATGGCGGCCGCCACACTCGCGAACACGAGCGCGGCCAGCGGCAATGGCGTAAAGCGCAGCAAGAACGTGGGGGTCGCGTCGTCCGCCGTGGCGAGCGCAGGCGCGGAGCCGGACAGTACGAGCGCCTTCATGGCCAGTCCCACGCCGACGAACAACAGCAGCGTCAGCGTGAGCGCGAACGTCATGAGGAGCGGAAACCACTTGAGCCGCCGAGGATCGCGCAACATGAAGTACTTGTGCGCCACATGCGGCTGTCCCAGCGCGCCTAGTCCGAAGACGAAGTAGAACGACAGCGCCGCCAACGGCGACAGCTTGCCCCACGGCGACAGCAGCGACGGATCGCTGGTCATGATCACCTGCGCAATGCCGCGCATTCCTCCACCAACCTGCATGGCGTACACGAACACCAACACGGAGGCGACCGCCATCAGCAGACCCTGAAACACGTCATTGTAGATGCCGGCAAGGATGCCGCCCGACACCGAGTACGCGAGCACAATCAGCGTGCCAAGCAGAATGGCCGGGCCGCGACCGATACCGAAGATGGCGTCAATGACTAATCCGAGCGCCAGCAGATTCGTCGCCATATAGCCGATGACAGCGAGGATAATGGCCAGACCGGCCAACCCTTGCGCGGCGCGCGAGTCGAATCGGGCGGCGATAGCGTCAGGGATGGTGACCATTTCGCGAACTTCCGCCAACAGTCGAAGCCGCTTCGCGAGCACCCACGCGCCCATCGAGTTCGTCAATGCCACGGGTAGGATGATGAACACCGCGCCCAGCCCGACGGAGTACACAAGACCGGGTCCGCCGATAAAGGCGAAACCGGACAACGTTGCCGCCATCGAGGCAATCGCCAGAGTGACCAGACCAATCCCCTGGCCGGCCACAAAGAAGTCAGCCGCGGACTTGGTACGTCGCGTGGCCAGAATGCCGATGACGGCAACCACCACGAAGTACGCGATGGCCACGCCGGCAATCACTGGCTGCGCCAGCGATGGCAGCGCGCTGGTCTGCATCAACATCGGCAGCGTGAACAGGGCACCCGTCATGGCGGTCCCACGGCAGACGGGTCGACAGGCCCCAGATTCCGCGCGGCACGAACGCGCGCCACGTCCTCGTCGGACAACGTGAGCGCGTCGAAGGTGTAGGCGTACGCCATCGGCAACACGAATAGCGGCAGGACACCCACGCCATAGACCACGACCGCCGCGCGTCTCGGCAGACCAAGCCAGTACACGCCATCCACCGCGTCGGGCGGCAGAGCAAGTGCCAGCAGCAGACCGCCGGTGACAAGCAAGAACACGAGTCCAAACGGCAAGACCAGCACACCCACGCGGCGCCCGGCTCGAACGGCGCCCAAAGCCATGGTGGCGACCATGCAGACTGGTAGAGCAATGGCCATGAGCCATGGCCCCACTTGGGCCACGGTCGGCGGACCAAACGCGCTGGCATAGGCCGCCGCGATCCCAATCGCCCCAGCAACAACGGAGCGAAGCGCGACACGACGCGCGCCATTCTCACCTGGGCCCGTTCGCGACGCAGCGGACGCGCGCGTCATTGGTGCGTCACGCTCAACCTTGGCGACGGGACTCATCGCGTACTGCCAGCTGCGCGCCAACGCAGTGCCAATGAGCCCATGGCCAAACCGGCGCCCGATCCGGTGAACATCAGCAACTGCTCATGGTGCACGCGCCCCGACCGCACGGCGTCGTCGAGCGCCATGGGCAGGCAGGCGGAGCCGGTGTATCCCCACTTATGCATGATGGTGTGCGCGCGCGGCATCGGGACGCCGAGTTCGCGCATCACTACTTCGATCGTCGCGCGATTGACCTGCGTCCAGAACCAAAGATCAACATCCTGGACGCCCTCGCCTGCACGGCGGAGCACGGACTGAACAATCCGTGGCCATCCCGCTTCGTTGACCGAGGCCGGATACTTCTGGACAAACCGCAAATAGTGCTGCACGCCCTCGGCCAGGATCTGCGGCGTGATCGGCGTACGTGTCCCGCCGGCAAACACACCCATGCCATGGCAGTAGCGGCCATCCGCGTACAGTTCAGACGCCAATACGCCGGCCGTGTCGCTCGCGCCCACAACCACCGCGCCGGCGCCGTCAGCAAACATGGTCAGCGTCTTCTTGTCGCGAGGGTTGAGGTAGCGCGACATGGCATACGCCCCCACCACCAACACCCGACGGTATCGCTCGTCGGCGCGAATGTACTTCCACGCCACATCGAGCGCGGTCACAAAACCGGCGCAGCCGGCGTTGAGATCGAACGTGCCGGCATTCACGATGCCCAGACGCCCGTGCACCACCTAGGCCGTCGACGGCGTGACATACTCCGGCGTATCGGTGGCAACAATGAGCAGATCGATCGACTCCGGCGACGCGCCAGCCGATTCCATGGCACGTCTCGCCGCATGCTCCGCGAGATCAGCGGTCGACTCGTCCGGCTCGCACCAGTGCCGCTGTTCAATCCCCAACGTGCCGCGCACGAACGGATCAATGTCTTCCCCGAGCAGCGCGCTCAACTCTGCATTCGTGACCACGCGCGTCGGCACGTAGCTCCCAGTGCCCAGCACCGTCGCCTCACAGAGACTGCTCATGACTGCACCGTCGATCGTGCGTCGGACACACGCGAGGGAGCGTGCGCCGTGGTACCGCGTGCCATCATCCGAACCGGCAAGAGTCGGGTGGCGCTCAGACGTTGCGGCGACTGCTCAATTAACTGCAATAGCAGACGCGCAGCGCGCGCTCCCAGCTCGCGCGCCGGGATGGCAATGGTGGTCAACTCCGGGGTGACATACCGCGCGAGCTCGATATCGTCACAACCAATGATCGAGATGTCCTGCGGAACCCGGAGACCGGCCGTGAGGCTCTGCTTCACCGCACCAATGGCCACCAGGTCGTTTGCGCAGAACACTGCCGTTGGCGCATCCTCGGCGAGCAACGCG
>JANNEV010000160.1:0-3127 GCA_031379145.1 Gemmatimonadaceae bacterium
CGTCGCTGCTCATCGTGCTGCGTACAGCGATGCCAGGTATTGTCACCGCGACGCTCGTTGCCGTCGCCCGTGCGGCGGGCGAGACCGCCCCCTTGCTCTTCACCGCCTTCGGTAACGCATACTGGTCGACGGACCCGACGCGTCCCATTGCGGCACTCCCGTTGCAGATCTTTGCGTATGCCTTGAGTCCCTACGACGACTTGCAGGCCAAGGCCTGGGCGGGCGCCCTGGTGTTGCTCGTGCTGATCGCGGTCATGAGCCTGCTCGCTCGATCGGTACTGCGCGCTCGCCAGGCGCTGTCACTGGGCACGCCGCCTCGCGCTGGGGACGGCGATGATTGACCTGGCCGACACGACCGCCGCAGCAGCGGAGGTGGGCCACCATCCCTCAGCGAGTTCCCCAGGCGGGGCCCCCGTCGTGACGCTTCGAAACGTGAGCGCGCTGTACGGCGCGCGCGTTGCCGTCAATAACGTCACGCTCGACTGCGCGCCCGGCCGTGTCACGGCGATCATCGGGCCTTCGGGATGCGGCAAGTCCACACTCCTACGCTGCCTGAACCGACTACACGAAAGCGTCTCCGGGGCGACCACCACTGGGAGCATTCGCATCGGCGAAACGGAAATCAACGCGCGTACAGTCAATCCGATCGCCCTTCGTCGTCGTATCGGCATGGTATTTCAGCGTCCGACGCCATTTCCCACTTTGTCGATTTTTGAGAACGTCGCCGCAGGCCTGCGCTCGGGAGGAGGAATGCTCAGCGAGAGCGCGCTCCGCGACCGCGTGCAGCACGCATTGAATCGGGCTGGCCTCTGGTCCGAAGTGCACAACCGGCTGCACGGCAGCGCCATCGCGCTGAGCGGAGGACAACAGCAGCGCCTGTGCATCGCACGCGCGCTCGCCATCGAGCCCTCGGTGCTCTTGTTGGACGAACCCACGGCTTCGCTCGACCCCCTCGGCACGCAACGCATCGAAGAGCTGGTGTACGAACTTCGAGGCACGGTCACCCTGATCATCGTCACGCACAATATGCAGCAGGCCGCTCGCGTCTCGGATACAACCGCGTTCCTGCTGGACGGAGCGTTGGTGGAGCATGCGCCCACACGCACGCTCTTCATGACACCAAGCGACGAGCGCACGGAAGCGTACGTGACGGGTCGGTTCGGGTAATCAACACGCCAATGACCCAGCCCGGTGCGGCAGCCGAAGAGTCGAGCGGATGCGTCTCCGTCGACCACTTCTCCGCGTGGTTCGGCGCGCGACACGCGCTGAGCGATATCAGCGTCGCATTGGTGCCGCAAAGCGTCACGGCCTTGATCGGCCCGTCAGGAAGCGGAAAGTCCACCCTCCTGCGCGCCATCAATCGCCTGAACGACCTGATCCCCGGCGCGCGACATGAAGGGAGAATTCTGCTCGACGGCGAAGACGTGTATGCCCGATCGATGGACCCCAGCATGCTGCGGCAGCGCGTCGGCATGGTTTTTCAACGTTCCAATCCCTTCCCGCGCTCAATCTTCGACAACGTCTCGTACGGACCGAAGCTGAACGGAATCGCCGGCGGCCGAGTTTTGGAAGAGCGCGTGGAGCGCGCGCTGCGACGCACCGGACTCTGGGACGAGGTGAAGGACCGGCTGCGTGAAAGCGCGATGCGGCTGTCCGGCGGCCAGCAACAGCGCCTCTGCATTGCGCGCGCGCTGGCCAACGATCCCGAGGTCCTCTTGCTCGATGAGCCGACGAGCGCGCTTGACCCGGCCGCGACGCAGCGCATCGAGGAGTTGCTGTATGAATTGCGTGGGGACCTGACGATCGTGCTGGTAACGCATAACTTGCAGCAGGCCGCGCGCGCGTCCGACCAGACCATCTTCCTGCTCGATGGTCGACTCGTGGAGGTCAACGCGACCCGACAGTGCTTCACGGCGCCACAGGAACCGCGCACAGAGGCATTCATCACAGGGAGGCTGGGCTGATGGCGGAAGGAGGAGGGTACCGGCACTTCCACGATGATCTCGGCGTGCTGAAGCAACGACTGCTGGACATGTCCGAACGTGCCGAATCGCTGGTCGATCTCGCGGTCGAGTCGCTCCTGGAACGCGACCGGGATAAAGCACAGGCGGTGATCGATGCCGATCGCGAGCTCGATCGTATGGAGGTGGAGTCGGAGAATCTGGCCATCTCTCTGCTCGCCCTCCAGCAGCCCATGGCGCGTGACCTTCGATTCCTGATCGGCGCCATCAAGGTTTCGAGTGATCTGGAGCGAGTGGGTGATCACGCCGTGAACATCGCGCAGGGAGCGGTTCGACTGGTGGAAAGTCGTGCGGTCCTGCCGCAGGCTCCGGCGCTCGTGGACATGGCCCGACGCGCGCGGGCGATGTTGAGCGATGCGCTTGACGCCTTCATCCGAGGCGATGGCGCGCTCGGACGCGCGGTCGGCAAGGCGGACGATCAAGTTGACGCGCTGCACGAAGGCATCTTTCGCACGTTGCTCACGTACATGATGGCCGACCCCCGCACCATAGCCCCATCCCTTGAACTGCTACTCGTGAGCCGGAATCTCGAACGCGTGGCGGACCTGGCCACCAACATCGGCGAGAACGCGGTATATCTGGCCGAGGGCAAGCAAATCCGTCACCGATACGACGAGGAGCACGGTGACGAACTGCCGACGGTTGTTCTCCCGCTGCGCGCCGAGGGCCGGCGCGCGTGAGCGGTGCCCCGCGGCTGGTTGCATCCGCGACTCAGGCGTCCATCGGTTCGACCGCCGATGTGCGTATCGCGGCCATCGACATTGGCTCGAACTCGATCCGCCAGATCATCGCCGACGTGTCACCGTCGGGACAGATCCGCGTTGTCGATGAGATGAAGGCCATGCCCCGCCTCGGGGAAGGCCTGGAGCTGACCGGCGCACTGGGGCAGACGGCACTGGACGCGGCCGTGGCAGCGGTGCAACGCATGGTGATGCTGGCCCGCCAGTACGGCGCACTGCGCATCGAGATCGTTGCCACGAGCGCCGTCCGGGACGCGACCAACTCCGCCGAGTTTACGAGTCGTGTGCTCGAGCAGACGGGCATTGAAGTTCGGGTGCTGAGCGGTGAAGCCGAGGCACTGCTCTCCTTTCGCAGTGCACTGGCAC
>JANNEV010000178.1:0-16316 GCA_031379145.1 Gemmatimonadaceae bacterium
CCCAGTCGGGCACCAACACGCTCAAGGGGTCCGCGTTCGTGTACTACCGTGACCAGCAGATGGCGCGAGACACGAACTTCCTGCGCACGCGCCCGTACACGCGCCGCCAGCTTGGATTCTCGCTGGGTGGCCCGATCATCAAGGACAAGCTGCGCTTCTTTGCCACCGTCGAGACCAGTCAGAACCAGAATCCGGCCGCTGGGCCGTACTACGACCCCACAGCGCCAACGGGCATTGTCAACTCCACGAACGCCAACGCCCGCATCACGGCTGCGCAGCTTGATTCGTTCACCACGCGTCTGACGTCGCTGGGTATTGATGCGGGCAATCCCAACCTGTTCTCGATCACCAATCCGCTGCTGAACACCTTCGTTCGCCTCGACTACCAGATTTCGGGCAACAGTCGGCTCGTGCTGCGCAATATCTACAACGATCAGCAGCAGGACGACTTCACGCGGTCATTGGGCACGTTCAACTTCACGTCCAACGCTTTCCTGCGCACGGAGAAGTCGAATCAGACCGTGGCGCAGGTGTTCACCAACTTCTCCAACGGGTTCTCCAACGAATTCATCGTTGGCTTGACCACGACGCGCTTCAAGCGGAATCCGACCGTCATCGCCCCGCAGATTCTGGTGCAGAACATCGGCGGCCTCGGCAGCGGCATCGGGTTCCGTGCCGGTACCGAAAACAGCTCGCAGGGCAACGAGTTGCGTGAAGACTTGTATGAGCTGCAGAACAACTTCACGATGCCCCTTGGCAATCACAGCGTGTCCATCGGTACGCGCAACGAGATCTATCAGGCGTACAACGCATTCCTGCAGAACTCGTACGGTAACTGGACCTACAACGCCCTCTCGGACTTCGTGGCCAATCGTCCCGCCGCCTCGTTCGCCGGTTCGGGCGGCCTGGGTGGTGACGTCGTCGCCAAGTTCACGGCGGCCCAGCTGGCCGCCTATGTGCAGGATCAGTGGACGATCTCGCCGCGCCTCACCGCCACGCTGGGCGTTCGTGTCGACGTCCCGGTTTTCTTCACCAAGCCGTCGTTCTCGCAGTCGGTGCAGACCGACTTCGGCCGGAACACCAGTGAACTGCCGTCGGGCAACCTGCAGGTGTCGCCACGCATCGGCTTCAACTGGGATGTGACCGGTGACCAGAGGAATCAGCTGCGCGGAGGCCTCGGTCTCTTCCAGGGCATTCCGGCGTATGTGTGGATGTCCAACCAGTACCAGAACACCGGTGCCGGCCTCGCGCAGATCACGTGCGGTGGCGCGGCGGCTGCCACCAATGGCGGTTCGCCAACCTTCACGGCAACACCGGTCGCGCCTCGCGGCTGCGGCACGCGCACGGGCGGACAAGCTGGACGGAGCCTGGATGACGGCACGTTCCTTGGCACAGTGAATGTGGCCGACCCCGATCTCCGGTTCCCGCAGCTGCTCCGCGGTACGCTCGGATTCGATCGCAAGCTGCCAGGTGAAGTCATCGCGACATTCGAAGGCTTGTACTCGCGCAGCGTGAACAGCTTCTTCTACAAGAACATCAATATCCCGACCGCGTCGCGCATTGATGCACAGGGCCGCACCGTGTTCAGCACCATTCCGGCCACTGGCATCCCAACCATCGCGCCGGTGTTCCCGCGGTACGGCACCAACGTGCTGGAGATCTCCAATCAGGACAAGGATTACTCGTACAGCGGAACGGGACAGCTGCGCAAGCGCTTCGCCTCGTCATTGGAAGGCACGGTGGCGTACACGTACAGCCGCAGCTTCTCGGTGACGGACCTGACGTCGTCGGTGGCGTTGTCCAACTGGCAGTTTGGCCGAGTCTACTCCGGTTCGCAGAGCGATCAGCAGCTGAACGCCTCGATCTTCGATCAGCCGCATCGCCTGCTCATCAACGGCAGCTACACTGCACCGTGGAAGTCGTATCAGACCAGCTTCACCGCGTACTACAGCAAGCAGTCGGGCACGCCGTACTCGTTTGTGTACGGCGGGAACGCCGGTCGCGGTGACCAGAACGGAGACGGCTCCAACGCCAACGATCCGATCTACATCCCCACGGGCCCCACCGACCCGAAGCTCGGTTTCGTGAACACCACGATTGCCGGTGCGACGGTCACGGCTGCACAGCAGGCCGCGTCGCTGGACCAGTTCATCAATGCCAATCCCTGCCTCGCGAATCAGCGCGGAGCGATCATGCGCCCAACGTCATGCCGGAATCCGATGTTTGATCGGTTCGACCTGACGATTGAGCAGCAGCTGCCGCGGGTCCGCGGCGAGCGCGCGACGCTTCGCCTTGACCTGTTCAACGCCGCAAACCTGTTGAACAGCAAGTGGGGCCAGATCAAGTCGGCCACGGGCAACGGCAACGCCACCTTGCTGCAGGTGCAGTCGATGTCCAGTGCGGATGCGGCGACGCAGGTGCCCGTCGTGACCTACGCGCCGAACAGCTTCAACACGCGCTTCACGCCGCTGGGCACCGCACAGTTCTACCAGATTCAGGCGTCGTTGCGGTTGTCATTCTAGTGCTGGGTTAACCAGGGCGCGGCTTCCGAGTCACGCCAGTGTAAACGGGGGCAGCGCCATTCGGCGCCGCCCCCGTTTCGTTTCATCCTGTTTCTCACCGCCCCTGACCCACACGCGTTGGAGTGCGTCCTAGAACACCTTCAAGTTGATGTACTTGCGCGGGTTCTTTTTCACATCAAGGAGCAACGAGTCAAGGCGGAGCAGCAGCGTGTCCACGCGCGCGTAAACGCTCGGATCATTCATGAATCGACCCACCGTGCCGGGACCTTCGTTGACCTTCGCCACCACCAGGTTGACGGCCGTTCGCGTGGAGTCCAGTGAGCGGGTGAGTTTTTCCAGATTCGCGGAGGTCGCGCGCAGGTTGGAGACAGTGGAGTCCACCTTGCCGGAGTCCACGGACGCCATGGTGCGACGCAACTGCTGCTGCGTGAGCGTCAACTGCCTGGATTGCTCGGTCGCCACCGAACTGAGCTGAGCCACGAGCTTGGTGAGGTCGTTGATGGTTTTGCGTGTGTCAACAAGGCCGCCGCCTTCGACATACTCGGCGCGCACTCGGCTGGTGAGCGCCTGCACGTCCTTGGCGATCGAGTCACCCTTGGTCAGCAATTCGCCGGTTCCCGGCGCGCCTTTTCCGGCGGCCACGGTGTCCCCGGTAGACAGAAACGTGTTTACGCCCAGTGGCGCGGTGATGGCGATGAGTTGGTCGCCGAAGATGCCGTTTGGCTCAACGCTCGCCTTCGAACCTACGGGCACGCGGTACTCGTTGTTGACTTGCATGGTTACCACCAGCGACCCGCTGGGGATCAGCTCCACCCGCTTCACGAAGCCCACTTGTACGCCGGCCAGCAGCACGGGTTGCCCCGTCTTGAGGCCGGCGCCCCAGGGAAAGCGGGCATACATGGGATAGCCCGACGACAGTCCGCCTCGTGCAATCCAGATGGTGCCTCCCAGGCCAACCACGATCGCGAACAGGAGCGTCAGCCCCACCATGACTTCATCACGACGGCTTTTCATGAGACGGAGAGTTGGAAGCAAGTCATGCGAGGATCTCAGGCCTGAATGAACGGTGCAAAGATGGCCGCCACGATGGCATCCAGCACCAGAATGGAGACAGAGGCAATGACCACGGCCAGCGCTGTCGACCGCCCGACGCCCTCAGCGCCGGCCTCGGTCACGTAGCCCTCGTAGGAGCACACCAACGCGATGGCACCGCCGAAGCTGACGGCCTTGATCATCGAGTACACCACTTGAAATTCGGTGAACGCCAGTCGGAGGCCGCTCAGGAAATCGTCGGTGCGGACATCGGTGGCCAGGATCAAGGTGGCCCACGCACTGAAAATCGCCGTCGCGTTCGCGAGCATGGTGAGCGCCGGCAGCATGACGAGTGTGGCCAGCAGCCGAGGCAATGCCAGATACGCGATGGGATCGAATGAGAGTGTCTCCAGCGCGTCGATCTGTTCGGTTACCCGCATGGTGCCGATCTCGGCGGTCATGCGCGCACCGATTCGACCCGTCAACACAAGGGCAATCAGCAGCGGTCCGAGTTCGAGGACGATACTCTGCCGGGCGATGAGTCCGACCACCGACAGCTGTACCCCAGGGAACAGCTGATATCGGGTCTGAAACGCGGTCACACCGCCGAGAAACGCCGCCACAATCATGGACAGTGGGAGCGACTCGACGCCGATGGTCTTCATCTGTCGAATCGTCTCGGGCACCCAGGTGGACGGTTCGCGAACCGCTCGGGCAATGTCGCGTGCGTAGTACGCCCGCTTTCCGAAGGCGTGCAGAATGTCGGCGGTGCGCTGCATGGCGGCGCGAAACACGGTGTCAGGGCGCAGGGCCATCAGTGGCACATCTGGTTAGGTCCGAACACGTGCCAGCAGGACGAGCGCAATCACGCCACAGAGCACGTTGGGCATCCATGCGGCGGCCTCGGGGGGCATGATGCCCTTGCTGCCGATCGCCTTGGTGAGCTGAATGAGCACGAGGAAGAGGATGGTCGTGGCCAGGCTGATGGCCACGCCGAATGCTGCGCCCCCGCGCTGCGAGCTGGTGGCCAACGGGGCGCCAAACAGCGCGATGATGATGCAGGTGACGGGGATCGCGAGCTTGAGCATCCGCTCGACCTTGAGTGTGTTCACTTCTGCGCCGGATCGTTCCAGTACCGTGATGAACCGCGTGAGATCCGAGAAATTCATCTCGCTCGGCTCCCGTTCACTGGCGCGAAGCTCCGACGGCGTTTCCTTCATGCGACGATCAGCCAGGGAGTCGAACGAGACGGCGAGGTCGATGGAGTCGTTGGGCACCACATGCATGGTGCCCGAGGCGAGAATCCAGCCGCGCTTGCCCGACCACTTGCCCGACTGCGCCGCAATCAATTGCCCGGGTTGCTTCTCTGACGCTCGCGTTTCGAGCTCCACGTTGTCGAGCGAGTTCGTTTCCACGTTGAGCGTGTAGATGCGGTAGACGCGTCCCGCTTCGCTGGCGAAGGCGAAATTGTAACGCGCATTATCCCGGAACGACGCCCCACTCTCGAGGAGTTTGAGACGCTTGGCGTTGGCTGGCGGCGCAATCTCACTGAATACGAGATCGATACCGGTGGCCAAAATTGCCATCAACACGATGGGCGCGATGAACCGGTAGAAACTGATCCCAGACGCTTTGGCGGCCGTGATTTCGGAGTAGCGCGTGAAGGTGCCGATTGAGAACACGGTGGCGAAGAGCACCGCCACGGGGATGACCATGAACAGCGTATCCGGAATCCAGTACAGATAGCTGGTGGCGACGGCCTGTATGGACAGCTTGCGCTCGGTGTACTTGCGCAAGTTGTCGACGAGATCGATGACAAAGACGAGGACCGGAAATCCGAGCAGCGTGACACCGAAGATCCGGGCAAACTCACTCGCGACGTAGCGGTCGAGCGGAGTGACAATCCCTCGCCGACCGCGCCCAGCGGTCGAGCGCGTCGTGGGGGGCATCATGCGCCGCCCGCTGAAGCGACCGCTGCTCCGTGCTCAGCTCGCTCAAGGGCGCGAAGCGAGGCGCGCGCCCTGCGGTCGGCCCACCAATCGCGGATCCCTCCGCCGCGAGACGTGTCCGTGGTAGACTCGACGCGCCAGAGGAGCACCAGCCCGGCAAGGCCAAAGATGACGTTCGCGATCCACATCGCGACGATAGCGGGAAGTCGACCCTTGTCCGCCAGCGCCTCACCCGCCATCAGGCAGATGTAGTAGAGGCCGAAGACAACGATGCTCACGCCCAAGGTGACGCCCACGCCGCCACGGGGAAACCGGAGCGCAACGGGGGGGCCGAACAGCACGAAGATGACGCACGCGAACGAGAGCGCGAACTTCTTCTGGATCTCCACGCTGAGTTCGTCCAACGACGCGCGCGCGTCAGACATCTGCGTGGTCGCCGCGAGCGTGGCTCCGCGGAACAGTGCCAGAGAGTCCACGTTGTCCGAGAGGTTGACCGCGGGTGAAGGGCTCGCCGCTGACGGTACCGACGAGGGCGCTCCTGGCATTGACGTCGCTGGCGGCACCGCCGCGCCCGGCACCGCCGGTTGCCCCACTGAGCCCGGTACAACCGCTGCGGGGGCGATGGGTGGGACCGGGGCGACGACAGCCGGGGCGACCTCGGTGGAGATCACCTTGATCTCACCGTCGGGATTGTCCGCCGACGGCAGGACGAGCTTCTTGACGACGGCCGGCGGTCCGGGTTTGACCGTTGGTGGTGGCTGTGCGGGTTGTTGTGCGGGTTGTTGTCCGGGCTGCTGTGGCTTTGGCGGCTGCTGTTTCGGCGGCTCCTGGGCCTGCGCCACCTTCACGATCAACAGCTGGCGCAACGAGGCGAAGCTGCTGCAGTAGAAGTTGGCCAACGCGTCACGTTTGGGACGTGGTCGTGGCACGGTGATCGTCTTGGTGCCTTTGGGGACCGAGCGCGAGAGGTATCCGATGAAATCCTGTCGGATGCGCTCGAACTCGATGGCGTTGACGACGTACTTGCGCTGCATCTCGCAAATCGTCATCTCGCGGTCGCCTTTGTACGAATCCGACTGGGAGGATTCGAACCCGCGCGAGATCCCTCGCACGCGTACGGTCTGCGTGCGAAAGAAGGAGCGTTGCAAGCGCCGAGCATCTCCTCGAACAAACTCCTGCGTGGACCCGTCGAAGAGTTCCATCTGCAAGTCTCGCCCGTTGGGGGCGAGTGAAAACAGCCCGCTGTCGGCGTAGATCGTCTTGCGTTCGGGACCGCGTGACAGGTCATAGATGGTCACGTCCCACATCTTGTTCGAGACTGCGTCGCTCCGGCCCACGCGCATGTAGAACTGGTCGGTCAGCGCATTCAACACCTGGTCGCGGAGCGCGAGTGTGGGCTTGGTCCGCGAAATGTCCTGCTGGAGGATGCGGAGCCGATGATTCGCGCGCGGCATGACCTGGTCGTTGAACGCCACCATGCCAAGCGAGAGCAGCAGCGCGCCGACCATCACCGGCAGCACCAGCGCCCGCACCCGTACACCGCTGGCCTTGAGCGCCGTGATCTCATGTTCGGCCGCCATGCGACCGAACGCGTACAGCGTGGCCACCAGCACCGCCATGGGCATGGTCATGGCGATGGTGAAAGGCAGCGACAGATAGAAGAACTGCCAGATCACGGACCAGGGCAGTCCCTTGCCGGCCAGATTCGCGAGTTGTCTCGCCACGTACTGCAGCATCAGCAGTGACGTCAGCGCCGTCAGCGCGAACACCAGCGGCCCAACGTGCTCGCGCACCACGTAGCGGGTAATAAGCTTCACGACGTAAATTCCCCTGTGACCACCCGCATTATCAAGGGTGCAGCGCGGATATGTCCGCCTCATGACGGCCCGCTGCCTCCTGTGACCGCCACCGTATCCACGCGGCCCGCCGCTGGTACCCCACCACCGGAGTTCGGTGCGCCGTCTGCTGCACCGTGGGATCCGATCCATCTGTGTATGCCTCGGTGTCCTGCTGGCCACCCAGGCAGACGCGCAGCAGTCCGCGGCCATTCCTGAGGCGGCGGGCCTCGCGCTGCCCAGGGGTGCTCGACTCTTCACCGATACATTTGCGCTTCGGCCGCTCGCGCTCCTGGGGCCGTTTGGCGCCGCCACTGGCCTGCGGGCGGATCCGGCCCGTGTGGCCGACGCGTTGGTGCGAACCGCGCAACGTCGACAGATGGAGCGTCTCGGTCGCCAATGGGCGCAACTGCTCCAATCGGGACTGGCCTCCCGCGCAGATAGCCTGGGTGTCGCGGTGGCGGCGCGTCTCGACTCGGCCGCGGCGGCTGCCCTGGCCGCCGAGTCAGCGGCCGCTAGCGCGGCGGCCGGCCCGCCCCCCGGTTCGCTGGTGCCCCTCATTCCGCCGCGGCGTCGGGAAGGTGCCGACGTGTCCAAACAGCTTGGCGGCGACCTGCTCGGCGATTTCGGGGGACTGGGCATCGCGCTCAACTCGCGGCTCGAGTCCAAGCTGCAACGCAGCAAGAACGAGCGATGCACCGCCGCGCAGATCACCGTGATCGGCACCAATTGCTTCGGTGCATTTCAACCGCCGTCCTTTGATTTCCAGTTCAATGTGCGTACCGGTGGCGTCGTCGCCGAGCGCGTCAATGTGAACGTGGACTACGACTCGCAGCGCGAGTTCGACGCCTCCAACAACATCTCGGTCTACTATCAGGGCAAGTCCGACGAAATTCTGCAGCGGCTCGAGGTTGGCAACGTCACGTTCCAGCCCGCCCCGTCGCGATTCCTCACGGCGGGTATTCCGTCGGGCAACTACGGTGTGCAGGCCACCGGTCAGATCGGTCCAATGCGCTTCACCTCGATCGTGGCGCAGCAGAAGGGCAACGTCTCCAAGGACAACGTCTTCACGGTGGGCGACAAGACGCAACAGCAGGTGGAGCGACCGATCGAGGACATTCAGGTCGACACTCGACGATTCTTCTTCACTGTGGATCCTCGGCGCTTCGCCGGATTTCCCAATATCGATCTGCTCAATCGCCAGCAGATGCAGCAGCTGGCCGCCGCGTTGCCGGACTCGGTGCGGCCCACGCGCATCTACGTGTACCGTCAGCTTATCGGTGCGGCCAATCAGAATCCGCGGGGCCCGCAGTTCTCCGTGCGTGGTGCGCGCAACACCACGCGGCAGGTCTACGAGCTGCTGCGCGAGAACGTGGACTACTATGTCGATCCGTCGCAGCTCTGGATCGCTCTGGTGCGCCCGCTCACACCCAATGGCGAACGCCTGGCGGTGGCCTACGAGGTGAGCGTGAACGGGCAACCGGGACGCAACACAAATACAGGTGGCACGCCGGACGTCGAGTTCACCACGGCACCGCAGTTTGCGAACCTGCTATGGGAGCCGGAACTCCAACCGAACAACCCGGAGTATTTCTACCGCGAGATCAAGTCGGCGTACAAGCTTGGCGGCGAGGATGTACAGCGACAGACCGTCACCGTGAAGCTGGTCACGGGCACGTCCGGCGATCAGGAAAAGCCCTTCGATCCCTCACGCGGCGAAACGTATCTGCAGCTGTTCGGTCTCGCACAGGCCACGAACTCGGCGATCTTCGATGTCGAGAATCGAGTGTGGCCGCGTCCCAACGACCCCAATTTCGTTGCCGCGAGCGGAGGTCAGCAGAAGCTCTTTCGCGACTTCTTCATTTTCTTTCCGTCGGTCCAGCCATTTGCGCGCGCCGGACTTGCGCAGCCGCTGGCCAATCCGGCCAATGACACGCTGTACCAGTTTCCGAACGAGTACCTGTATTCCGCGCAGCGCCCGCAGGCGATCTATCGCATGATCGCGCGATACCAGTCGGAAGGTGGTGGCGATGCCGGATCCGTTCGACTGAACGCCATCATGCTGCGACCAAACTCCGAGCGCGTGTCTATCGACGGCCGGCCCTTGCAGCGTGACGTGGACTACAAGATTGACTACGATCTGGGACTCGTGACCTTCTCGCGTCCCGACACGCTGTTTCCGCGCCCGCGCCAGGTCAACGTGCGCTACGAGGAGAATCCCAACTTCGGAGCCGCGCCCACGTCCATCTTCGGGCTCGCCACGCAGTTCCCGCTCGAGCACGGGCAGCTGTCGTTCACCGCGATCTCCCAGCAGCAGCGCTCGGCGTTCAATCGGCCACAGCTTGGTTTTGAACCGATCGGATCGCTGGTGGCCGGAGTCACCGCCAACATGGCGTGGGATGCGTCGGCGTTGTCGAGTGCGCTGCGCAAGCTGCCATTCAATGCGGGTGCGTCGCGTTCGCGCCTCGCGATGCAGGGCGAGTTTGCCATGAGCAAACCGCAGCCGAATGCGGCAGGGCAGGCGTACCTCGAGTCGTTTGAGGGCGATGCCGGGCGCGGCATTCCGCTCTCCGAGGCAGCCTGGCAATTCAGTTCACGACCTGCCGTGGGCAGCCGGCTTGGCAGCGTGATCGGCAATGCGGCGCTCTCGCTGAATCGGGCCTCCACACTCGCGTTCCAGAACAACGGCGTCGATACGGCGTTCAACTTCATTCAGTACAGCCTGCAGCAGATCGATCCGGCCGTTCGGTTCATCGGCAACGGTGTGCAGCCCAACGAGCAGCTGCTCTGGATGCAGCTGTACCCTCTGAAGACCGGTGGAATTTTCGATCAGGACCCGGCCACCGGCCGTCGACGCTTCGCGTGGACCGTGGGCAACAGCAGCCAGGTCGGCACCACACCGACAGGTCGGCGCTGGCGCTCCATGCGGACGGTACTCAATCCCAGCGGCGCGGACCTGTCACGCATCGAGAACGTCGAGTTCTTCGTCCTGGTGCAATCGGGACCGACGCGCACGCGCCGGAATCCAACGCTGGTGTTCGACTTCGGGGAGATCAGCGAGAACGCGGTGGCCTTCGCGCCCGAAACACTGACGGTCACTGCCCCCGCCCGCGCTGGCTTGCTGCCGGACAGCACGTATCGCGGCAAGCGGCTGGTCGGCTTCGATCGCTTCGACTCGGAACGCGATCCGTTCTCTCGAGCATTCAACGCGGTCGAGAATGACAAGGGCCTGCCGGGCGATGTCGCTGACACCATCGTTGTCGTTGATCGCTCCACGTCCTCCGCGACCGTGACGACCCGGAACACGTTCACGCTCTGTTCGAGCTCCAATCAGTCGACGCAGATCCTCGGCGACAGTCGGGCCAACTGCGGCGTGCGCAACAACCGGCTGGACGAGGAGGATATTGACCTTGATGGTCGGCTCAACCTTCTGGACGCACAGAACGATCAGGAGCAGATCAAGCGGTTCGCGGTTGACCTCAGCGATCGCCGCAACTGGACGCGCGTGGGGCGGTGCTACGCCGACTCGTCATCGACGGGGGGCAGCTTCAGCGCCGACTCCATCTGCTGGGTGCAGGTGCGACTGAACTGGCGCGCGCCGCTGGAAGAGCAGAACGCACCGAACGATCGCCGGGTTCGTGCGCTGCGCATCACCATGGTGTCTGCTGCGCAAGCAGCTGACGATGACTTCACGCGTATCGCGCTGGCGCAGTTTCGCCTCATCGGTGCGCCTTGGCTCAAGCGTGCCGATCGCCCAATAGCGGGCGCCGCGGGAGATTCGGTGGTGTCCTCCACGGGCTATGTGATCGCCTCGGTGGTGGGTACGCTCGACTCGTCCTCTGTTTTGCCCTACACCGCGCCGCCAGGCGTCGTGGAGGCGCCGGAGAACAAGCAGAGCGGCTACGAGAACGCCACGTTGCAGGTGAACGAGCATGCACTCCGGCTGCAGGCCGGCGTACCTGGCGGGTCGCTGAGGCCGTTTGATCGCGCCGAGGCTTTCTTTCGGTTTCCCGAAGGCACCAAGACGTTCATGGGCTACAAGTCGCTGCGGCTCTGGATGCGAGGTCGCGGCAATGGCTGGGGGCAGAGCGGGGAGCTGAATGGTTTTGTCAAGCTCGGCCGAGATGAACACAACTTCTACATGTATCGCACCACGGTGGATGCGGGGCCGACGCAGTCCGCCTGGAATCCCGAGGTCCGCGTAGACCTCACGCGCTTCCAGTTCTTGCGCGCGCAACTTGAGAGCAACTTCCTGACCGCATCGAAGGACTCGCTGGCCTGCACCGGTGCGGATCTGGAAATGATCCGACGGTCGGGAACGCCACGAAACGTGGCCGTGCGTCGCTACGCCGTTTGCCAGGACGGCTACATCGTGTACAGCGCCGATCCGACCGTCACGCCGCCAAATCTGGCGGGCGTGCAGGAACTCGCGGTCGGTTTCGTACGCGTGGACAGCGTACCGCGCACCGGCACCGGCATTCTCGCCAACGACACGCTGGAGCTCTGGATCAACGATATTCGGCTCACTGATGTGGTGGACGATGTCGGCTTCGCTGGCGAGCTGGGCATGTCGATGAACGCGGGTGACCTTGCCGACTTCCGGTTGAACGTCAGTCGACGTGATCCGAACTTCCGCCAGCTCGGCGAGACGCCGTCGTTTCTCACCACCAGTGGCGTGAGCGTCGGCACGACCGTGCACCTCGAACGCATGCTCCCCGCGAAGCTGGGCATCACCCTGCCGTTCAGCATGGATTATGGCGGCACGGGCATCGAGCAGCTGTTCATCAACAAGTCAGATGTGCGCGCGAGTGGCATCGCCGGGCTTCGCAATCCCAGCGATCGCCGGGTGAACTACTCTTTGGCGCTGAGGCGGGTCACGCCGCTGGGCTCGGGATGGTACGCGCCGCTGGTGAACGGCTTGAGTCTCAACGGCGCCTGGTCCAGTGCTAGCGCGCAGAGCGCGTTCCAGACGTCCCGGAACAACAACTATGTGTTCGGTGCCAACTTCAACGTAGCCGGCGACCAGCGCGACGCCGGATTGCCGGCGCTCGTGCGAGGACTCTTCGGGGTATTGCCAAAGTCCCTGATAGAGTCCGAATCGATGCGCACCTTTCTGAACCAGAAGTATCGCTGGAAGCCAACGCAGTTCCGCTTGGCCAGTTCAATGGCACGCAACACCAACTCGTTTACCTCGTTCACCAAGGCGGCGGCGTCGCCGACCGACACAGGACAGGTGGTGAACGGGCTTACACACTTTTGGCAGAACAGCGCGCGATTGGAGTTTCAGCCGTCCGCCGGCGTCAACGCCAGTTTTGACGCGCGGCAGTTGCTTGATCTGCGCGACTATCGTGACGCTACGGCATTGCCCGACAGCGCCGATCGACGGCAGGCTGCGGCGGCAGAGCGTTTGCGCGTGGTGGGGACGGACATCGGCCTGGAGCGTGAACGCTCGCTGACCTCTACGCTCGGTATTTCGCCCAATATCTCTTCGTGGTTTCGTCCGCAGCTCGACTTCACCTCGCGCTTCGACCTCAACAAGGATCCGAATGCCCGCGCGTTGCTTCGTGAAGGCGATTCCATCGGAGCGTTCCGTCTTCCCAGGCGCCTCGGCGCGTCGCAGACGTGGCGTACAGGGGCAACCATCGATCTCGGCCGCCTGATTCTCAACCGTACCCCGGAAAAAGTACTCGTGCACCGGTTGGGGAAGTTCTTCGCTCCGGTCGAAGTGCGTTGGTCGCAGAGCCTGAACTCAAACTACGACAACACGGTGTTCATGCCTGGCACCGGCTATCAGTTCGGACTGGGTAGCGTGACGGACTTCCGGGGGCTCGGCACGCGCCTGGCCACCGCGGCTGGCCGTGTGAAGCAGTTTACGCTGGCTGGGTCGGTGAACCTGCCGCTGGGTCTCAACGTCGGGTCCCGGTTCGAGCGCGGCACGTCGGATGCGTGGACTCGGCGTTCGCTCGACGGCTTCCAGGCGCTCATCACCAGTGAACAGCGCGTTCACCCGGATATCTCCGTGCGATGGAGCTGGCGTCCACGACGGTTCCCGAAGGTGCTGACGCTGGTGTCGGTAAACGGTCGCTATCTGGTCACTGAACAGCAGACGGCGATTCCCAACGAGACGGGCGGCATTGCGGACCGGAGTCGTACGCTCGCCGAGAGTCGGCCGCTCTCCGGCTCGATTGTGTGGGCGTTCCTGGGCGGCGTGACCACGAACGGTTCGTTCAATCGGACCAAGCGAGAGGATGCGCGTCCCGGCTCGTTGACCAACGGCGATACTCGGCAGATGTCCTTCGATCTGGCGCGCAGCTTCAAGCTCCCCAAGCGCTGGAACACGCGCGGCAATCTGCGGACGCAGTTGTCGTACCAGTCGGAGCAGACCAAATCGGTGGTGGGCGGATCTGTAGCCAGCATTCTGGCCGGTGAGCAAGGCAGCACATCGACGGGGATCAATTCGGTGTTGACCAACAATGGACGCCAGGCATTCAATCTCAATGCCGTGACTGATGTCTCGGAGGTGGTCACCTTCAGCCTGACCGGCTCGCAGGTGCTGACCTTTGATCGGACGTTCAACCGGCGCGTGTCCAACACCGTGCTGAGCGCCACCTTGCAGCTGCGCTTCTTCGCCGGAGAGCTGCGCTAAGCGTGCTGCGGTGTGTCGTCGCAGTCTTTTGATGACGACATTCTGTTGTTGGCGCACTAGCGTGCCAACGTGCCCACCGCTGCCGAACGCCGCGCCCTTGTCTTTCTGGCCACCGTGGCGGTGGTTGGCGCCGGTGCACGCGTTCGATCGGCTCGCGGCTTCGCGGCCGAGATCGATCGTGCCGCTGGCGCCCTGCCGGTCGACTCTGGGTCACCGGCAGCACGAGCGCTCCGGGACCAGATACAGGCTGTAGACTCTGCGCGCTCGTCCAAGGCGCGCTCGGGCAAAGCGCGCTCGGGGAAGTCACGACGTCCGCGAGGCGAAGCTACCAGTCGGTCCCAGTCAAGATCCGTTGCCGATGAGCCGACACCTGACACCGATGGCGTTCGACGATCGCGGAAAGCTCGACCAACCGCCACCGCCGAGTTTCCGATAGATGTGAACAGTGCCACAGCGGCCGAGCTGGAGTTGCTGCCGAGGATTGGTCCGGCTCTCGCCGCGCGTATTGTCGCGTGGCGGCGTCGTCATGGCCCGTTCGATTCCGTTGAGGCGCTCCGTCACGTTCCCGGCATAGGTGTCACAACCGCTTCACTGCTCGCCCCACTGGTGACGTTTACCAGCGGGCACCGTCCATTCCACGACGAGCTGCCAGCGTGGCGCCCGTCCGAATCCTGTCTGTGATTTACCGTCACTGGGTAACATGGCCGCACCCGCCGCGCAGTCTGCACGAACGCAAGAACGGTTAGGTGATCTCCTTGTACGCGAGGGATTGCTGACCGTCGAGAATCTGACCAAGGCGCTGGCCGAGCAGACACAGCACCCTGGGCAGCGGCTCGGGCTCACGGTCGTCCGCATGGGGCTCGTTCCGGAGACGGAAGTCGTGCGCATGCTGGCCCGCCAGTACCGCATGCCCGCAGTTGACCTCGCGCGCTTCGAAGTGGACACTCGGCTGCTCAAGCTCATTCCTGCGGAGCTGGCGTCCAAGCACACCGTGCTGCCGCTCAAGCGGGAAGGGCGCCAGCTCACGGTGGCCATCGCCGATCCGACGGTCATGGGCGTGATCGAAGATCTCAAGTTCATCACGCGCTACGACATCATTCCGGTACTGGCCGGTGAGTACTCGATGCGCGCGGCCATCGAGAAGCACTACGAAGCGAACGAGATTCACATGCAGTCGCTGCTGCAGGACATCGCGGCGGCTGAAGCGGATGATGTGGAAGTGCTGGAGTCGCAGGAGGACGCGGCGCAGGACGCCAGTGTGCTTGCGGCACAGGTGGATGAAGCGCCGGTCGTCAAGCTGATCAATGCCATCCTGGTGGATGCGGTGCACAAGGGCGCATCGGACATTCACTTCGAGTGCTTCGAGCACGATCTGCGCGTACGCTATCGCGTGGATGGTGCGTTGCAGGAAGTCATGAAGCCGCCCCTCAAGATGCGGGCGGCGCTTATTTCGCGCTTCAAGATCATGGCGTCGCTCAACATCGCCGAACGTCGCGTCCCGCAGGACGGGCGCATCAAGCTGAAAGTCGGCAAAAAGGTCATCGACTTCCGCGTCAGTGTGTGCCCGACGCTCTTCGGAGAGAAGATCGTCCTGCGTATTCTCGACAAGGGAAACCTGACGCTTGATCTCGAGAAGTTCGGCATCGAGCCACGCGCCGAACGGGAGTTGATGGAGGCGATTTCCAATCCGTACGGCATGGTGCTGGTGACCGGTCCCACCGGCTCCGGCAAGACCACCACGCTGTATTCGGCGCTCTCGAAAATCAATAATGGCGACGTCAACATCATGACCGCCGAGGATCCCGTCGAATACAACTTGTTCGGGATCAACCAGGTGTTGGTGCGCACCGAAATCGGCATGACGTTCGCGGCTGCGCTGAAGGCGTTCCTGCGACAAGACCCGAACGTCATCATGGTCGGTGAGATTCGCGATCTGGAAACGGGCGGCATCGCGATCAAGGCCGCGCTGACGGGCCACATGGTGATGAGCACGCTGCACACCAACTCCGCGCCCGAGACCATTACCCGTTTGCTGGACATGGGTCTGGAGCCCTTCAACGTGGCGTCGGCGCTGAACCTGATTCTCGCGCAGCGTCTGGTCCGGCGCATTTGTCCCAAGTGCAAGGTGAAATACATCCCCGACGTCGCCGAACTGGTCGGCGCCAAGGTGACACCGACCACCACCTTGCGCGAACTCCGCTTTACCGAGGGGGTTCTCGCCGACGCGAAAGCCAACGCGACTGCCGAGGCCGCACCATTCCTGATCAACCTGTCGCTCGACACCACCATCGGCGAGCTGCCCTTCTTCAAGGGGCACGGTTGCGACAGCTGC
>JANNEV010000523.1:0-12002 GCA_031379145.1 Gemmatimonadaceae bacterium
GTGGGCGGGCTGCCTTTGCTTCATGAGGTCGGCCACAGGAATCGTCGCATCCTCAGCAAACTCGACGATGGCGACCTCCAGCCGCTTGCCGCAGCAGAAGTGGAACGTCCCTGTGCCTGTGACGGACTGGATGGCGGCACGTGGCAACTCGATGCTCGCTGCGCAGCCGCATCCTCCTGCGTTGTGGAATGGCGTCACCTTCACGTGCGTCGGTTTTTCGGGAATAGCCTCGATTGTCGCCGTGTAGCCTGAACTCTGAGCCTCCAGGAACTCGTCGAGCTGCATCGGCTTGCTCATGGCGATTCTCTCATTTGGGTTGTCGCAAACTGTGCGAAGCGCTCAGGTGCTTGCGCTCAAGCGGGCACAAACAAAGAGAAACGCCGTTTGCCGCGCGCCACAAGCGAGCACATCCGAGGCTTCAGCGTCGCACGTATGACAGTGGGCCTACGGTCGAGGGTCTCGAATGACACCGGCGAAGAGTATCGTCCCCGCGAACCGTTCACGAAGAAAGAACGCGAATGGACGATCGACCTGGTGGCCGATTGGTGCGGACACGGGCACGATACCCACCGTCGTCACGGCTGCGGCGCGCGTGCCACGTTCGTTCACTTCCAGGGCTACGCCGTGTTGGACGAATCCGATCTTCACACGCGATCCGAGTAGTCGCGGAAACTCTGCGGAGTTGGTGAATGCCCGTGGCATCCCGAGGTCCTTGAGCGTGATCGAGAGCTCGCGGGAACCGCGCGCGGTGAACTTGGGCAGCGTGAGCGGCGAGTTTACACTGGTCTCCCGCAGACCCAAGGAGATCTCCGCGAGTTTGGCCGAGTCCATACTCGCCACAAGCGCATTCAATGTTCCGGCGCGCGGCACCAGCACGAGCATATGGTACGCGGCGTTGCCGTACGGCAACTCCACGGCGAAATAGTCCGGCCGGTCGTAGGCTCGATAGCCGCTACGGCGCTGCATCGTCGGCACGGATACCGTGGCGGGCGACACGCCCTCGCCAAGACGGAACGGCGCCGGCGTGGTGGATGTCGGGTCGAACGCGTTGCGCCATGCGCCATCGAAGTACACGGCGTTGGCCAGCAGCATCAACAGATCGTCCGGGGGCGTGCCCGGCAGCACTCTCGGGACCATGCCTTCGGTTTGCTGGTTGCCCCAGGCGTTGACGGCATCGAACATCGCCTGCGCGGAGGTCGAGGCGCGCACTTCAGCCGAGAAGAACGTTCGCACATCACTGGCAAACGCCAGATCTGCTGTGGCCGGAGTCCGCACCCAGAGCCCGTTGGCGATCTTCACTTTCACGGTGGCATCGAGCGACGGCAACAGCGCCAGTAGATCACGGTACGCCGCGTTGGACTCACTGCGTGGCCGGGTTCCCCAACCGAGTGTTCGCTGCATCTCCACTTCCGTCTCGCCGGCGGCACCGTTCATGGTCATGCCAAGTGCCATCCACACGCTGAGCGGCGAGAGCAGGACATTGGCCGTGCTGCCGGCTACCTCGCGCTTGAGCAGCGCCAGCGCGAACTGGTTGGTGCCGGCAACGCCAATCCGCTCGGAGGCGCTCAGCGCTCGGGGTAGTGCGCGCAACGAGTCGACGGCCGCGACGTTTCCGTCACCCGGCGCGGTACCGCTGCCGCACGCGAGCAAAGAGAGCGTACCGACGAGGGCGGCAGTTGACGCGGTACGAGCGCGCTGTCGACGAACGGCGTGACACATGCTGAGCAGCGAACGCATGGACCCTCCGGAACAGAGAAAGATGGCGCGTGGGCTGAGATGCTCTACCCCGACCACGCGCTCTTCGTCACGCACCCACCGGGGGCAACATGATACAATCGCGCCGGGGGACGCGGTCTGGTTGCTGACGTACGCGGGAGTCCGTAACGTCACGCATCGCATCACCGCCGGTTCGGCCGAGGTACCACGTTCTCCTCATCTCTCGGTGTGGGACAGATGCTCCCCAACGACAGGAGCGTACAGCTATGACGACGAAGCACGCAGTTCTCATCGTGGACGGCGATCACTGCTCGGTGATCGGCGGCACACACAAGGGGAAGTCCGGCACCGTCCGCGACATCAAGTCGGGAGGGAGTGGTCAGGTCTCAATCACGGTCGTACAGTCCACCGGAGAGAGATTCAAGACGCTGGCCAGGAACGTCCGTGTCGACACGGTTGGGTCGTAGGTTCCCCGTGCGCTGGGCTGCTCTCTCGCGGCGCTCACCGCGCGTTCGGCCCGCGTGTTCCCGAGTCGCCACGGCATGCTCCGAATCGCAAACGCAGTAACGCCTCAGCAGATCGCGACGGTGCGTCGCCTGCTGCTGGAGTATCGCGCACAGCTGGGCATCGACTTGTCGTATCAGGGTTTCGACGACGAACTGCGGATGCTTCCCGGCGCGTATGCACTGCCGCGGGGTCGATTGCTACTCGCTCACAACAATGGGCAGCCCGTCGGATGCGTTGCGCTGCGCGCCGTCGGAGACGTGCGCGCCGAAGTGAAGCGGCTGTACGTGTGTTCCGAGAGTCGGGGGATTGGCGTTGGACAGGCACTCATGGCGCGCCTGATCGCCGAGGCGCGGGACGCAGGCTACGTGGAGCTGGTTCTCGATACGCTGCCGACCATGCAGTCCGCACAGCGCCTGTACGAGCAGTGTGGCTTTCGAGACGTACCCGCTTTCGGAACGAGCCCGATCGCCGGCACGAGATTCCTCGCGTTGCGACTTGACGCGCCCTGACCAGTCGGCTCGCCCCCCTTAAACCCTCGCAGGTCATCCTCAGTTCACGGTCCATCACACGACCGGGGCGCACGACACGTTTTGTGGGTAGGCTTTGGTATGTCTATTCGCCACGGAATCTCCGCACTCTGCTTCTGTCTGTCGCTGGCCACGGCTAGCTGCGCCAGCCAAGCACCCACACCTCCGGCGTTTCCCGAAGGGTCCACGCGAGTGCTCTTCATCGGAAACTCTCTCACGTACGTCAACGACCTGCCGACAATGCTGACGCTGCTTGCTCGGCTCGCCGGCGACGAACGCGTGCAAACAGCGAGCGTAGCCTTTCCCGACTTCTCGCTGGAAGAACACTGGGCCGACGGCACGGCGAGGCGCTTTCTCGCCTCACAGTCGTGGGAGTTTGTCGTGATGCAGCAGGGTTCGTCAGCGTTGCCCGCCAGTCAGGTCCATCTGCGCAGCTGGGCCGAACAGTTTGCGCCGTTGATTCGCGCGTCGAACGCGGTCCCGGTCATGTACATGGTCTGGCCCACCGTAGGTCGAGCAGGTGATTTCTCCGGCGTGCTGCAGTCGTACCGCGCAGCCGCTGCGGCGATTGGAGGGATCTTCGCACCCGCTGGCGACGCATGGACAGCCTATGGAGAACTGTCGGCGCTGTACTCGCCCGATGGACTCCATCCCACAAGGCAGGGCACGTATCTCGCGGCGCTGGTGCTGCTCGCGCGCGTCCGTGGCATTCAGCCCGAGCAACTTCCGCCAACGATCCCGGGGCTTGCCATTTCGGAAACTGAAGTCCGAGCGTTACAGCAAGCGGCGCGGCGTGCGCTGGACCGCAATCCCGCACGGCCATGACCGTGCGTCGCGCGATCGCGTGGGTCATGTGCGGGATCTTTCCAGCGACCGCACAGCAGGTGCACGCGCAGTCAGGGCTCCCGTCGGTCGACTCGGCGAATGCGGCGCGGTCGTCATATCGCAGCGCGACCCGGGCGACCGATGCATCCGAGGCCATGCGCCTGCTGAGGCGAGCCGCGCACGCGTGGCCGACACAACCCGCGTACTGGGTTGCACTGGCGCGTTTCGGCGCACGCACAGCAGATAGCGCGGCCGTGCGGGAGGCCGTGACGATGCTGGCGCAGCTTGGGAGCGGCGCGGAACTGCTGCGCGACTCCACGTTACTCCGCGCAGTCTCGTCGATGCGTATGGACGCCGAGCTCACACGGCTGGCTTCGGCGACCGCGACGCGCATGGGCAGCGTGCTCCTGGCGACCATGCCTGACAGCACGGTCTTCGCCGAAGGCATCGACGTGCACCCGAGCACGGGCATGTTCTATGTGGCGAGCATTCGACACAAAACCATCTTGGAAGTGGGAGCGGATGGCCACGTGCGGGACCTCCACGTTGGGCGAACGGCGGCACCTGGTGCGAAGCGCATGGGTGCCGTGCTTGGAGTCCGCGTGGCGCCCGACGGTGCGTCACTGTACGCCACGATCGCTGGCATCAGCGCCATGGAGGGATACACCGCGGCGGATTCGAGCATCGCCGCGGTGCTTCGGGTGCGCATCGCCGATGGCGTGGTCCTGCAACGTTGGGATGTTCCCGCCGACGGGAAACGCCATCTGCTCGGCGACCTCGCGATCGACGAGTCAGGAACCGTGTATGCCAGCGATTCCGACGCGCCGATCCTGTTTCGTCTTCGAACGGGCCTTGACTCGCTCGAAGGCATTCGGCATCCACTGTTTCGTTCGCTGCAAGGCATCGCCCCGGTTCCCGGCGCGGAGCAGCTGGTCCTGGCGGACTACTCCCACGGATTGCTGCGCCTCGATCTCGCCACCCTGCAGGTGGTCCGGTTGCGTGACGCGGAGCACACGACATCGCTTGGCGTGGACGGCATCGTGTGGGACCAAGGCGGAATCGTGGGTGTGCAGAACGGGGTCGAGCCCGCGCGCATCGTGCGTTTCACACTTGATCACGCCATCAGCCGCATCACCCAGCTGGATGTGCTGGATCGCCAGCCGGACCGGGCGACGGCGCCGACGATCGGCACGCTGTGGCGCGGCGCTTTCGTCTACGTGGCGAACAGCCAATGGGATGCCTACGACGATGCTGGTGCTCGGCGCCCGGGGTCGATCCTGCGTCCAACGATGCTGCTGTCGCTTCCGCTTCCGCGCTTGCGCGGCAACCCGTGACGCCGCGTCAGCGCGCGATGGCCAGTTCGATTGCGTGTGTCAGCGAGGTGTCGTTCGCTGGAATGGGACCCGTTCGGCGCCACCGGAGCACACCGCTGCGGTCGATCAGAAACGTCGCTGGTACGCCGACCACCAGGAAACGCGAGAGCACCCGCTCCTCCGGGTCGCGCCAGATCGGAAACGACATCTGGAACTCGCGAACGAAGGCCCCGATGGCGTCCTCGGCGCCGTCCATATCGACGCTCACGCCCACCACGTTCAACCCTTGTGATCGATACGTGGCGTCGAGCACTCGCAACTGCGGTATCTCTGCACGACACGGATGGCACCACGTGGCCCAGACGTTGAGTAACACCACGCTGCCCTTGAGCTTCGCGAGTGAAACGGAATCGCCCGCAAACGAAAGCGCCGAATAGTCGGGTGCTGGCGCGCCAACCTCGACGCGCGTTTTCGCACGACCGGACGACGCGTCGCCGGCTCCGCGATCCTTCGCGCCGCAGGCGGCGGCGACCGCCAGGAAAGCGATCGCGCTGGCCCTGACACCCACGCGATGGGATTCGACGCCTGAAGTCCGTTGGCCAGCGTTCATCGAAACTCGGACAACGCGAGCCGCGCAATTCGGATATTCGATGGCTTGCCCGGAACCGTCCAGGCAAACAGCGCTTGTGTGCCCGTCACGACGACCTTCGGAAACCCGCTCGCCCTCGCCGCCGACGATGATGCAATGGTCACCGGTACTCCGGCGCGTCCATCGCGACCGAAGCGCCGGGCGCGTACGGCGGCGCCATCACCACCGGTACGCTCCACCCACGTCACGAGCGCTCCTCCATCCGGGAGCATCGTCATGCCAACACGACCGGCCGGTGCGCCATCGTCGATACGCGTCGGCGTGGTGAACGTTGCGCCAGCATCATCAGAAAACGCGACGTTGACCCGTGCTGTATCCTGTGCCGCCGTAAACCAGGCGAGTCCGACGCGCGCGCCCCGCGCAACCAGTGCCGGCCCGTTCACCGGGCACGCGGCGATTTTCCACTGGTCCTCGTGTACGGCAACGCCAGGTCGCCAGACGCCGCCAATACGACGCGTCACGTAGATGTCGCGGATCTCGTCGGCAGATCGATTGCGGTACGCAACAATTGGGCCGTTGCTCGTGAGCGCCACCGCGTTCTGGCAGCAGTCGCAGGTGCGCGTGTCCAGTGTCACCTCGCGTCCCAGCGTGCCGTCGGCGCGAAGCGATGTGGACATGAGCGTCATCTCATTGGACATGTCGTGTCCGTCCTTCTTGAACTTGCGTCCATCCAGCCACACGGCTCCAATCGCCCCTTGCTCGTTCCAGAGCGCCACGAATCCGTGTTCCGCCTGCGCCGTATCGCGGTGCGGCGTGACTGCCGCGCTCCACGTGGTGCCGCCATCATTGGACTGTGCGAGGCGTACTCCGTAGGCGTACGTACTCGATCCGGTGCGCTGGAGCCAGTGCGCAGCGAGCCGGTTCTGGCCAAGTACGAGAATGGACGGAAAGTCAGCCCAATTCACAAAGAAGTCGGGACGTGTCACAATCGTACGTGGCGCGGACCATGTTGATCCGTTCAGGACCGCGAAGCGCAGCGCGTGGCCGCCGTCACTTGGTTCCAGCCAGGACATGTACACGCGTCCGTCGGGGCCGATGGTCAGAAATGGCTCGGCGCTACCCGCACGCGCCGGGCTCGCCAAGCTGTCGAGCCGCAGGGACGGTGGCGACGAGACCGCGCGGGCGCGCGATATCGCGGGTGAGCTGACGGCGGCGACGGCCGGCGCGGTCCGAGCGCCGGAGCCGAAGAAGGCGACGAGTCCGAAGGTCAGCGACGCGACGATGCGGTGCTTCATGGGTGGCGGGGTTGCGGGCCGGCGCGAGGCCGCTGCAGCGGTCGACGAACTCTGGAAAACTGGCCCGTTCCACGCTCACGCGCCATTGGCGTCAGCTTGTTCAGAAACTGAAGAACTGCTGCCCACCGCCCCGTGAACCGCCAAAGCGCGGGTTCACCACCGTGTTGAAGATCGAGCCAAAGGTGTAGCTCACACCGAAGTTGCCGAAGTATCGGAAGTTCGTTGCGAGCGCTTGTTGGCGGGCCACAATCTGTGTGTCGTCCAGTTGCCCGCGTCTCAGGTAGAGCTGATCGGCCACGCGGGAATAGTTGCCGCCGATGTTGATGGACAGTCCCTTGCTGATGCGCAAATCAACATTGCCGCCGGCGCCGTAGTTGAAGCGATTGACATCGTGCAGGTACTGCGAGCCAAACACATTCATGTTCACATTGCCCCACTGTTGTCTCGCGTTCCAAGAGATGGTGCCGTTGTGGATGGGGCGCGTTTCAGCAATCTGATCGAAGATGGTTCGCGCCTTGTAGCGATATGATGCCATCCCGATCTGGTAGTACGCCGTCAGCTGTCGGCGTGTGAACTGCTTGTACGGGAAATAGTTGTACTCAATGGCGGGTGCCACGCGTGCGCTGAGGCGCTGATTGAAGAAGTCCGAGTACGAGGCATTGGCGCTGATGCCCGCCGACCAGTGATCGCCCAGACTCTTCACGGCGAGCATGTTGCCACCGTAGTTGCGCTGCAAGTTGACAAACGTGCCTTCGTTGCCGAGGCTGAACCTGCTTTCGTCGTAGCCGAGATTGCTGTTCAGACTCAGCTTCCAATCGGCAGTAACGCGGTTGGCGCTGACATTGAGAAACGCGTTGCGGAAGGTGGCCTGCTTCTCGCCATTGGTGAAGCCGTTTGCCGAGACTCGGTAGACCCAGAAGTTCCAACGGTCCTTGACGGATTTCGGTGACGCGGGTCCGCCGGTGGGCGCCGCATACGCCAGCGACAGTCTCGGCGCGAGTGGAGTCTTGGCGGCATACGGAGCGAGCAGCAAGGAGAACGTGCGCGCCAGGTTGCGTCGCGCCACATCATCAGCGTCGTTCGGATTGACGAACACCACGGCGGTGTCGGTGTGCCCCTTGTACTAGTCGAGGCCAATCGCCGTCACGGTGTACTCCGTACCGCCGGCGCCGGTCCGCAGCGATGTGACCAGCAGCTGCACATCGGCAAAGAGACGGTCGCGTACCCAGTTGACCCAGCGGATCTGGTCGCGCATGAAGTCGAAATCGCAGCCTCGTGACTGGCAGTCGAGGAACGCCCGAATGGCGCCAGCCTGCGAGGTGTCCGGCGCAGCCGATGCCGTCGCTGCAGTCGTCGGCGCTTGCGCGGCACTCGACCAGGGTATGGCCAGCGTTAGCGTCAGCGCGAGTGCGGTGGCAGAGGAGATGACCCGCGTGACTGGGAAGGGCATTGGCAATGACCGGAAGGAGGGAAGCACCGGGGAATTTGACAGCCACACTTCGCAACAGGTTGCATTGCAGATACGGTGCTGCCGGTCCAATACGAGAGATTCATCCAATTCTAACCCAGCGCTTATTTGTTGTTCATTCCCGTGGTCGGCCCTCAGCCACGGATCGCAGGATCGCTACCTTGTATCGGCGGCCAGGCGAATCACATCGCCGGCCTGTCTGCCCCTCCACCGTCCAGCACAGGAGTCCCGATGCGATGTGGCATCGTCGAAGTATCCCGCCATTCTGACCGCCGTCTCGCCGCCTCGATGCTGATGCTCGCCGCGCTGCTGGGTTCGGGTGCCAGCACGATGCTAGCCCAACCGGTGCCAACCGAACGCACCCGCGTGGCCGCAGCGCCGGCGGAACGCGTGAAACCCAAAACGTCATTCGTTGCGGATCTCGGGTTCCTGAACACGACGGGCAACACCGAAGTCACCACCGTGAGCGCATCGGAAAAAGTCACGCACACGTCGGGCTTGTGGCGTTTCGAGCAGCTCTTCAACGCCGTCTACGGGCAAAACGCCGGCAAGGAGAACACCAACCTCCTTCGCGCTGCATTCGGCGCCGAGTACGCGGTGCGCTCCCGTATCAGTCTGGCCACCGGCGTGATGTATGATCGAAACCGGTTCGCGGGTATTGCCCAGCGCACCGAGGAGTATCTGGGTCTGCTCTTTCGGGTATTAAACGCCAAGTCGGACACGCTGCGTATCGAGACCGGCGGATCGCTCACCCAGCAGCGCGGTACCGATGGAAAAGACAACAACTTCCCCGCCGCTCGGGGTGCGCTCTGGTACAAGCATGCGTTTGCGCCAGCCGCATTCTTCTTGCAGACGGTGGAGTCCATTCCCAATCTCGACATCACCGACGATTGGCGCGTGAACACCGAGTCGGCCGTCGTCGCTCCGCTGTCCAAGCGCATTGCGCTCAAGGGCAGCTTCGTGCTGCGCTACGACAACTTACCCGAGGTTGGGTTCAAGAAGACCGATCGGTTTCTCACGACTGGCCTGCAGCTATCGTTCTAGGTCGAGCCAACGCGGGTCGCCGCCGGGTCACGTCGTCGGCGACCTGCGAAGGCCATTGCTGACCGCTATTGCCGACGGCCGATGACGTACTCCTTGGGAGGGGTCGCGCCGAGGAGATGCGTCACGAAGTAGTCCCAGCGCCGCCGCATCATGTACGCGGACGCGGGACCGTATCCATGGGCCGCGTTCGGGATCATCAGCAAGTCAAAGTCCTTGCCAGCCTTGATCAACGCATCGGCCACCAACAGCGTGTTGTCGGGTGGGACGTTGTCGTCCATGGTGCCGTGCGCCAACAGCAACTTGCCCTTGAGGTTCTTGGCCAGCGACTGATTCGCCTCCGCCTCGTAGTTGTCAACGCCGGACGGTCCTCGGGTCAGGAGCGCGTGATAGCGCTCGCCCCAGTCATCCTCGTATACGCGGTTGTCGTGATTGCCCGACTCGCTGATGCCAACCTTGAAGAAGTCCGGGTAGCGGAACATCGCACCCGCAGTGGCAAAGCCGCCGCCTGAGTGGCCCCAGATGCCTGCTTTATCGAGGTCGATGAACCGATAGCGTTGCGCTAGCTCCTTCATGCCGGCAATCTGATCTGGCAGCGTGTTGTCGCCCATGCGTCCGTAGTAGGCGTCGTGGAACGACTTCGACCGGAGGGGCGTGCCCATGCCATCGATCTGCACGACCACGAAGCCGAGTTCCGCGAGCGCCTGATGGTCGCTCCGCGCGGCGCTGAACGTGCGGCTGCCAACGCTGCCCACCTGGGGGCCGGGATAGATGTAGTTGATGATCGGATACTTGGCGGTCGAGTCGAGCCGGGTGGGCGTGTACATCAACCCGTACAGATCGGTCTTGCCATCGCGGGCCTTGACGGTGATGCGCGTGGGGGGCTTCCACCCCGTCGCCACCAGCTTGCTGACATCTGACGCCTCGAGGGTGAGTATGAGCTTTCCGCTCATGGCGTCACGCAGCACCGCCGTCGGCGGCAGGTCCGGTCGCGACCAACTGTCCACGAAATACTTGCCGCTCGGCGCCAAGGAAACACTGTGGTCGCCGTCTTCCGGGGTGAGCAGCGTCAGGCCCTTGCCGTCGAATCCGATGCGGTACAGGTGCCGGAAGTACGGATCGTGAGTGGTTTCCTTGCCGACGCCCACGAACCAGAGTTGGCGGGCCTTCTGGTCGATACGCGCGATCGACGTGATGTTGCCGACGCCAGTAGTGACTTGCCGCTTGAGCGCACCGCTGCTCAGATCGTAGAGATACAGTTGTCCCCAATCATCGCGCTCGGAGAACCAGAGCACTTCGTTGCTCGCCGGGAGCACGCGCCAGTTCGGCACATTGTCTCCGGACTCGAACTGCGTTGTGACTTCCTCGCGGAGCACGTCGCGCACGGCACCGGTGGCGGCGTCGGCGATCCGCAACGTCGCGATCTTGTGGTCCCGTGAGGACGACACGAACGCCAGCTGTGTGCCGTCGGAAAACCACTCGACGTCGGCGAACTCCCCGTCGTTGCACGAGATGTGATCGCACACAGTGGAGCGGTGCTGATCGGCCGGCATCCGGAGTCGAATCACCGCGGGCGTGGCGTTCGACAGATCGATCACCACGCGATGGATCATCGAGACCACGCTGTCACCGGGTAGCGGGTACTTCCACGCGCTGAGCTGCGGATGTCCGGCGTTGGTGCGCACGAGATACATCTCGCCTACGCCGCGCTGGTCTTGTTGGAAGGTGGCGATTTTTTTCGAGTCGGGGGACCACGTCAGGATCGCCCGGTCGGAGTGGATCCAACCCGCGTTGTCAGTCGCGTACCCGAAGTCCTTGGCGCCGTCGGTCGTGACCTGACGCTCCGCGTTCGTGGAGACATCGCGGATCCACAGATTCCAGTCTCGAATGAACGCCGCCGTCTTGCCGTCTGGCGCGAGCGATTCCGGCGCCCGCCCTGCGCGTCGGCGCGGCGCGGGCGCGGCGGCAGTCGCCGGCACGGCATCTGCGCAGGCAGCGGCGCTGGTGGCGCAGTCAACCTTGAGGCCCTTGACCGGATCCACCAACATCATGGGCGTGGTCCCGTCGGCCACGCGAATCCGGTACCAGAATCGGTCACCGGACAGCCACGTGGGCTGAACGCCGGCCCGAAACACAAGCGGGCTCGCGCTCGCCGCCAGGAACTGCTCGGCGCGCCCGTAGTCACTGGCCGTCAGGGTGCGCTGCTGCGCGAGGAGCGGCGCCGCGAGCAGGACGAGGGCTGCGGGAGTGAGCGCCGCGGGTGAAAAGGGCAGGGGAGAGCGGTTCATCGGCATGAGGAATGGGCGGACTGTCGACGGCGGCCAGCGGGGAGCTCGGGACGGCGTAGGCGGAGGTACACGGAATACTACGCCGTGCACAGGGCGTCGGTTGTCGGGGGGTCGACGGTCGGCCGCGTGTCGCACCGCGTCAGCCCCGGAACAGGCCGCGGCAGGCGCGAAGGGCTTGCGTCTTCAAATATTCCTGTTTATGTATATATACATATGCACTTTCAAACATATTTGTCGACGCAGTCTTTGGGGTGGCTGCTGTGCGCGGGCGTGCTCAGCGCGATCGGCGCGCAGCCCGTCGCTGCGCAGGGGGTGGCCGGCGATGGCGCGGAGGCGATCGGGTCGCGGCGCGCGCACCTGTCATTGGCCGATGCACTGCGTGAAGCGGACCGGCAGGCGTTTGCGAACCGCATCGCGGTCGCGGCGACCTCGG
>JANNEV010000232.1:0-6316 GCA_031379145.1 Gemmatimonadaceae bacterium
TGAAAAATCTCCTGCGTGACACCGAGGTCGCTCCGAAACAGAATGGGCAGAAAGACAGCGTTGCGCTCGGCGTACTGCCCACGACGCGAACTGAGATACTTGTCCTGCACGATGTACGCTTCCCAGGCCGCCTGCTGATCGGCCACGGTGAACGTGCGCACCGCGTTCGTGGTGACAACCGTGCCCGCCGCGTTCACGCCAAACTGCTGGAAGTTCATCTCCGAGGCGTTGCGCGGAATGTAGATCAGATCGTTGGCCGCAGCGGCGTCGCCATTTGCGTCGGCGCTGAAGCTGTAGCTGGAGTTGCCCTGTGTCCGTCCTTCGGTGAACAACGAGACCGACGTGGCACCGAAACGGAAGTACTCCTTGCGGTACGACAGCGCCAGAAACACGCGATGGCCGGGCGAGAAGTTGGAGAACTGGACGCCCGGATTGTTCGGATCACCGGCCTGCGCGTTGGCCGTCCAGTTGGTGGCCGCCGTCGAGCCAGGATCGTAGGCGTTCTTGCTCACGCCGTAAGCGTAGGCCGTCTTGGCGAAGAACCCGTTCGTAAACGACTTCTGCAACGAGCCGGACAGGTTGTACGAGTGACCGGTGTTCGTGTTGCTGATGACGTACGCGGCGTTGACGTTGCTGTTGATGCGGTTGTTGCCCGCCGTCCAGCGCGGGCGCTTGTCGGCACCGGTGAACGCAGAATTGGCAGCCGGAAGATTCGCGTTGATGTAGTACGGGCCGTTCACTTCCGTGCTGTACAACCCTTCAAGTGTGCCGATGAAGCCCCACGGCAGGCGACGGTCCACCGCGATGTTGGTGCGCCACACCTGCGAGAACTTGTAGTCTGGCGCGGTGACGTTCAGCTCGTATGTGGCGGCCGGTGCGCCGGTCACGTTCGTGGGCTTGTAGGTGTCGGGATTCGGATTGAACGGCCGCGTGGTGGTATTGTCACGCTGGTCGAACCCGGTGAGCACGCCGGTGTTGCCCAGCTGATTGGAGATCCACACGTACGGCGGCGTGCCGCTGAAAATGCCCGTTCCGCCACGCACAACGGTGCGTCGATCGCCCTGTACATCCCAGTTGAAGCCGACACGCGGCGAGAACAGCAGGTTCGCGCTCGGCAACTGCCCGGTGTTGTAACGAACCGTGGCGCCGTTCTCGTCTCGGAAATTGAGCTGATTCGCCAGCGCGTTGTTGAACGCCGTGTTCTCAAACACCGGCAAGTCGAAACGGAGACCGACGGTCACCTTCAAGTTACGGGTGGCCCGCCATTCATCTTGTGCGTACGCGCCATAGGTGTTCACGCGGAGCGGCTGAATCGGCGCATCAAGTCCAGGGATATTGTTGTAGCGGACTTGAAAACGACTCAGTGAAACCGGCGACGCGGTGCGCGTCGGGTTGGCCAGGAAACCGTTGGCGTCGGCGTAAAAATCTGCGAGTGAGTTGTACACGTACGAGCTTTGCAATCCCGGCGAGAAGCCGTTGTCGGACTTGTAGCGCTGCGCCGTCACACCGAAAGTGATGTCGTGCTTGTCGGTGTAGATGGAGAAGTTGTCCTGGAACTGCCAGGTGTTGTACTTGAGCACGTTGTTCGGCGTGAACGGCTCGAAACCGAACGACAAATAGTTGGTGCCGTTGTTGTTGATGTCCACGAGCGGGAAGAGCGTGCCCTTGGACTCACGGCTCTCATCGTTGGTGGTATAGCCGGCGATGATCTGGTTCGACATGTTCGACCCGATCTGCGAGTTCAACTCGCCGATGTACGACGTCGCGTTTTCCTTGATGGCATACCCGGAATTCTGGAAGCTCATCGAGTTCAGGTTATCGCGACGGTTGCCGAGCGTGCCGAGCGCATTCGAGTTCGAGATCGGCACATCCGACTTCGATTCGAGATCGGAGTATCGGAAGCTGAACTTGTTCCGGTCGTTCACGTTCCAGTCGATCTTGGCAATGGTACGCGTGGACGGCGTTGCCAGATTGAAGCCCTGCGCCGGACCGGTGACGTAGTTGAACTTGTCCTTGAGGAACGCGCTGAGCGTGGTGATGTCGGACTGCAGGACGCGCGTGGTATTGCCGGCGATCGGCTGCCCGCCGGTGTTGGCCAGGAAGCTGGTGGCGGGCGAGGTCAGCTCGTCGGTCTCGTAGTCCACAAAGAAGAACAGCTTGTTCTTGATCAGCGGGCCGCTGATATAGCCACCCGGCTGCGTGAACTTGAACTTGCCTTTGTTGAAGAAGATGCCGGCCGTGCTGTCGCCGACGAGTCCCTGATTGCGCGTGGTGTAGTAGAGCGACCCCTTGAAATCGTTGCCGCCGCTCTTCGTTACCGCGTTGACGCCGGCGCCGGTGAAACCACCCTGGCGCACGTCGAACGGCGCGATGTTCACCTGGATCTGCTCGATCGCGTCGATCGGAATGGGAGACACACCCGTGCGGGCACCCGGCTGGGAGCCCAGGCCGAACGAGTTGTTGAAGAACGAACCATCCAGCGTGATGTTGTTGAGTCGATTGTCCTGTCCCGCGAAGGACGAACCGGACGACTGCGGCGTGAGGCGCGTGAAGTCCGTGATCGTACGCCCGATCGTCGGAAATGCGGCGATGGCTTCATTGGTAATTGTGGTGGATGCGCCGGTGATGCGGGAACTGAGCGCGCCGCCAGTGGCCGTCACCTGCACGCCGCTGAGCGTGACGACGGCCGCAGACAGCTGAAACGAAACGTCGGTGCTGGATCCCAGCGTGACATCGAGACCCGACTGCGAGTTCCGTTCGTAGCCCAGCGCAATTGCCGTCACGGAGTACGGTCCGCCAACGCGCATGGCGGGAATGAGGAAGCGACCGTCCGCGCGACTGAGCGCCTGATACGTGGTGCCGGACGGCTGGTGAACGGCGACCACGCGTGCGGCGGCGATTGCGCCTTTGTCCCCGCGCACCGTGCCGCTCATGGATCCCGTTGTGACGCCCTGCGCCGCGAGCAGCCGAGGTGACGCGATCGCAACCGCGCCAACCACGATCGCCGTCATGAACATCGCGAAGCTATTCAACCGACGCCGCATCTCCCACTCCTTAGCATGTGTGTGCGATAGTACCGCAAACGCGTCGCGAAAGCCGAGCCCGCGACACGGGGCATAGCGGCGGCGACGCCGGCCGAGCCAACTCGACCATTGATGGAACCTATCTCCCCAATAGACTTTTCGGGGGGCTGTAGACGACTCGTGACGCTAGCGGACGGTGCCCACGCATGAGCCCGCCGGCGCGTTCCCCACGGCGAACTGCAGAATCACGAGCGGGTCCCCAGCATCCAGCCGACCGTTGCAATTGGCATCGGCGGCCGGGAGCGGGTTCCCGGCGCCAGACGGCAGCGATCCCACCATGGCTTGCAGCGTCATCAGCGCGTCCACGGCGGAGATCTGGCCATCGTTGTTCACATCGCCGCGCAACGCCGTGCGATCGGAGAACACCGACGTGGCGTAGATGCCGCGACCGTAGGTGCCCGCGTACAACAGGCCGGTGGCCCGCTGCAACACCAGATCCAGAACCTGCACATTCGGCAGACCAGGAAAGGCCGTCGTCCAACTGCGGCCAGCGTCGATGGTTTCGTAGATGCCAATGTCACCGGCGACGAAGAATCGATTGGTCCCGGGAAGTATCACTGCGGCATTGAATGGCAAGTCAGGAAGTCCCGTTGACACACTGGTCCACGTCATGCCTTCGTCAACCGTCAGGTACACATGCGGCGTACCAAAGCCGGAAAAGGTCACGAGCGCGCGCCGATCATCGAGGGGGTCGGCGGCGATCTTGGTGACGGCGCGATTTGGCAACCCGGACGTACGCAACGTGAAGTTCACACCGCCATCGATGGATCGCTGCACGTTGCCGTCACTCGTTCCAACCCAAACGACACGCGGGTCATTGGGGGCCACCTCAATGGTGTTGATCACGCCGGTGCCCTTGGACACGTCGCCCGATATGGCGGACCAGGAGCCGAACCGGCCCTCGGCTTGGGTGCGCCACAGACGGTACGTGCCGTAGTACAGTGTGGCACCATCGGCGGGACTGATGACCAGTGGCGGCAGGAAACGTTTGCGCTCCGTTGTTCCGCCAACGCTGAATCCGCGATTTTCAACGCCCAATCCGTAGCCCAGAGCGGCTCGGGTCATGCGATAGATGTTGCCCAGACCATAACTGGTCGACCAGAACACATCGGGATTGCTCGGGCTGAATCCGCCGGCGCCACCATCGCCGCTCGCCACGGCCATGCTCCAATACGATGACCCGAACGCCCAGAGCGAGCTGTTGTCCTGAAGCCCACCAACCAACACATCGGGAATGCTGGGATGCACGCCCAATCCGGGATAGAACTGCGCAACAACGATGTTCGTGTTTCGGCTGATCCAGTTGGCTCCACCGTCATACGATGCAAAGACGCCACCGTCAGAACCTCCCACCACCACCGACGGATCGCTCGGCGCGAACTGCAGCGCATGCCAGTCAACGTGCAGATTGTAGGCGAGCAGTGAGAAGCTCCTTCCGCCGTCACGCGACCGGTACAACCGCGACCCGCCGAGATACACCGTATTGGAGTCCGTCGGGTCCGCCTCGACCACCAGGTTGTACGACGTCTGGGCTCCGAAATCCAGGCGCGTCGCGGCGTCGTTCACACCATCCGCCGCAAGCAGCGTCGCGGTTGCCGACGCGTCGTCGTACACGAGAAACGTTCCGAGGCGGTTGCCCTCGATGACGGATGCGGCCGCCCAGACTCTACCCGGTGCTGCCGGGGACACCGCCAACCCGATGCGCCCGCTCCCCGTCGGCGCCTGATACACGAGGGTCCACGTGCTCCCTCGATCCACGGATTTCCAGAGACCACCACGGATGTCGCTGTTGCCAACCGCCGCCCAGTACACGTCCGCGCGTGTGGGATCGGCGCGCACATCGGTGACGAAGCCAGGCAGGACGGTGGTCCAGGTGGCACCACTATTCGTCGACCGATGCAAACCGTTGGAAGCGGCGTACAAGATCGTGGACGCGTTGCGCGATCCCGCGGTGGTGCGATCAACCACAATCCGATACGTCTGATTGGCCCGTGTACCGTTCGTCGGGGCGAGGATGCCATTGCCGTTGATCTCACTCCAGCTCGCCCCACCATCGAAGGACCGAAGGAGTCCGCAGCCGGAGGACTGGGTCGGTTCTCCGGTGCCCACGTACACGATCGACGGGTCCCTCGGATCGAGGGCGATTGCTCCCGTTGTCAGCGAGCATTGCGCGTCGGTGAGCGGTGTCCAGGTCGCTCCGCCCGTGCTTGTGCGCCAGACGCCGCCCGACGCTGCGCCGGCGTAGATCACGCTCGGATCACGCGGGTCAATCGCAATACTTCGAATGCGTCCGCCATCCGCCTGCGGCGAAGAGCCGTAGAACGCAGACGTTTGGAATCCGAACGGGCCAACCGCACGCCACGGCGGAACAGCCACAGCGGACAGGGCGCGCACGGACGCGACACGGCGCGCGGCTGCCACCGGATCTCGTTCAGCATTGCCCGACGGATACGCGCGATCGCGCGCCATCCAGGCAATGCGCTCGGTCACGTCGCCTTCGCGCTCGCGGACTCCTTGCCCCTCCATCTCCCCAGCAAGCAACACGACTCCGCCCATCGCGATGCATGGCCAACGCCACCAACAGCTGGCGGACCGCCGCGACCACGAAGTCCGCGTGAACAAGACTGGGCGGCTCATCGAACGATGACCGGATACACCAACGCCGTGGACGTACCGAGCAGGGAACTCTGGTCGAGCGCCACGAAGTCCACGAAGCGCGTGCTCAGCAGTGACGAGCCGCTCGCGACCGCGCGAAAGTCGAACCGCGCCACCGTGACAAGACCGGAATACCCACTGGCGTTGGCCATCGTGATGCGGGTTGTGCCGGAGCCATTGTCGTTGGAGATCGAGGTGGCCCCGACAGTTCCGGGCGTGATGTCCAGAAGCTGCAGCAATCCCGGGGTGTCAAAAATGGATGGCCACGACACGATCACTTGCGCGGCTCCGAACGTCGCGCCGCGCGTATCGATTTGCACCGTGATGGAGAACGTGGTTCCGCGATCATACGTCACACGGGCCGCGTCGGTGCGGAGCACCGGACCGGATCCCCTGGTCACATTTACAAAGAGCGAGTCCGAGAGGCCACTCACGGTATTCACGCGCGCCACGACCCATCCCTGCCCTTCTGCGCGCGCGCTGATCGTGCCGTCCGAGCCGACGGCCAAAATGCTCGGAGCTCGGCTTTGATACACCAGCGGCGCGTTCACTGACGTCCCGGCGTTATCCGTTACGAC
>JANNEV010000233.1:0-10468 GCA_031379145.1 Gemmatimonadaceae bacterium
CAAGGTGCTCAACCACATCGATCGCTACAGCCCCGAGTTCAAGTTCTCGAGCTGGCTGTTCAAGATTGCAAACAATGTGGCGATTGATCACCTCCGCCGTCGACGGATCGATACGATCAGCATGGACGGATCGCCGCATGCGTCGTCCGCTTCCGAGGTGGAGGCGAGTACGCTCGATCTCGAGGACGAGCAGGAGAGCGCCCTGGACGAGATGGAGGCCAAGGAGCTGGGCTCAGCGATCGAACGGGCAATCGCGTCGCTTCGCCCAGAGTATCGCGCCTGCATCATGCTTCGTCATGTGGAAGGCCGTTCGTATGAGGAGATTGCCGCAACGCTGGACCTCCCGCTCGGCACCGTAAAGACGTACATCCACCGGGCACGACATGAGCTCCGAAAGGCGCTTGAGCCGCTCCGGGCATGACCTCAAGATTCCCTGAAACCGACCGCGACCCCGCGCCGTACTCCCTGGTGGAGGCTCGAATGCAAGAAAAACACCTGCGATCAGACGAATTCGAACTGCTCCTCGACGGCGAGGAAGGCTTCGGCGTTGCGCCCCTTCGGGCCCACGTCCGGAGCTGTACGTCTTGTCAGGCAGAGCTCGAGGAGGCTCGAACGCTCATGCAGGTGCTCGATTCGCTCCCCGACTTCGCCCCCTCCGCGGGCTTCTCCGATCGCGTGATGAGTCAAGTGCAGGTGTTTGAACCTTGGCACGCGGCCGCGCTCACCACGGTCCGCCAGTTCGTTCCAGCCACGCGCCCGGCAAGGGTGGCAGCAGGCTTGGCAGCGGCGGTCTCAGCCGGCGTACTCACGGCAGCCACCACCTGGGCCGTCGCGCGGGCCGATATCGGCATGTTGCTCGCGCAAGTGGGCTTGTCCCGTGCGCGCGAGCAGGTTGGTGCGGCAATGAGCGACGTCGTCTCAACGGTGCTCGGACAGCCGGGTCTCGACGCAGTCCGGACGGGCACTCCGGAGATGACGGCAGTGGCCCTCGGAGGCTTCGTCGCGATCGTCGGCATGGGCGTGGTGGGTCTCCGGGCGCTGGCGACTTCTACCCGTCGATCGCGCTGAGGCACGGCCATGCCAACCGCCGGAATTCTCTCTGTCGCCGGCGTTTTCGGTGTCGTGCTGTTGGTGGGTTGGGTGGTGCTCACCACCGCCGAGTCTTCCGTCACCGCCGTCGCCCGCGCGGCTGCCCGTGACATTTCGGGAAGTTTCTGGGTTGGGTTGCTCTGGCAGCTCCTCGCGGTCCCGCTGCTCCTCACGCTTGTGGTGGCCTGCGCCATCACCATCATCGGAATTCTGGCCATTCCGGTTGCCGTGCTTGCGTGGGCCTTGCTCTATGCCGGCGCGTTCACGCTGGGTCTGTTGGCGGTCGCGATCGTGGCCGGTCGCGCCATCGCCGGCAAAGGCGGAGCCAGCAATCCCAGAGCGGTGGCGCTGCGGGGCCTCACTGTTGGCCTGATCGCGCTCAGCGTGGTGTGGTTTGGAGCCGCGTTGCTATCGGACATCTCGGTCGTGGGATTCCTGGCCCGCATGGTGGCGGTCGCGTTCACCTGGGCAGCCGCGACGGTTGGCCTCGGAGCGGTAGTGAAGTCCCGCGGCGGCGTGATAAAGCTGCGTTTCGAGACCACGACGGAGACGTCGATTCCGTCCTGGCAGACCCCCACACCAGTTCAGGGCGTCGTGGCCGCGCGACGTCCGATTGGCACCACGCCGTCCTCGTCTCCGTCCCTGCCCGAGTAGCTCGCCAAGACGTCAGGTCGCTTTCGTTTGCACCATCAAGACCCGCTGGCCCCGCGCTAACCGAAGCCTCGACGCCGCATGACCATCGCGCACGGCAATCTCCAGCAACCCGCTTGATCCTGTAAGTGCGATCAACTCGCCGGGCGCGCCATCGGAGTAGGTGCGCACGACACGCACAGCGTGGTTGGCAATGAACAGCGTACTGACTTCACGCGCGATCAAATTTGTGATCGCATTCCCGAAACGGTCGATGGTCAGCACCTCGCCCTCGATCGCGCCCTCAACTGTGCGCACTGGCTGGGGAGTCCGCCGACGCACCGGGTCGGCCAGTCGTTCGCCAAGATCATCGAACAGCGATCCCGTCGCCAGCGCGGCCGCAACCGGTGCGAAGACGTCGCGCCCGTGAAACGTGGGAGCGGCAGTTGCACTGGCGGGAAGCGCGACTGCGCGCGCGTCGAGGGCGAACAGGGCCGGTGACAAGACTCCATTGTCCGGGCCCACCAGAAATCGGCCTTCGCTCGCCACTGCGATCGCCGCGCGCGACGAGCCTACACCCGGATCCACCACCACCATGTGCACGGTGCCCGCGGGAAATCGCTTCCAGTAGCGCGCCAGTGTCAGTCTCGCGAACTCGACGTCGTGCTCCGGGACCTCGTGCGACATGTCGAGAATGGGCACGCCAGAGGCGAGCGTGGTCAACACTCCCTTCACTTCCGCGACATATCCGTCCGCGGTGCCGAAGTCGGTAAGCAGCGTGATTGCAGGCGCGGGCATAGTTGAAACGTACCGCGCCCCCGGATCCGATGCATAGAGGAACCGTTCTCGCCAGTCGCGGGCAGCGGCGAGCGCGCCGAATCGCTATGCTATGCGTATGAACCGACCCTGCACACCAACCGGAAGCCTGGTGGACTGGCGCGCGCATTTCGTGCACCGGGCGGCGGTGGCATGCGCGTGGCTGCTGGGAGTATCGATGCTGGCCGTGCAGGCGGGATACGCCCAACCCGAGGCAGCGCCGCGCACCAATGTGATCGTCATCATGACTGATGACCTCGGCTACGGCGACCTCTCGAGCTACGGTGGTCGTGACCTTCGGACCCCGAACATCGACGGTCTGGCGCGTGCCGGCGTAAGGTTCACGCAGTTTTACGCCAACGCCACGATGTGCACGCCCACGCGGGCCGGATTCATGACCGGACGCTATCAGCAACGCTATGGTGCCGCGGTCGAACAGGCGCTCGGAGGAGCCGGCTCGGGCTCCGCCGAAAGCGGGCTGATCGCGACCGGTCAGTCGCTTCCGCAGCTGCTGAGAAATAACGGCTACGCGACGGCGTTGATCGGCAAGTGGCACCTCGGCTATCAGCCGCAGTTCAGTCCCAACGCGCATGGTTTCGCGCAGTTCTTCGGAATCAAGAGCGGATACGTCGACTACTATCAGCACACCGATGGCGCCGGACGCCCCGATCTGTTTGAGAACGCCGCGCCCGCCACCGAAGTCGGTTACATGACGGACATCATCACTCGGCGCGCCGTCGCGTTTCTCGGACAACATGCCGACACGCCATTCTTTCTTGATGTCGCCTTCACCGCGCCACATTGGCCGTATCAACCGCCCGACCGTCCGTCCACGGCGCGTGGCAACGCGCGGCATCTGATGCCCCACGACTCAGCCACCAGCACACGAGCTGACTACGTGACGATGGTGGAGCGTGTTGACCGAGGAGTCGGCGAGATTCTGCACACGCTCAAGCGTCTCGGCCTCGAGCGCCGTACCCTCGTGATTTTCACGAACGACAATGGAGGCGAGTGGTTGTCGCGCAACACGCCGTTCTTTCACGGGAAGTGGACGCTGTGGGAGGGCGGAATTCGTGTCCCGACCATCATGCGATGGCCTGGGCAGATTTCGGCGGGACGTGTGTCCACGCAAGTTGGCATCACGATGGACCTGACCGCGTCGATCCTCTCCGCGACCAATACGCCGATGCCCGACAGCGCGCGGCTGGAAGGGCTGAACCTGCTGCCGCAGTTGCGTGCGCCCCTGCCCGACATTGAGCGGACGCTGTTCTGGCGGACGGATGCCGGCAGCCGAGTACAGCTGGCCGTGCGCCGAGGCTACTGGAAGCTGCTCGTCGACGGTACGCACACGATGTTATTCGACCTTCGGACTGACGTACAGGAGCGCAATAACGTGGCGGCGAGTCATCCCGATCTGGTTCGGTCGTTGTATCTTGCGCTCTCCGCGTGGCAGATCAGCGTGAATGCTGACGCGAAAGCGCTCTTGAGCACAACACGCAAGTAGGCACACAGTAGCACGTCCTGCATTCCGATCGCACGAAGCCACGCTCCCATTCAACCATTTCCGGCTCAGCCCATGCGCTCTCTACTCCCTGCCCTGGCAATAACGCTGTTCATCGCTGCGCCGCTCCACGGACAAGCTGGTGCGCGACGTGCCGCGCCCAGCACATTGGCCGTCGCCGAGGTGTCGCTCACACTTACGGACACAGCAGCACAGCGAATCGCCGGCAAACCCGCGCTTATTCGCATGGAGTACGGACAACCACATCTCCGCGGACGCCGCATCAACACCGACAGTCTCGTTCCGTTCGACAAGGTGTGGCGACTTGGCGCCAACGCCGCCACGCTGTTTTCCACCGACGTCGACCTCATGGTCGGTAGCGTCGCGGTGTCGAAGGGTCGCTACGTCGCGCAGGTACTGCCGACGCGTACTGGCTGGACGCTGATCCTGCAGGCAGAGACGTCGGGTGCGTCGTCCGTTGCAGTGACCGCATACGACATGAAAAAAGACGCCGCTCGTATTCCGCTTGTCATGCGCACCGTGTCGTCGCCGACGGAGAGCTTTTCCGTGTGGCTGATCCCCGCCACAACGCCAGGCGTACAGAAGGGTGAATTGCGCATGGCGTGGGACACCACCGTACTCGGCGCTGAGTGGGTCGTGCGTTAGAGTGGTCTGCGCGTGAGGGGGGACGCGATGTGCTGGCTACACCCTCACGCGCTGCCACCGACCACTCGCCCACAGCAGCGACATCACGACGCCGCGCGCGGCCGCCGTCAGGGCGAGCGTCCACCACAGACCACTGGTCCCGAAGTGCGCGGCGCTCCACGCGCCGAGCGGAATCCGCAGGGCCGTGATCGCAGTGGACGAGAGCATCGGCGGCAGCGTCCAACCGGCGCCTCCCATCGCGCTCTCCAGCACGACCTCGGCACCGAGAAACAGCTGTGAGAATGCCGCGATCCGGAGATAGTGCGCGGCCTCAGCCACCACAGCGGCGTCGGTGGAGAAGATCCCGGCCAACAGCTCCGGAGCAAGCGTGGTGATTGTCGCCATTAAGAAGCCCACGGCGCTGACGATCGCGGCCGCACTCCATCCTGCCCGACGCGCGCGCTCGATGTTGCCGGCACCGAGGCTCTGCCCGACAATGGCGGCGACTGCGGCCCCGAAGCCCACGGCCACAACGTAGACGACGCCCTCCACACGGAACCCCAGTCCGAGTGCAGCCAGCGCGGGCGTGCCGAACTGCGTGGTGGTCCGCGTGAGAAAAACGTAGATGGCGCTGAACGCAACTCCGGTTGCGGCAGCCGGTGCACCGATCCTGGCAATGCTCGCCATCACATTGGCGCGAGGAGGCGCAAATGCGATCATAGCCCGAGCGCGCAATATCGCGACCCCGATGATGCACCCAAGCGCGCGGGGAACAAGCGTGGCCAACGCGGCGCCGCGCAATCCCAGACCGCCGAAGGGCCCGAACCCGAGAATCAGCACAGGATCCAGCGCGAGGCCAAGAAGCGTGGCACCCACGAGAATGTAGAGTGGCGTGCGCGTATCGCCGCTGGCCCGAAACGCAGCGTCGACCGCGAAAAAACCGAAAATCAGCGGCATGCCGAGCAAGTACGTGCCGAGATACAGCGATCCGATGCTGGAGATGGCATCGCTGGTCTCCATGAGCGCGAACATGGTTGGCAGCAACAGCGGCGTTGAGATCGCCACGATGCAGCCAAGCGCGACACCGAACACAACGCCCTCGCCCACTGTACGCGCGGCCTCGGTCGGGCGACGCTCGCCGTGGCGGCGCGCGACAATGGCGTCCACGCCGATGCTGACCATTTCGCCGACCGAAACGAACAGCCAGATCCAGAAGATCGAGGCCGTCGCAGCCGCGAGTGCGTTGGCTCCGAGGTACCGTCCAATCCAGAACGTGTCCACGGTGTGGAACATCGTCATCAGCAGGTTCGCGATGACAGCAGGCACCGCGACACGCCGAATCGTTCTTGCCAGCGGCTCGCCGACTAGCGCACCTGCCGGGGCGCCGATCTCGGACGTCTCGCCTTCTGGCACCGGTCCGTCAGGCGCGTCCGGGAAGAGCACTACGTGTTCGTCTCGAGGCGTCGGGCTTCAGACGCGCAGATGCTGTGCGCCGTAGCGTTCGTTCAATCGTTCGACGGCCTTGATGGCGATTGCCTCGAGCACCTTTGCCGCCTTGGACTCCGGTTCCGCCACCACGATAGGCCGGCCCGTGTCTCCGCCCTCCTGAATGCGCGGATCAAGCGGCACCTGGCCAAGGAGCGGCAAATCGCATTCCTTCGCCAGGCGCTCGCCGCCGCCGGAGCCGAACACTGCGATTGGCTTCCCGGTCTCGGGGTTCTCGAACCACGACATGTTCTCGACAATCCCGAGCACGGGCACACCCGTTCTCTCGAACATCTTCACCCCACGAAGCGCATCGCCCACGGAGACCTGCTGCGGCGTGGTAACGATGATCGCGCCGTGCACTTGGGTCGCCTGCACGAGCGAAAGCTGGGCATCGCCCGTACCCGGCGGCATATCAACCAGGAAATAGTCGAGCTGCCCCCACGCGACATCGCGCAGGAACTGCGTGAGGATCTTCATGACGATGGGGCCTCGCCAAATGGCCGGCTGCTCCTTCTCGATCAGGAATCCGAGCGAGATCACCTTGATGCCGAAGGCCTCGAGCGGAATAATCTTCTCGTCTCGTACGGCCGGAGCCGCGTCGACACCGAGCATGAGCGGCAAGTTCGGACCGTAGATATCGGCATCCATGATGCCCACCCGCTTCCCCTGTGCGGCAAGCGCCAGGGCGATGTTGACCGCCACTGTGGACTTGCCGACCCCGCCCTTCCCCGACGAGATCGCGATAATGCGCCCGAGCTGTGGATATGCCACCGGCTCCGGTACCTTCGGCGGTGCCTTCGCCGCCGGGCCAGTGTCCATCACGGGCAGCGAGCGCCCCTTACCGGCGGGCGGCGGAGTCACACCCACGGTATCGGCTCTGCGCGCCGGAGTGGCCATCGCCTGCGCCGGATCCCGAACATCGACGCGAACATCGGTCACGCCTTCCATCGCCTCAAGCGCCTGCCGAACCGTACGCACCAAAGTGGCATCGTCCGCAGGCGAGAGCAGCAGCGTCAGACGAACCTTGCCGTCGGTGGTTGTTGCGATATCGCGCACCATCTCGGCAGCCATGACATCGGCGCCTGTGCGCGGGTTTCGTACGCCAGTGAGAACGCCAGCGATACGCTCCTGAAGGGTCTGCATGACGGATTTCGGTAGATCGGAGTGTGAGTACGCGAGCGGATCGAACGCGCGCCGCCGACGAGTAAGCTAGGGACGTCGGCGAGTCGTTCCAAGACGGACGTGATTTCTCCAGCGGCGACCCTTGTCCCCGACGCCGACCGAACGCTCAGGTCAGGCTTCCTGAGCCACGTCCTGCGGGAGGTTACCGGAGCCGAGGTACATGCGCGCATCGGCGACCAGTTGGCCTCGAACTTCCTCCAACGTGCCGCTCAGCAGCGCGCCAGCGGCTTTGGCGTGTCCGCCGCCGCCATAGCGGCTCGCCAGGCGTTGCACGTCCACCATCCCGGTACTTCTGAAGGATACCTTGACCTTCCCGTGCCCAAGATCGCGGAAGAACAGCGCGAGTCGCGTGCCGGTGATCGAGCGAGGATGTTCCACGATGCCGTCGAGCTCTTCACTTGTCACGTCGAATTTCTCCATCACACCGGCCGCCACCGATATCCACGAGAGTCCGACTGCGGCATCCACCTCGAGCGAGCTCAACGCCTCCCGTAGCAGTTGCAGCCGGCCAACGCTGACCTGCGCGTAGATGCGCCGATACATCTCTTCCGGGTCAACCCCCGCGCTCAACAGGGCGGCCGCGATCGCATGCGCACGGGGCGACGTATTGCTGAAGCGGAAACTTCCGGTGTCGGTGAGGATTGCCGCGTAGAGCGACTTCGCGATATCCGCCGTGATCTCGAGATCCAGCGTCATCGCGATGTCGTAGACAATCTCGCCCGTTGCGCAGGCGCGAATGTCTGCGATGGCCAACGACCCAATCGGATCGTCACCAGCGATGTGGTGGTCGATCACGGAGACCGGCACCGTGTGCTTCCGCACGTGATCGGCCAGATGCCCGAGCCGACGCAGGTCGTTGATGTCCAGCACGACAATCGCATCAACCCCGTCGAGTGCTTTCGCGCCCTGCGCACTCGCCTCTTCGATGTCGGAACCGAGCAGAAACTCGAACATCGACGGCCACGGTGTCGGATTCACGATGCGACAGCGAATTCCGCAGGACTGGAGCAGGCGCGCGAGCGCCGTCTCCGAACCGCACCCGTCGCCATCCGCGTTGATATGCGTGGAGAGTGCGACGGTCATGCCCGGACGAAGGGCGGCGAACCACTCGCGGATTGCCGCCTTCCGTTCTTCAGATGCGCTCAGCAGTCCATCGACTGCAGCAGTGATCATTTTCTGTCAGTTTCCCGCTTGCCGATCGTGGAGTTTCGCATGCCGTACAGGAAATAGGTGGTCATGCCGATGGCGGTCCAGGCACCCAGCAGCGCCCACGTCAGTCCGGGGAGCTGATACATCATGTACAGCGTCGCGAACACTCCGAGTATCGGCACCAAGGGAACCCACGGCGTGCGGAACGGTCGTTCGAGTTCGGGCGAACGCTGCCGCAGCACCAGGACGCCGAGACACACCGTGGCGAACGCCGCCAGTGTTCCGCCGGAGACCAACTCGCCCAACAAGCCGAGCGGAAAGAAACCCGCGATCACAATCGCCAACGCGCCGACAATCCACGTGGACGCCGCCGGAGTCTGATACTTCTTGTGGACCCGGCTAAAGATTTTTGGCAGCAGTCCGTCGCGCGACATGGTGTAGAAGATGCGCGGCTGGCCCATGAGCATGACCAGCACAACGGAAGACAGGCCGGCCACGGCTCCGATATTCACCAGGTTCTCCAGCCACTTGAGCTGCGGCACCGCTTCGAGCGCCGCCGAGACCGGATGCGCGACTCCGAGTGACTGGTAGGGCGCGAGGCCGGTCATCACCAGCGACATCAGGATATAGAGCACCGTGCAGATCAACAGCGACGCGATCATGCCGATCGGCAAGTCACGCTGCGGGTTCCTTGCTTCCTGGGCCGCGGTGGATACCGCGTCAAATCCGATGTACGAAAAGAACACCACCGGCGCAGCCCGCAACACGCCAGACATTCCATACTTCGTGCTGCCATCGGAATTCGTGACCATCTCCGGAATGAACGGGTGCCAGTTGTCGGTGTTCACATAAAAAAAGCCGAAACCGATGACGAGCAGCACGATAACCATCTTGATGGCGACGATGACGTTGTTGAATGTCGCCGACTCCTGCACGCCGCGAACCAGCAGCATCGTGAGCCCCAGAATCAGCAAGATTGCCGGCAGGTTAATGAGTCCGTTCACCACGCTGCCGCCGCCAGCGACGCAAGCGTCGCGCGTCGCGAACGCCAACTTGGTTACCGCGTCGCCGAGCACGGCACCCGAGCCATCCACGCAGGTGAACGCGCGGACGACATGATGCCCATTTTCGACGGTGAGCGGTGCCGAGGCGAGTGCCGCCGGAATGTGCAGTCCCGCCGAGCCGAGCATGGCACTGAAATAGCCGGACCAGCCCACCGCCACCGTCGCCGCGGCGAAGAGGTACTCGAGCACCAGGTTCCAGCCGATGAACCAGGCGACGCCCTCGCCCATGGTTGCGTAGCTGTAGGTATAGGCGGAGCCCGCAATCGGAATCATCGAAGCGAACTCGGCGTAACACAGGCCGGCAAACAGACAGGCGAGTCCGGCCAGTACGAACGACAGCGACACGCCGGGACCGGCGAAATTCGCAGCGGCGGTACCAGTGAGCACGAAAATGCCAGCGCCAATGATCGCGCCGATGCCGAGCATCGTGAGATTCAGCGCGCCCAGCGTTCGCTTCAGGCCGCCTTCGGAACTGGCTGCTTCCGCGCGAAGCGCAGTGATCGATTTCTTGGACCAGATTCCCATGTCGGCGGTTCGGTTAGTGTGGAACGGCGAAGGCTGTGACAAGGCGCCCGTGCGCCCGCGAAGCTGCCGGGGTCTTGCCCGTCAGCCGCGAGCCAATGTCGCCGCGCGCACCGATTTCGGACAGTAGGCCGCGGAAGGAACGCGAGACGCCGTAGGCTACAAGGAGTAGTTCGGGGCTTCGCGCGTAATGGTCACGTCGTGCGGATGCGACTCTCGGAGTCCGGCGGTAGTGATCCGCACGAACTCAGCCTCGGTGCGGAGCATGTCGATCGTATTGCAACCCACGTATCCCATACCGCTTCGCAGGCCACCAATCATCTGAAAAATCACGTCACCCACAGGGCCTTTGTACGGCACCCGCCCTTCGATTCCTTCCGGG
>JANNEV010000258.1:0-5054 GCA_031379145.1 Gemmatimonadaceae bacterium
TGAACCGGCTTGCCCGTCCCGTTGAGGGCGACTTTTACAAATACCGGAAAACCGCATAGGCCAGGTCGGTGCCGGTGCCCGCGAAACTTCAAAACGGGTTGAACCAAACTGGCTGCGGATGCCGCGTCGGCTTGAGTAGCCGGCTGGCCCGCTCGGGCTTCGCCAAGTGCCAGTCGCCACCGTCGCAGTCAACCAGCTCCACCGTGCCGACAATCACTCACCGATGACCGCCACTGCGGCCTGGGTGTCGTTTGACGAAGTCTTCGGTGAACTTTCGTAGCTCGTCCTTACTGAGCTGGCCATCCTGGTTCGCGTCAAACTTCATCGCATGGTTCAGCATGCGCTCTGGATTCGCAGACGGTCCATGCCCTCCATGCTGCGCGCCCTGTGTGGTTCGTACCTGTCGGAAGGAACGAACACTGAGTCGGTCGTGCTCCACGCGGTCGGGAATCGACCGCAAGGGCTGGATATCGACGTCGGGCTCGCGTACGCGGACTACTACTTGCTGGAGGCAATCCGGCGACGTCAGCTGTCGAACCCATAAACTCGGTCACAATGACTGATTATTGTCGACATCGAGCGTATTGACAATATCAATATGCAGATCGTACACTTGCCCGCAGCGATTACCCGCATGGCGGCCAAGTGCATTCGGCCGGTTGGTGCCCTCCTTCCCAGCACCGACGTTCCTCCTTCGCAGGGCGCACTGCCCTGACCGAGAGACAGGCCGACGTGAAGATCGACGCAGGCGCTCCGACCCCGCTCTATCAGCAAGTGGCCAATAGTCTCCGTCGACAGATCGTTGACGGCACCATTGCCGTCGGTGATCAATTGCCGCCACATCGTCGACTGGCGGAAGACTACGGCGTCTCGGTCATCACGATCAATAAGGCACTCGCCGGTCTCGTCAGTGAAGGCATCCTGAACAGTCGAGTCGGCCGAGGTACGTTCGTCGCGGTCCGTCCGGCAGCACTGGCGGTGACTGCTCCATGGCGAGGCGACCATGCGCCGTCGGCTGGCGGCCGCTCGCTCGGTTTCGTGCTGCGCGACTTGAACTCGCCGTTCTTTTCGATGCTCGCGCACGTCGCCGAGGAACGGGCGCACGCGAACGGATACGGCATGCTGCTGCTGTCCAGCGGCAACGTATCCGAGCGCGAAGACACGCAGATTCGACGGTTGCTCGATGTTGGCGTGGATGGCCTGGTTGTCGTGACCATGAGTCGCACGACCTATCAGCTCAGTGAGTCGTTGCAGCAGTTGCAGGCGCGCCGCTTTCCGTTCGTGATGGTCTCCTACACCGTTGGAGACGACGTGCCGTTCGTGGGCAGTGACGTCGACCGCGCGGGTGAGCTGGTCGGGCAGCACTTCGCCACTCTCGGGCGGCGCAAGCTTGGATATATCACCGACCGCTTTGGATCATCGGCTGGTGACGCCCGGTCCACCGGATATCGTCGCACTGCACGAGAACACGGTGTGCCGGTCGATGACGCGTTCGTCTTCGAGTATCCGTACGAAGGCGAATGGAATGACTACAACTCGGGTCGAGAGCTTGGTGAGTACATCGCGCGTCTGTCGGATCGTCCGGACGCGATGTGGGTGTTCAACGACTTGGGCGCCTTGGGATTGATCGACGGATTGATCGCGCACGGTGTCCGGGTACCCGACGACATTGCCGTCGTGGGATACGACGGCATCGCACTGGGCGCACGCTCACCGGTGCCCCTGACCACCGTACGGCAGCCGGTCGAGCGCATCGGCGCGATCGCCGTCGATGCGGTCCTCGCGCAGGCACGCGGCGAAGGTCCCATTCGACGTCGACTGGTTGATCCGGATCTCGTTGTCCGTGCCTCGTGTGGAGCGTCTCCGGCGCTACGCACCGTGGATCCGTTCGCAGCGACGGACGCCCCGGACCCGTCGCGTCCTTTGCAGTCCCTCGCTGAACACGGCCGACGCGAGCGTGCGCGCTTGGCGCTGGTCATGCCATGATACCCCCTGCTGTCCCATTCCCTCAGGAGCGTGTGGCGATGAAGTGGTTTCGAACTCTGTCCCGTGTATGGACATCGGCGGTGCTGGTCTTCGTGCCGGTGACGGTCACGGCGCAGACGACTGGTCGACTCGACGGTGTGGTGCGCGATTCTGCCACAGCAAGTCCGTTGTCCAACGTGACCGTGACGGTCATCGGAACAAAGGCGGGTGTCTCGACCGACGAAACCGGGCGGTACACGCTTCGCGTGGCAGCCGGCACGTACATCGTGCGCGCGCAGCGCATTGGCTACGCGGCGGTGTCGCGCTCGCTCACCATCACGGCCGGAGGGACGTCGACAGTCGACTTCCTGCTGCCGGCACGTGCCGTGCAGCTCGATGCCGTAGTGGCGGTCGGCTACGGCTCGCAGAAACGACGTGATCTCACTGGCGCCGTGACGTCCGTCAATACGGAAGCACTGGAAAAGACGCCGATTGTCTCGATCGACCAACTGCTCGCTGGCACCGCGCCAGGCGTTGCCGTCTCCAGTGCCTCGAGTGCACCCGGTGGCGGCATTTCCGTTCGCGTGCGCGGAAATTCCTCCATCACGGGCAATGCCGAGCCACTGTATGTCATTGACGGGTTTCCCATCGAGAACGATCTCGAGGGATCTGCCGTTGGCAACGGTGGTCGTTCGCGAACCGTGCCGGCCAATCCGCTGGCCGCGCTGAATCCCAACGACATCGAGTCGATTCAGATCCTGAAGGACGGCTCAGCCACCAGCATCTATGGCGCGCGCGGAGCCAACGGCGTCGTGATCATCAACACGAAGCAGGGGCAGGGGGCGAAGCCGCAATTCACGCTGGACTACTACGCCGGTCAACAGCGTGTCTCCAAGCGCTATGACCTGCTCGACTCGCAAGGCTACATGGACTACGCCAACGAATGGGCGAGGAACTCCAGCATTGCCGAGCCGTTCCCCGACTCCATTCGATCGAAGATCACCACCAACACAGACTGGCAGGACGAGATCTTCCGGGACGCCGGCATCCAGAGCTTCCAGTTGACCATGCGCGGCGCCACGGTCGGCGGCAATCGCACCCGCTATGCACTCTCCGGTGGACTCATCGATCAGGACGGCATCATTCTTGGCTCGGGGCTTCGGCGCTTCTCCAGCCGAGTGAACGTCAGTCAACAGATCGGCAAGAAGTTCGAAGTGGGCGCGAACCTTACGGGAAGCAGAGTCGCCACGCGCTCCGCCGCGTCAGATGGCCAACAGAACCGAAACGCTGGCGTGGTCAGCGGTGCGTTGCAGTATCAGCCGATCCTGCCGGTGCGCCGACCCAATGGTACCTACTCCTACATCTTCACCGACATTCCCTCGTCGCTCAATCCACCGGAGACGCCGAACCCGATCTCCATGGCGCTCGACGTGGCGGACAGTCTGACGGATTCGCGACTCCTCGCGAACAGTTATGCAGAGTACACCATCGTCCCATCGCTCAAGTTTCGCGTCAGCCTCGGCGGCGACTATGCCGACCGTGGGCGGTATACCTATTTCCCACGCACGACACTACGCGGCTCCGAGTCCAACGGTGAGGCTATCCGCGCGGGCGGCCTGACCACGTCGTGGCTGAACGAAAACACGCTGACCTGGCAAAAGAAGTTCGGACAGCACGCCCTCACCGTGCTCGGCGGATTTACGCGACAGAAGCAGGAGCAGACCAACGAAACGGCGAGCAACACGCAGTTCGTGAGTGATGTCAACGGATACAACGACATCGGGTCCGGTACACAACAAGGTGGACCGTCCATTTCGTCGGCGCGTCAAGTGTGGACGTTGATGTCGTACCTCGGGCGTGTGAACTACACGTTGGCCGATCGCTACCTGCTTACGGTGACCGCGCGTCGTGACGGATCCTCTCGGTTCGGCTCGGGCAAGAAATGGGGTGTCTTTCCGTCCGCCGCACTGGCGTGGCGCGTGTCCGATGAAGCGTTCCTCAAGAACAGCAGCGTCATCAATGATCTCAAGTTTCGCGTCTCGACGGCGGTGGTCGGCAATCCCTCGATTCGCCCGTACAATTCGCTGGCTCGGCTCAACGATCAGACCTACAGCTTCAACGGCGGACTGGTGCCGGGCTACTACCCGTTCGCAGTAGCCAATCCGGATCTCACCTGGGAGACCACCACGGATCGCAACGGCGGCATTGACCTCGGGTTGTTCGACCGCGTCACCATCACGGCCGATGCGTACACCAAGACGACGAAGGACCTGCTCCTGACTGTGCAGCTGCCGCTGGAGACCGGATTCGTCACCGCGCTGCAGAATCTGGGTTCCATTCGCAATTCTGGTGTGGAGCTGGATGTCGGTGTCCAGCTGCTCCGGCCGTCGGCGAAGGGCGTGGCCTGGCGCACGGCGGCAAACGTCGCGCGCAATCGCAACCGTGTCATTGAGCTCGGCGGAATTCAGGAAATTCAGGCTGCCTTCATTACGCAGGACTTCAATCTGCCGGGATCTCGCATCATCGCGGGCAAGCCAATCGGCACCTTCTATGGCTTCATCAGTGATGGGATCGTGCGAGACGCTGCTGACTCAGCGGCCTTTACCACGCTCAACTTTGCCACCGGCCGACGCAGTCGTCCGGGTGAGCTCAAGATTCGTGATGTTGCCGGACGCGACTCGGCGGGTCGGCTGGTGATGACACCAGACGGTCGCATCACGTTGGACGATCGGACGGACATCGGTGATCCGACGCCCAACTTCACTTACGGCTGGACCAACACCGTGTCGTGGCGCGGCTTCGAAGTGACGGGCCTGTTGCAGGGCGTGCGCGGCAACAAGGTGCTGAACGTGAATCGCCTGCGCAGCGAGGCGAGTCCGCGGTCGAATGTCCAGAAGGATCGCTACTTCGACCGGTGGACCCCCGAAAACCCAAACGCAAAGTTTCCGAGCATTGGAGAGAACCCGAATCAGGTTGGCGTGAACAACTACACGTCCGATCTGCTTGAGGACGGATCGTTCGTGCGCCTCCGCTCACTCACGGTGAGTTGGAGCGTGCCCGAGCGCCTGGTAACAAGGCGCGGGTTCGCG
>JANNEV010000278.1:0-6359 GCA_031379145.1 Gemmatimonadaceae bacterium
TGCAGCCGCTCAAGCAGCTGTCGCAAGTGCAACCCGCTGCCCAGCAGTCGCTGGCGAGTGCCGAACGGCTGTTCGAGATCCTCGATGCGTCGTCGGAAATCGTCGCGGATCGTGGGACGGTGGCGGCGCCCTCGTTCAACGATGCCCTGCGTTTCGAGCAGGTGTCATTCGCGTACGCTGAAGGCGCATCGGCCCTGCGCAACGTGTCGTTTACTGCACGCAAGGGTGAGATCGTCGCGCTGGTTGGCGCGAGTGGTGCCGGCAAGTCGACGCTGGTGGATCTCTTGCCGCGGTTTGTGGAGCCCACGGAGGGCCGGATCCTGCTGGATGGTGTCGACCTGCGGGACATCAAGCTGCCCGCCCTCCGCGCACTGACCGGAATAGTGAGCCAGGACACCGTGCTTTTTAACGACACCGTCCGCGCCAACGTGGCCTTCGGGCGTATCGACGCGACCCAGTCGCAACTCGATGCCGCTGCCGAAGCCGCCAATGCGCTGGGGTTCATCCGGGATCTGCCGAACGGCTGGGAAACCAATCTTGGCGAGCGAGGAACGCGCCTGTCGGGCGGACAGCGGCAGCGGCTGGCCATTGCGCGCGCGCTGATGTCCGCCCCACCAATCCTGATTCTGGACGAGGCCACTTCGGCCTTGTATGTGGAGTCGGAGCGACTGGTGCAGGAGGCGATCGACCGGCTGCTGGCCGGACGCACGGTGTTCGTGATCGCGCACCGGTTGGCCACGATCCAACACGCCGATCGCATCCTCGTTTTTGATCAGGGTCTGCTGGTGGAAGAAGGCACGCATGCGGCGCTGCTGTCGGCCAATGGCACCTACGCGCGATTGCACACCATGCAGTTCGATCGGCGCGGCGCCATGCCCGACGTGGGTGCGGCCCCCGCAGTCAGCTCGCTGCCCGTTGGCGTCGGCGGCTGACGGGCCATGCGTGTGCTCATCGTCGCGACCGATCCAACCTGGAATGCGAGCACGCGACTGTTGCTCGCCATCGCGGAGGGCCTCGCGCGCCGCGGCCTTGCGGTGACCGCCTGCTATTCCGGACGCGCCGAGACTGCCAACGGCGTCGAGGCAGGATTCCCGAATGTGGCGCTTCGTCGCATCAATCGGTCGTCCTTGTGGTCGCGCTGGCGTGATGTCCGAGGTGCAGTTGCCGCAACGCGTCCGCAGGTGCTGCTGTTGCATGGCGAGTCCGACGCGCTGCTCGCTGCGGCCTGCGTTGGCCCTCGCGGTGCCATCGTACAACGACTGCGCGTCGCCGAACCTGACGTTCTGACGTGGCGCGGTCGCCTGACGGGACACATTGCTCGGTACGTTCGTGTGCGCTCGGACGTGACGGCGACATCGTCGGACGTGTCCGCTTCGCGGTCGCTGGCGTGGCCATGCCTCGACGTCGCCACTCCGCGTCGCGCCTCGCCCATGCGGGTTGAGGATCGCACCGATGCGCTGAGGACCGCCTCGCCATCGCTCGTGCTCGTGCCCTCGCCCGAGCACTCCGAGGCCAACGCAACCGCGCTGCGCGCGCTGTCACGGCTTGCGGCACGGCATCCTGCGCTCCGGGTCGTGATCGTCGGCGAGGACATCGCGCTTCAGGACGTGAGAATCCACGCCGGCGCCGTCGGACTGAGCGAGCGCGTGTGGGTGCGGTTCGCAGACGAGTACTTCGCTCTCGAGTCGAGCAGTGCGAACGCGGTGTGGGTCACTGCACCCGGAGACTTGGGAGCGATTGCGGTGCTGGTCGCGATGCAGCAGCGACTTCCGGTCGTCGTGCCTGCGGGATCTGACCTCGAGTCTCTGGTCGTACCCAGGGTCACCGGGTTCGTGGCAGATGCCGCAGATCCAGCGGCGACGGTATCGTCGCTGGCGCAGGTGCTCTCGGACGAGCACACGCGTGGCATCATGGGCGCGGCGGCGGCAGCACGCGCCGACAGACGGCACGGGTGGTCCGCCTATCTGGATGGCCTCACCGAGACATTGGAGCATGCCGCGGGTGCGCGCGCGTGGCGTCGTTCGGCTACGGCCACACCATCGGCGGCGTGAGCGTACTCGGGCAATCGCGGTCCGACGCGCACGGGCCATCATGAGTTGCCCGCGATCGAAACCCTTTTCCCAGCTCGACCGATGACTACCGACCTTCTCGCCGCATTCGACGTCGATGCCCTGCGTGCGCGCGAGTATCCGTGGATGGCGAGCGACACGGCGACGTACCTGAACGCGGCGTCCACCGGTCCGATGCCGCAGGCCGCTGTCGACACGGCCAATGCGTGGACGGCCATGCGCGCCCGCCCGCACACCTTGCCACTCGCGCTCATGTTCGAGACGGCTGCGACGGCACGTGCACAGTTCGCCCGACTGGTGGGCGCCGATGCCGACGAGATCGCGTTGATGCCCAACACCACGTACGGACTGAACCTGGCTGCGCGGGCCTTGCCATTGCGTCCCGGGGTCATCCTGACGTTCGACGGTGAGTTCCCGAGCTGTGTGTACCCGTTTCAGGCGCTGTCGTCCCGCGGAATCTCGCTCGAGCTCGTGCCCAGAAAGGACGGGCTTCCGGACGAGGATACGCTCGTGCAGGCCATCGCGAGACCGGATGTGGTGGCGGTGGTCATCTCCTGGGTGCAGTTCGCCACCGGCTTCGTCGCCGACCTGCACCGCATCGGCTCGGCGTGTCGGGCCAACGGGGTGCTGTTCATCGTGGACGGCATCCAGGGGTGCGGGATTCGCGAGATCGACTTGCACGCGCTCTCGGTCGACGTCTTCGCCAGCGGGGCGCAAAAGTGGCAGCTGAGTCCCTGGGGCACCGGCTTCGTGTACGTGCGTCGCGGCCTGATCGAGACGATCGAACCGCATGATGTGGGCTGGGCGTGCATGCGGGCGTCAACTGACTACGCACGACTGACGGACTACGAGTTCGATTTCTTTCCCGATGCTCGTCGTTTTGAAGTGGTCACGTTGGCGTATCACGACTTTGCCGTCGCCAATGCTTCCACCGCGCTGCTGCTCGACCTTGGCGTCGCGGCGGTTGGCGAACACATCGCGCGCCTCGGGCAGCGCATTGTTGACTGGGTGGCGTCCCGCTCCGATGTCCGAATGGTCACTCCTGCGGATCGAGCGCGCCGCGCTGGCGTGATCGCCTTTGCGCCCGCGCAGCTCGATGTGGTCAGTGAACGCCTTCGTGCCGCCGGAGTCACACACGCGACGCGAGAAGGGGCCATCCGACTCTCGCCTCACTGCTACAACACGACGCAGGAAATCGACCGTGTGATTCGGTTGCTGGAGGGTGGGCCGTAGCCGGCTGGAGAAGCGACGTTGTGCGTCGATGATCAGACTGTTGAGCTGGCGCGGGCCGACGCGGGCCGACGCGGGCTCCCTGCGGGCGCCTCCCGCTGAGTGCGCCGCTACGGCACCTGGATCAGCCCGAAGTCACGCGCGCCTTTTCGCAGCAGCAAATGCCGTCCGCGGAGCAGACGATCGCCCGGGATCATGCGCTCCGTCGCGGCCACCTTGGCGCCGTTGACACTCACCCCGCCTTGTTCCAGCAAGCGTTTCGCTGCGCCACGAGATGCCGTCAGGCCAAGTGCGGTCAGGCACTCGCAAACGTCAACGCCGTCGTCGGTCGTCGTGACGTCCGATGCCGGCGCGTAGACGGCGAACGGGATCTCCGCGCGCAGGGCGTCAAGCGCAGCGTCGGAAAGCAGCGTCGGATCGGCCTTCTCAAACAACAGGGCGGAGACCTCCGCGGCGACGCGGGCCGCGAGCTCGCCGTGAACACGCTCGGTCACATCGGTCGCCAGCGCGCGTTGGGCCGCACGCCGCTCCGGATGCTCCCGTACGGCAGCGTCCAGCCCCTCGATCTCCTCGCGTGGTAGCAACGTGAAGTAGCGGAGGAATCGCGAGACGTCGCGATCGTCTGCCCCCATCCAGAACTGGAAGAACTGGTATGGCGAGGTGCGCGTCGCATCGAGCCATACCGCACCGGCCTCACTCTTTCCGAACTTCGTCCCGTTCGCGTTGGTGATCAGCGGAAACGTGAGCGCGTGTGCGCTGGCGCCGGTGACCCGTCGAATGAGCTCGGTGCCCGCAGTGATGTTGCCCCACTGGTCGCTCCCGCCGACCTGGAGCGTGGCGCCTTCCCGACGATGCAGTTCCAGAAAGTCGTACGCCTGCAGGAGCATGTAGGAAAACTCGGTGAACGAGATCCCGGTCTCCAGGCGAGACTTCACGGAGTCTTTCGCCAGCATCACGTTGACCGAAAAGTGCTTGCCCGTATCGCGCAGGAACGTGAGAAGGGAGAGTGGCTCCAGCCATGCAAGGTTGTTGAGCAGCTTTGCAGCGTTTGGGCCGTCGAAGTCGAGAAACCGCGCCAACTGCGCGCGAATCGCATCGGCGTTCTCCTTGATCGTCTCAAGGCTTTGCAGGTTGCGTTCGCTGCTCTTGCCACTCGGATCGCCGATCATGCCAGTCCCGCCGCCCACGAGGGCTATTGGTCGGTGGCCGGCACGCTGTAGGTGCACCAGGCCCATGACCGGAATCAGGTTGCCGACGTGCAGGCTGGACGCCGTGGGGTCGAACCCGCAGTAGCCGGTCACCTGACCCGCCAGAAACGCGTCGGCCAGACCGTCGGTGTGCTGAAACAGGAGCTCGCGCCAGGCGAGTTCGGAAATCGGGGCAGGATGTACAGTCATGCGCCAATAATATCCGGTCCGGCAACCTTGGCGCACGCGGGGGCGGGTCGGTACCGTTCTGGAACACCGATGCCGCATTCTACCAGGTTCCGATCCCGTGTCGACCGCCGGGTCTCGTAAGCGTGCCTCCGGCGGCGTGATCGCCGCGGTCCGCGGCGTGTTCGCCTTCGTCTTCACCCGCTACCCGGCGTTCGGCTGGCTCGTGATGCTCGCCGTGTTCGGTTCCGCCGTGGGCGCGGGAGTGCTGGTCGGCGCGTGGGCCGTCGTGTGCGATGACGGACGCTGCCCCTCGATCGCCTCGCTCGAGCAGTACGTACCGCGCCAGACCTCCAAGGTGTTCGCGGCTGACGGTCGGTTCATTTCCGAGCTCGGCCTTGAGCGTCGGACACTGGTGCGTGTCAGCGAGATCCCGAAGCACGTGCGTGATGCGTTCATCATCGTCGAGGACCGGCGTTTCTATTCGCACTCCGGTATCGACTTCTATCGGATCTTCGGAGCGTTCGCGAGAAACGTCGTTGCCCGCCGATATGCGCAGGGTTTCTCCACGATCACCATGCAGCTGGCGCGAAATGTGTTCCCTGACCGCATCTCGCGGGAGAAGACAATCTTCCGAAAGCTCAAGGAAGCCCGCGTCGCCCGGGCCATCGAGCAGCGGTATCCGAAGGACAAGATTTTCGAGCTCTACCTCAACCAGATTTACCTCGGGAACGGCGCCTATGGCGTCGAGACCGCCGCGCAACGGTACTTCGGAAAGTCGGTCCGCGACCTGACCGTCGCGGAGGCGGCGATGCTCGCTGGGCTCCCCAAGGCGCCGGAGCGGTACAATCCGCGTCGCTTCGCTGATCGGGCCATCTCCCGACGCAATACCGTGCTCGAGTTGATGCGGCGCGAAGGTGCCATCAACGACGCCGATGCGTCACTGGCCAAATCGTTCCCGCTGCAGCTCGCGCAGCGAACCGAGTCCGGCGATGTGGCGCCGTATTACCTCGAATGGGTGCGCCGCCAGCTCGAAGACCACTTCGGCAAGAGTCTCTATGACGAAGGGCTCAAGGTCTACACGTCGCTCGATGTCGACATGCAGGGTGCGGCAGAACGGGCACTGGAGAACCAGTTGAAAGCCATCGAGGCTGGGCGAAATGGCGCGTACAAGCACCTGACGTACGAGGGCTACGTCGCACGGAATGCGGAAGGCGGCGAGTCCGGCGCGGCCAATTCGCCGTACTTGCAGGGGGCCTTCGTGGCCATCGATCCGCGCAGCGGTCTCGTTCGCGCGATGGTCGGCGGACGCGACTACGACGATTCGAAATTCAATCGCGCTGTTCAGGCACTGCGTCAACCCGGGTCCACGTTCAAGCCGATCATGTATGCGGCGGCAATTCACGCTGGGTTCACTGCGGCACAAATCGTGGACGATTCGCCTATCTCGCTCGAGCAGCTCTCCGGCGAAACCTGGACCCCGCAGAACTACGACATGAAGTTCATGGGTGCGATGCCCATGCGGAAGGCACTGTACATGTCGCGTAACCTCGCGGCCATCAATACCGGGACCCAGGTGGGCATCGGGCCCGTCATCTCGATGGCGCGGAAGTTCGGCATTACCACACCCGTCCCCCCGTACCCATCGATGTTCATCGGCTCGGCCGACGTCTATCCGATCGAGATG
>JANNEV010000283.1:0-9004 GCA_031379145.1 Gemmatimonadaceae bacterium
TTGCAGGCCACGCCGCCGCCGAGCACCACGCGGTCTCGCTTGAACAGTCGGCTGGCCCGATCCACCTTGGCCGAGAGCGTCTCGACAACCGCATCCTGAAAGGCGCGCGCTATCGATGCACGTTCGGCGTCGAGGGTGCCACGGCTCTCTGCCTCACGGACGGCCAGAAGTACGGCGGTTTTGAGTCCGCTGAACGAGAGGTCGAAGTAATCGGCGTCGCCCGGCGAGGCATTCTTGCGCAGCATCGGACGCGGAAACCGATGGCCACTCGCCTCACTTGAGCGCGCGAGCTCCTCCAGCGGGCGGCCGCCAGGATAGGGTAGGCCGAGCAGCTTGGCGACTTTATCGAACGCCTCACCGGCCGCGTCATCACGCGTGCGTCCAAGCAGGCAATAGGAGCCCCATGCGGGCACGTCGAGGAGGAGTGTGTGCCCTCCGCTGACCAGCAGCGCGGTGAACGGCGGCGCCGCGTCGGGCGATTCCAGCAGCGTCGCGAACAGGTGCCCTTCCAAATGATGGACGGGCACGACGGGCACGCGACTGGCGAGTCCCAAGGTCTTGGCGAATGAGGTGCCCACCAGAAGCGCACCGACCAATCCGGGCGCGTGGGTCACGGCGATCGCGTCCAGATCCTGCAGACAGACGCCCGCATCCTGCAGCGCGGTACGAACGGTGGGCACGATGCCGGTGAGATGCTGACGGCTGGCTATTTCGGGAACGACGCCTCCGAACAGCCGGTGCACGTCCTGCGATAGAATGACCAACGATCGCAGCACCGGGTGGTCGGCGTCGCCGTCCACGACAGACGCTGACGTCTCGTCGCAGGACGTCTCGATACCGAGAATGCGGCGCCGCTGAAACGCACTGGTCACGTCAGCTGCGTGATTCGGTGAGTAGCTGCTCGAGCAGGCGGCGATTCTGCGGGGAGTTCCAATCCTCGCCGCCGATCAGTCTCTTGCGGATGATGCCGTCGCGACCAACCACGAATGTTTCCGGTACACCACCCGTTCGGTAGAGGCTCTGGATCACGCCGGTCGAGTCGTGCAGGACCTCGAACGTGATCCCGAACTCCTTCACGAAGTCGCGAATGGCCTGCTCCTTTCCGGCGGGGTCGATGCTGACGGCAACGATCCGGAGGCCCTTGGGGCCCAGCGCGGTGTGCAAGCGCTGCATGCTGGGCATTTCTTCGCGACATGGGCCACACCACGTGGCCCAGATGTTCAGCAGCAACACGTCGCCGCGGTAGTTCGAGAGTGTCTTGACCGTTGGGACTGCATCAAGCGTCATTGCCGTGAAGCCGGGCGCGTCGGAGCCGATCGACACCGAGGTAAGCTCGTCTTTCAGGAAGTACGTCGCGCCGAACGCCCCGCAGGCGAGCAGCGCCACGATGGCGAGCACGACGAGCCACTGCTGTTTGGCCGTCACGTGGTTTCCTGGCAGAGCGCGCGCAGCTCCCCGATTTCGGCCTGCGGATTCGCTGCGCTGAAGATCGCGTTTCCTGCCACAAACGTATCAGCTCCCGCGCGCCAGCACCGCGCGATCGTTGCCCGCGAAATCCCACCGTCCACCTCGAGCGCCGCGTCACTGTCGGCTTGATCGAGCATCATGCGCGCACGCGCAATCTTGTCGATGGAGTATTCAATGAACTGCTGTCCGCCGTAACCCGGATTGACGCTCATGATGAGCAGAAGGTCCAACAGGTGCGCGACCTCTTCGATGACGGTCAGCGGCGTACCGGGATTGAGGGCGACCCCGGCCTTGCAACCCAGCTCCTTGATCCGCATGAGCTGCCGATCGAGGTGTGGGGCGGCCTCGGCGTGAATGGTCAGGATGTCGGCACCCGCCTTGACGCACTCGTCGAAGTAGCGTTCCGGCTCGACGACCATCAGATGCACATCGATGGTGAGCGGCGTGGAGCGTTCCACGGCGTCGATCACTTTCGCGCCGAACGACAGGCTTGGCACGAAGCGTCCGTCCATGATGTCCACGTGAATCCAATCGGCACCGCCGGCCTCACACATGGCCAGGTCGGAGCCGAGGTGGCGGAAGTCGGCGGCAAGGACGGATGGGGCGAGGCGGACGGTCATCGGAGTGGAGCGGAGGGAGCAAGGGTAGGTGGAACGCGCCCGTTGCTGAGTACGAGCGAGACGATTGCGTTGAGCTGATGCGAGTCACCCGGGCCCGGCGACGTGCGCAGCACCGTACCGGCAGGCGCGCGCGAGTCCTCGAACTCAACCGGGCCCACGGCGAGTCGCGCTTCAACCAGGCGCGTGCGTGCGATGCCTTCCTCCAAGCCGATGACGTCAGGCACGGTGACCGTGGTGCGGGCCAAGGCGATGCTGTCACGAATACGCTGCACGCGCAGAGCAGCGTCCGCGGAGTCGGCTTCGCGTCGGCGGGATCGCGCATCCGCGGGCGCTCGATTCGACGCGCCGCTCAGACTGTCCAGGAGCAACAGCACGGAGTCCCTGGCGATCGGCCGACCGGGTTCCAGTGAACGCACGCCCATCACGCCGACAACCGCGCCCACGGACAGGCCGAACACTGTGGCCAGAAGCCCTCGAATCAGCCAGGTTCGCGCTGTCGCGCTCCTGCGTCGTTCCCCCCGCGCCATCACTGCATCCGTCGCAGGCGTGCCGCGAAGGCCCCGTCTGTGCCACCGTGTTGCGGAAGCACTCGTAACAGCCCACCGTCGAGTACATCGGCCGGGACCGTGCCCGCCGGCGGCGCCTCAAGGACGAACTGCGGATGATCGGTGAGAAACGAGGCGATCTGGTCGTCGTTCTCTTCGAGTTCCAGCGAGCAGGTGCTGTAAATCAGCAGCCCGCCTGGCTTCACGATCGTGGCCGCAGCACGAAGAATCTGTTTCTGCAGCGCCCCGAGTACGGCGAAATCAGAGATGCGGAGCCGCCAGCGTGCATCGGGGTGGCGCTTGAACGTCCCGGTGCCGGTGCAGGGGACGTCAACGAGCACCGCATCCACCGGCGCGATGGCTGGGTGTCGGGCGTCCGCGATGAGGGGCACCAGATTCACGGCATCAATCCGACCGAGTCCCAACAGCATACGCTCCACTCGCGCGTGACTGCGGTCGGCCGCGATGACGAGCCTGGCGGTGCGCGAGAGTTCGATCGCTTTCCCGCCGGGCGCGGCGCACAGATCTGCTACGACGGCGCCCGTCGGTGTGGCCGCGTACTGCGCGACGAGTGTCGCCGCAGGGTCCTGCACGAACAAGACGCCCTGCTTGAATGCGCCCAATTCCACGAGCGCGACGCCCGGCCCAAGGCGCAGCGAATCCGGAACCAGCGGGACTCCGTGCGTTTCTACGCCGGCGCCTTCGAGCATTTCCTGGAGCACGTCACGGGAGACTCCGAACGGACGCACCGTGATCGTTGCTTCCTCGTTATTCGACGCCAGCAAACGTTCGACATCCTCGGCGCTCCATCGTTCGAGCCAGCGCGCCACAACCCATCGGGGATGTGAATATCGCTGGGCGATGGCTTCGATCGGATCATGAGGAACCGGTGGCTCCAGTGACGCGCGCTCGCGGTCAACGCGCCGCAGCACCGCGTTGGCAAGCTTGCTTGCCCCAATTCCATGTCGCCGCTTGGCGAGTTCCACCGTCTGCGCAATGGCGGCGTACGCCGGCACGCTGCCCATGGCGATGAGTTGGTACGCGCCCAGTCGAAGCAAGTCCGCAAGATCCGCGTCGAGTTTGGCCATGCCGCCTTTCACGCGTACGCCGAGCATGGCGTCCAGCCAACCGCGACGCCTCAGCATGCCCCAGACGAGTTCCTGCACCCAGCGTCGATCGCGCGCATCGAGGCCGCCGACGCGTCGCTCGAAGGCGACGTCCAGCAGTGCGCCAGACCGCATGTCGGCGAGTGCCATGGCAGCCGCGGTTCGCGTCTCGGTGACACCACCCGACGTTGAACCGGCTTTGGTGACTCGAAGCGCGACCTTGCGCGCGCGCACGCCCTGCTCGGGCCCTTCCACCGGCGTCATTCGCGAAAGATAGTCGGGGCGACCGTCGCTGTCGCGGCAGACTTGCCTACGACCGACGGTTGAGTCAGTTACAGGCGCGTGATGAACTGATCGCCCGCGGAGACGCCGCGGCCGCGACTCCATGCTTCGGCTGCGATGCGCGGCTTTCCGCTGGGTTGCACTTCGGCAATGCGCACCGCACCGACGCCGCAGCGCACCAGCAGACCGCCCGCGTCGACGAGACGCACCGTCCCGGGTGGTGCGGCACGCGTTGGCTCATCCAGCACGTCGTCCGTGCCGTCATGAAGCACGCGAGCCGCAAAACACTTCACGTCGAAGCCGCGCAGCTGCGTGAACGCTCCGGGCCGCGGGTCAAAGGCTCGTATCACGCGAGAGACCTGGATGGCCGATGCGGAGAAGTCGATGCGCGCCATTTCGCGATCGATCTTCGGGGCGTAGGTGGCCAACGCGTCGTCTTGCGCGACCGGCCTCGACACCTCGGCCTCGATCATCGCCAAGGCCTGCACGATGCCGAGGGCGCCAAGCTCGGCGAGGCGGTCGTGCAGGTCGCCGAAGGTCTCCTCGGCGCTGATCGGCGTGCGGAGCACGTGGAGCATCGGGCCCGCGTCGAGGGCGGCGACCATCTGCATGATGGTGATGCCGGTTTCCGAAAAACCCTGCAGAATCGCGGCCTGCAATGGCGCCGCGCCGCGTAAGCGCGGCAGAAGCGACCCATGGATATTTAGCGTTCCTCTGGTGGGCCGATCGATCACCGACTGGGGCAGGATCCGTCCGTACGCGACGACCACGGAGACCTCAGCTTCCAGCGCGTCGATCGCGGCGAGAAAGTCGTCGCCGCGAGGCCGGTCCGGTTGCAACACGGGAATCCCTTCGGCCTGCGCCACCACCTTGACGGGCGACGGGTCCAACTGCGACCGCGACCTTCCGCGCGGCATGTCCGCCCGCGTCACAACCCCGACGACATCGTGCCCTTCTCCGAGCAATGCCCGCAACGCAGGGACGGCGAAATCCGGCGTGCCCCAGAAAAGAATGCGCATTGTCAGGCGGCTTCGCGTGAGGTTCCGCTACTCAGGATTGCGGTCGCGTTCGACCGGCAGGTCACCCACTGGCAGCACCCGTAACAACTTGGGGTATTGCGCTTTTTCCTCGTCCCAGTCGCGCAGGGCGGCCCGACGTTTGAGGATGCTGAGCCGATCGATGAAGGTCTTGCCGTGCAGGTGATCGATCTCATGTTGCAGGCAACGTCCGAGGAGACTGCCCGCCTCCACCTCATAGAAGTTCCCGTCGATGTCCTGCGCACGCACGACAATGCGTGCGGAGCGTTCCACGTCGGCGAAAACCTCCGGGATGGAGAGGCAGCCCTCTTCGCCCTTGACCTTCCCCTCACGCAGCACGATCTCCGGGTTGATCACGACCAGCCGCGTGTCCTCAGCATCGACGATGGCCAAGCGCTCGCGACGGCCAACCTGCGGCGCCGCCAAGCCAATGCCTTTCGCTTTCTCCATTGTGTCGAACATGTCGTCCACCAGCCGCCGCAGCTCTGGCGTAATGGTCTCGATCCGTTCCGTTTCCTGCCGGAGGATCGGGGAGCCGAGCACGTGAATGTCGAGCAGCGACACGGACGGGTCAGGCGGAGGTGGAGGTCGCGGTGATCACGCGCACGATGCGTCCACGCTCGACGATCAGGCGAGAGTCGCCGGACTTGATGGTGATCCGGTCATCCATGCTGGCGACGTCCTTGCTCGCGATGTGCAGGACTTCACCGATGATGCCTCCAGCGGTGACGATCTCGTCGCCCTTCTTGACAGCGCGTACCAGTTCGTCGGCGGCTTTCCGTTGTTTCTGCTGCGGTCGGATCAGGACGAAGTAGAAAATCGCGAAGATGGCGCCGTACATGAACACCATCGAGGCAATCTGATTGCTGGGTGCCTGGAGGGCGATGAGCGTGGCGGCAACAGGAACAGTCATGTCAGGGAAGATCGGGAGTGATAGCGGGTCAGCCAGTCACGTTGCCAGGCCGAGAACGAACCTGCCAGCAGCGCGGCTCGCGCGTCGCGCATCAGCGCGACAAGGAAATGTACATTGTGGAGGCTGAGCAGGCGCAGTCCGAGCAGCTCCTCGGTGACGAACAGATGCCGCAGGTAAGCGCGCGAAAAGCGTGTACACGCCGCGCAGCGGCAGTCGCTGTCGAGCGGTGCTGGATCCAGTCGAAAGGTGGCGTTCTTGATGTTCCGTCGCCCTGTCGTCGTAAAGAAGGCACCGGTGCGGCCCATCCGAGTCGGCGCGACGCAGTCGAAGATATCCACCCCGCGAGCCACCCCTTCCACGAGGTCCTCCGGGAATCCCACCCCCATGAGATAGCGTGGCCGGTCCGTGGGGAGCACCTCGTGTACCACCTCCAGCATGCCGTACATGTCCGGCTTCGCTTCTCCCACCGACAGCCCGCCAATTCCGATACCCACCCAGTCTGCCATGTCGCGTATGGCCGAGGCGGATTCGCGGCGGAGCGCGGCGTGAATGCCGCCCTGGACGATGGGAAAGAGCGCCTGCTCCGGCGACGGCGGGGCAGGGTCTTCCCGCTCGAGGCGCGCGAACTCCACCCGGCAGCGGTCGAGCCAACGAACGCTGCGCTCCATGGCCTCGCGGGCAAGTCCCTCCGGCGACTGGCCGGGCACGACGTGATCAAATTGCATGATGACGTCGGCGCCAAGGTTCCGTTCAATGCGCATGACGGACTCCGGCGTGAACTGATGCGCCGACCCGTCGAGATGACTGCGGAACTCCACCCCATCCTCGCCGATCGTCCGCAAGCCTTCGAGCGAGAAGACCTGGAACCCCCCGGAATCGGTCAGGATAGGGCCGTGCCAGTGCATGAACTGATGGAGTCCACCCAACGCGCGTACCGCTTCGTCGGTCGGGCGCAGATGCAGATGATAGGCGTTGGCTAGAATCATCGTCGCGCCGAGGCGCGTGAGGTCGTCAGGGTCGAGCGCCTTGACCGACGCCAGCGTGCCGACCGGCATGAACTGGGGGGTCTCCACGACGCCGTGTGGCGTGGTGAACCGCCCTGCTCTTGCCGCACCGTCGGTTGCCTGCAATTCAAACGCGAACGGATCGCTCACCGAACGACACTCACAGCACGCACATCGCGTCACCGTAGGAATAGAACCGGTACTGCTCGTCGACCGCCGTACGGTATGCGCGCATGGTCAGCTCGTAGCCAGCGAATGCCGCCACCAGCATGAGCAGGGTTGAGCGGGGAAGATGAAAATTGGTGATGAGATGATCCACGCCGCGAAAGGCGTACGGCGGCCGCAGAAACAGGTTCGTCTCGCGTTGGGTGTGTTGAATCGCGCCGGTGCTGTCAGCGGCAGTCTCCAACGTGCGCACGCAGGTGGTTCCCACGGCCCAGATCGAACCGCCGGACGCGCGGACCTGATTGAGCAGGCGCGCCGACTCTTCGCTGACCTGGCACCATTCCTCGTGCATCAGGTGGGCGGACGGGTCTTCGTCCTGCACGGGTTTGAACGTGCCGGCGCCGACGTGAAGCAGCACGTTGGCCCGTTGAACACCGCGCGCTTCCAGTCGCTCCAGGAGCTCCGGTGTGAAGTGGAGTCCGGCCGTTGGGGCGGCGACGGACCCGGACTGCTCGGCGTACACAGTCTGGTACCGTGACTCGTCCAGCGGCCCGTCCGACCGCGTGATGTATGGCGGCAGCGGCACGTGCCCGTGCATCTCGATGGCGGCGTGGACATCACCGTCGGTGTGCAATTTCACGATCCGAGTTCGACGCGGCGTGCTGTCCACGATCTCGACGCGGAATCCGGGTGCGACGGTGACAAACCGCCCCGGACGCAGCTTGCCGCCGGGATGAATCATCGCCTCGAAGTGCACCTCGTCGATCGGGCGCAGCAGCAGGATTTCGGCGGGCCCGCCGCTGTCTCGATGTCCCAGCAGGCGCGCACGGAACACGCGCGTGGTATTCACCGCGATGGCGTCGCCGGACGGAATCAGTTCGGCAAGGTCGCGAAACGTTCGATGCGAGATCGTTCCAGTGGAGCGGTCCACGACCATGAGACGACTGGCATCTCGGGGCTCCATCGCGTGTTGCGCGATGCGCTCCTCCGGCAGCACGTAGTCGTAATCCGACGTACGGCTGCCGACCTGGTGGACCGACATGTCCTCGGCGGCGGGCTGCTGGGTAGTCATTCAGACGCGAAAGACAATCGATGCGCCGTCGTCGCGCAACCGGACGACGGCAGAATCCGCGTCATGGACCGCGCGGCGCTGACCGTTGCGCTCAACGTACGAAGAATGTGGTCTGTCTCGAGGTGCGCTTCTGATTGGCCAAGTCCGTGACGTCCACACGCAACCGGTACTCGCCGATTCGTGCGTCCGCGAGGTCCAGCGCGAGAAACTCCACCTGGACGGGCGCACCCGCGGTCGCACGGTCGAAGGTCATCGTCAGCCGATCGCGCGAACTTGTGTTGCGGCCAAGGGTGCGTCCAACACCATCAATGAGGCGCGCCGCTATTCCTGACACGCCGCCCTTCGCGACGCGCTCCACCGTGACGGCGAGTCGATATCGACTCTGTCCGTTGCTGGTGGACAGGTCGTACATCTCCCACACGAGGCCGATCGGAGTCTGCTCCTTGTAGATGCCGACACCGGGCACCACGGCGACATCCTGCCACCGCTTCACCGGGCTCGCCGCGTCTCGCGGCACGGGGCGATCGCCGAGCAGAATGTCGCTCATGCCGAATCCAGCGGCCGCGTCCGGGTCGAGGCGGTTCATCGCGCGTGCTGCGCGACGACTGTCCGCCTGCAGTGCTTCCACTCGTACCACGTGAATCCCGGGGCCAACCCGTCGAGTCCAGGTGCGGCCGAGCGGCGGCAAGGTGGAGTCAGGGCGGATCGACGTCTGCGCTGACTCCACGCCCTGAATCCGCACGAACTGGTCGAAGATGCGGAAATCCACGTCCACCGGCGCCGCGGTCAGATC
>JANNEV010000310.1:0-10440 GCA_031379145.1 Gemmatimonadaceae bacterium
TTGTCCGGCACGGTCCGATCGCCGTCGCGCACGTTGAGCACGCCCAAGCCCGAAAAGCGCGACAGCACGACCACGGCTCCGACGCGACGGCCGTGAGCACCGCCACATCACTGCGCCCTGCCCTCTTCATTGACCGCGACGGTACGATCATTGCCGACGCCCACTATCTGTCCGATCCGGGACAGGTGCGCCTCATACACGGCGCCGGCACCGCCATCGCCCGCGCGAACGCCGCACGGATTCTCGTGGTCGTGGTGACGAACCAGTCGGGCATCGCTCGCGGACTCATCACGCAGGCGCAGTACGACGCGGTCCTCGATCGCACAAATGCGCTGCTGTCGCGCGATGGCGCGCGGGTGGATGCGACGTATCACTGCCCGCACTGGCCCAGTGTCTCGGGGCCGTGCGACTGTCGCAAGCCCGGACTGGGCATGTATCAGCAAGCATCACGCGAGTTGGGTATCGACCTGGCCCGATCAGCGTACATTGGCGACCGCTGGCGTGATGTGCTCCCTGCGCAACGGACCGAAGGTTTCGGCGTGCTGGTGCCAGGTGTGGAGACGCCCGAAGTCGACCTCGAGGAAGCGCGTCAACACGTGTCGCCCCGCGTTCGCATCGCCGCCTCCCTCGACGAAGCGATTGCCCTGTCTCTCGCTGATCTCTCCACACCCGTATGAACCGAGCGCGTATTGCAATCCTGGCATCCGGTGGTGGATCCAATGCGCAGGCGCTCATTGACCACTTCGCCGTATCGGCCGCTCAGGCCGGTCAGATAGTCTGGGTGGGCTCCAACGCTGCGGACGCGGGAGTGCTGGTGCGGGCGCGCGCCGCTGGTCTTCCCGCCGGCGTGGTGGAAGACCCGCACGACAGTGCCGCGTTGCTGCAGACGTTGCATGCGCTGCGTGCCGACCTGCTGGTGCTTGCTGGCTACCTGAAGCTCGTTCCGGCCGAGGTGGTGCGCGCGTTTCGAGGTCGGCTGTTGAATGTGCATCCCTCCTTGCTGCCCGCCTTCGGCGGCCCGGGTATGTTCGGCGAGCACGTGCACACGGCGGTGCTCCGCGCTGGGGCCACGCTCTCCGGCGCGACGGTACACTTTGTCGACGAGGCATTCGACCGCGGCGCCATCGTGGCACAGTGGCCCGTCCCGGTCTTGCCCGGCGACAGCGCAGCCACCCTCGCCTCCCGAGTCCTGCGCGTCGAGCATCGACTCTATCCGTTATGCGTGGCGGCGGTCGCGCAGGGCATGGTCACGCTCGGCGACGATGGGTGCACACACGGCACGCTCGGCGTCCCGGTGCCGCCGGATGCGCCGGAGTTGCGCTTTTCGCTCGTGTCCGACCCACGCCCGACATCTCCACAGCTCTCCGATCCCGCAACGATTGCGTCCGACGTTGCGCGCCTCTTCCCTCGCTGATCCGCCTCCCACGCAATGCCACGCGCTCTGCTCTCCGTCTCCGACAAGCACGGTCTCGTTCCGTTCGCCACGCGCCTCTCGGAGCTCGGCTTCGACCTCATCTCAACCGGCGGGACCGCGCGCACGTTGCGTGACCACGGCCTTACGGTCCGTGACGTCAGCGAACTCACCGGATTCCCGGAGATGCTCGATGGACGGGTGAAAACACTGCACCCCATTGTGCACGGAGGCCTGCTCGCGCGTCGTGATCTCTCCGAGCACATGCAGGCCATCGCGCAGCACGGCATCGAAACGATCGACCTGGTCGTGGTCAATCTGTACCCGTTCCGCGAGACCGCGTCGCGAGCCGGCGTACATCCCGACGAGGTCATCGAGAACATCGATATCGGCGGGCCGTCGATGCTGCGTTCGGCGGCGAAGAACTTCGCCGCCGTCTGGGTACTCGTGGATCCGGCCGACTACACCCCGGTGCTCGAGGTGATCGCAGCGGGGGGCGACGATGCCTCGTTGCGGCGACTGCTCGCCGAGAAAGTGTACGCGCATACGAGCGGATACGACGCGGCCATCGCGCAATGGTTTTCCGCGCAGCGCGGCGAACCGTTTCCCGACCGCTACCCCTTGGCGTTCGAGAAACAGCAGGCGCTGCGCTACGGTGAGAATCCGCAGCAACGTGCGGCGTTCTACGTCGAGCAACCGGGGATGGGCCTCGGTGCGCTGACGCAGTTGGGCGGAAAGGAACTGTCCTTCAACAACATCCTGGACCTCGAAGGATCCATGCTCGCCATCGAGCCGTTTGGCGAACAGCCGGCGTGCGCCATCATCAAGCATACAACGCCATGTGGCGTGGCCACCGGCAGCAACGCGCTGGAGGCGTACAGGAAGGCGCTCGCGTGCGACCCCGTGTCCGCGTTCGGATCAGTGATTGCCTTCTCCGTGCCCGTTGATGTACCCACCGCCGAGGCGATCTCCAGCCTCTTTGTGGAGTGCATCGTCGCGCCGGCGTTTGCCGAGGAGGCGGTCGAGATCCTCGGACGGAAGAAGAACTTGCGCGTGCTCTCGGGCACCGCGCGGTGGCCAGCCAATACCACGACCGCCAGCGGCATGGACTTCAAGCGGGTCCGCGGCGGACTCCTCGTGCAAGATCGCGCACCAACGGTCACCGATCCCGCGCGTTGGGAAACGGTCACCAAGCGTCAGCCCACGCGGGACGAGCAACGTGATCTGGTGTTTGCCTGGCGTGCGGTGGCGAGCGTCAAGTCCAACGCCATTGTCCTGGCGCGCGATGGCGCGACCATCGGTATCGGCGCCGGACAGATGTCTCGTGTCGACGCCTCGTTCCTCGCGGTGCACAAGGCCAACAGCGCGGGCCATCTTACCGCAGGGGCGGCGCTCGGCTCCGACGCGTTCTTCCCGTTTCGGGACGGTATCGATCAGGCGGCCACCGCAGGGGTAACCGCCATCGTGCAACCGGGCGGATCGGTGCGAGACGCCGAAGTCATTGCCGCCGCCGACGAGCATGGCATCGCGATGATCTTCACCGGCGAGCGGCTCTTCAGACACTAGTTCCGGTGGCGCGGACCGAATCATTGGCCACCGTGAACGGCCCCCGAAGCCAGGCGGCCACGGGGATGTGTCGGAAATGCGCCCGTGCGAGTTGTCTGGGTGAAGTCGCTCCGCCAACTTTCGGGCTTGCTTCCACGGGTGCCGCCTCTCGGCCGCGTGCCGCTGAACCCTTCCGTCCGCCACATGACCGTCGCAGCCACCGTTTCCGCGACTACCGTTGGGTCCGCGACCAGCTCTCGAGCTGTCTCGGCCGAACTTGACTACCGTCCATCGTATCTCGCCGCCGCCATTGCCAGTCTGGTGGTGTTCCTGCTCTACATCATCACGTTGGCGCCAACCACGTCGATGTGGGATACGAGCGAGTACATCGCGGCGGCCTACGTCCTCGGCATTCCGCATCCGCCCGGGAACCCGTTCTTCGTTCTGATCGGGCGGGTGTTCTCCATTCTGCCCATCGCGCCCACCGTGGCGATGCGCATCAACGTGCTTGCCGCAGTGTCGAGCGCAGTCTCGGCGGGCTTCTGGTTTTTGGTAACGGAACGCGTGCTGGTCTCGTGGCTGCCGCGGCGCTGGCAACGCATCGTGGGCGGCTCGCTCGCGGTGCTGATCGGGGCCACCGCCTTCACCGTGTGGAATCAGTCAGTCGTGAACGAGAAGGTCTACACCGTCTCGCTCCTCGGCTTGGCCGTGATCTGCTGGCTCACCGTACGCTGGTGCGATGATCCCGAGGAACCGGGTGCGGATCGCCTTTTGGTGCTGGTGGCCTACCTGCTTGGACTCGGCTACGCGAATCACATGGCGGGCATGCTGGCCGCGCCGGCCGTAGGTTTTGCCGTGATCGTGCGCAGTCCGAAGACGTTGCTTCGGTGGAAGCTGCTGCTGGCCTGCGCGGTGGCCCTGGGATTCGGCATCACGCCGTTTGCCACACAGCCCATTCGCGCGGCGCATTTCCCGGCGATCAACGAGGGCGAGCCCACCGGATGCGCCACGGAGCTCAAGTGGGACTGCACGTTCAGCAGCCTCACGCAGGAACGCTTCATGTACAACTTCAACCGCGGCCAGTACGGAAAGCCGGAGCTCGGCGAACGGCAGGCGCCGCTCACCGCGCAGATGGGCATGTGGTGGTTGTACTGGAAATGGCAGTGGCTGCGTGATGCGTACAACGAACGTCCCGGCCTGCAGAACGGGCTGGCCGTGTTCTTCTTCATCCTGGTGGGCATCGGTGGGTGGATGCATTACCGCAAGGACCGACGAAGTTTCATGTTTTTCGGTCCACTGGTCCTCACGATGACGTTGGGGCTCATCTACTACCTCAACTTCAAGTACGGCCACTCGCAGTCACCCGAACTCGGTGAGTCAGTCAATCGAGAGGTTCGCGATCGAGACTACTTCTACCTGTGGAGCTTCTCTGCGCTGAGCGTCTGGGCGGCACTCGGGCTGGTCTACCTCTGGGAAACCGTCGCGAGCTTGTTCGGCGCTGACGATGTGAAGCTGGGACGCGAAATCATCAGCGAGCCACGCCAGCGGAGCTTCCTGCTGGCATCACCGTTGCTGGCGGTGGCATTCGTGCCGCTCTTCGGAAACTGGACGCAGGCATCACGGGCCAACCAGACCGACACCACCGATTTTGCGCGCGATCTGCTCAACTCGGTGGAACCCTACGGCATTCTCATCACCGTCGGTGACAACGACACCTTCCCGCTCTGGTATGCGCAGGAAGTGGAGGGCATCCGCAAGGACGTGGTGGTGGCCAACACGTCGTTGCTCAACACCGACTGGTACACCCGGCAGCTCATCCGTCGCCCAGTGTACGCGTACGACGAGGCCAAGGGCCCGGCGATCTACCGCGGGAAGCAGTGGGTCAAGCCCACGGGTTCGCCAGTCAAGATGAACTTCGCCGAGGCGGATGCGATTCCGCTGGGCATTCAGATTCCCAAGAACATGGCGTTCCAGAGCGGCGGCATCACGGCGACGCCCCGCACGGAACAGCTGATGCGCGCGGACCAGCTCGTGTACTTCATGATCCGCGATGCGTTTCCGGAGCGACCCATCTATTTCAGCCGCACGGCCGGCGGCTACCCGTACGAGCTGGGTCTCGAGCGCTACATCGTCACGCAGGGCATGGCCAAGCGTCTCTCCGATCACGAGCTGCTGCCGAGCCGGGATACGGTGCTGATTCAGGGCGAAGGCCTGGTGGATGTGAAGCGTTCGCTGGCGTTGTGGAACGACGTCTTCACCGCCAACAAGTCGCTGGCCAAGCGCGACGGCTGGGTGGACGACGCCAGCGTCGGCATTCCGGATCTCTACGTGATCAGCGGTATCACGCTTGCCGAGGCGCTCGCGCAGACTGGGCGCCTCAAGGAGTCGGAGGCGGTGTTCCAGAGTTCGCGCGCTGTGGCCAAGGCGATGAAGCGCGAGAAGGTGTTTGGCTTCGACCGGCAACAGTCGCCGATCAATCCTGGCGGCGACACCGCCGCGCAGCAGTTGCTGGTTCCGCCGGGACCTCCCGGTGGTGCACCGCCGGGTGCAGAGCTCGCGCCGAAAAAGAAGTAGGGCGCTACGGGGCTGGTCGGCTATAGCGGCCGACCAGCACACCCTTGGCGCGAATGTGCGAAGCCATCGCCGCCAGTACTGCGGCCCTGGTGGCTGGCGGTGACATGCCAGTGGGCGCGACGTTGATCATGGCGTCGAGCGCGAACAACTCGAACACATAGTGATGCGCCGGCCCGCTGGCTGGCGCTGCGGGTCCGCGATAGTACGGCCCGGTGCCGCTGATTTGCCGCGTGCCATCGGCCGCCTGTGCGCCCTGCGGCACGCCTTCCGGCAACGCCGTCGCGGTTCCGGGAATATTCCAGACCATCCAGTGCAGCAGATCGTCGCTTCCGTCACCGATGGCCGCGTCGACATCATGCACGATCAGCACATAGCTCTGCGTAGAGTCTGGCGCGCCGCTCCAGGAGAGCGGCGGCGAAACGTCGCGCCCCGCCTGTGCGTGACGGGAGAGGATCAGGCCACCGTCGGCAAACGCCGACGACGTGAGCGTCATGACCCGAATGGCGCGTGGTCGAGCCGCTGCATTCGTGCGTGCAGGTGGCGTCGGCGCCGGCGCCGACGGTGGTGGATTCTGCGCGCTCGCCAACTCAGCGAGAATAGTTGTCGCTGCCGCCACACACGCACCCACAGCGGCCATCCGCATCCGACGCAGGCGCGCGCTCACTGAAACGATGCCGGTTGCGTCTTGCGCCAGCGATCGTAGCGCAGGCGGAGCGTTTTCACGGGATTGAGGTGCTCGGCCGACTTGATCGCGTTCGGCCCGCCCTGCTCCGGCTGCGTGACCGTGAGGTACATGGCGTACTTGCCGTTGTTGTGAGAATCCCCACTGGGGTCCGACTTGTCGGCCATCAGGATGTATGCGATGTGCGACGTTTTCCCCTCGCACGGGATCGGCGGCGGGCTGCCGTCTGCCGGCAGCGGCGGGCAGCTGCAACGGCTATCGCCGCCATACTGGTCGGCCGTTTCCAATGCCGCCATCACACGATCGGTGATCGCGCCTTTCGTGAAGACAAAGGCCTTCACCGCGTTGGGCATGACCTCACCCGGACGCAGGATATTGCCCTGAATGGAATAGTAGATCTGCGTACCGGGCACGCGTCCTTGAAAGTCCTGAGAGACGTACCCGTTGGTGAGTCCCGAGTGACCTGCGCCCCTTCCTTGCAAGTCGAGAATGCCGAACTGCCGTGACTGAAACGCAGGATCGGCGGACAACATTTCGATGATGCGAGCCGGGTCCGTTCCCTTTTGCAGCTCGCGATACACCAGCATTTGATTGGCGTGGGTGCCGTCGACTCCCGCCTGGCAGGCGGCCACGCCTTTGCCGGGCACGACGACCGCCTGGATGCCCATGAGGAACGCGTCGTTGTTGTTCACGCAGGTGGCCGACGCGACCACGACACGGCCCGTGGCCATGTCGATCGCAATCACCGACCACGTCGCCTCAGCGACCGTGGGGAACGCCAACAGCAGCGCGAGGAGTCCGAGGAATCGTCTCATCAGTAGTCCACGCGCAGCACGATGCCGCCGGTGCCACCCAACCATGCGGTGCGCCCAAAGCTGCCGATGCCGGTGTGGCCCTGATCGCTCAGCACCGTCCACGATCGCCCGCCATCACGCGTACTGAAGGCGCCGCCAAAGCCCAGCGCGATGGCCGTTTCGTTGCCGGCACCGGTAACCCACGCGACGCCGGTGAGCGATCCGGGCAAAGGCGGTCGGGCACGCAGCTCCCACGTCTTGCCACCGTCCGCCGTCACGGCGACGGCAGCAGTGGAAGTGTCGCCCTTCAGATTAGTCATGTCGCCCGCCACACCGATGCCGCGTTTGGTGTCGCGGAAGTCCAGGCCGCTCGTGCCCGCCGACTTGGTATGCACGAACGGCGTGGCGCGAACAGTCCAACTCACACCGGCATCGTCGCTGGTGAAGAGTCGTGAACCCGGACCGCCGGTGGCAATGAACACGTGCTTGGGACCCGCGTTGACCACGCATCGACCGCTCGCCGCGTAGGCGCCTTCGCCGTCCAGCGGTGCGGGCACCTGTGACGCCGGCAACAACGCCCAGTGTTCGCCGCCGTCCGTCGTGCGCAGAATCTGCGTCTGCCCATGCGCCGCATCGCCAAAGACGATGCCCACCTTTGCATCGAGCATCGTGATGCAATCGAAGAACGCAGCCGTGTCGGCGCTCTGAAATTGCAGCCGCCATGCGCGGCCACCGTCTGTAGTGAAGTAGATACGCGATGCGGCCCCGTTGCCGATGGACAACGCCCACGCCGTATCCGCGCCGCGTGCGTGGATGTCGCGGTACTGCAGCGAATCACCTGGCGGCATGGTCTTTCGCTGCCAGCTCGCCCCGCCATCGACAGTGCGGAGCACCACGCCTTTGCTGCCACTGGCCCACACCACCTGATCGGACACCGGAAAGACGCCGAACAGCGACGCGGTTGTACCCGTAGGCTGCGGAGTGATTCGCGGCGTTGCCGCGGACTGCGCGCTCACCGGACAAGGGCACGCCAGCGCGGCGACGAGACCAACGGCCAGTAGCAGGGGCAGCGCGTCGGCGCGTGGGCCGGACCATGCGACGGAGCGCATCATGACCGCCGGTTCTTCTTCACGACAGCGATGACCACCACAGCAATAAGCACCAGCAGAATGACGCGCATAGGGGAGCCCGACGGAGAATGTCGCGGGGAGGAGCTGTGGGAGCACACTGGCCGCCGCAGCAGCTGCGATTCTACAATCCTACGCGCGAGCGCAGCCACGTCCAGTCGCTGAACTTTCGTCCCGCTGCACGGGTGGATACGTTTGTTGCTGCTGGCGTGGTGGCCGAGTGGTTTAAGGCAGCGGTCTTGAAAACCGCCGAACCTGAAAGGGTTCCGTGAGTTCGAATCTCACCTACGCCGTTTCTCCCATTCGAAAAGGCTCCACCATCACTGGCGGAGCCTTTTTGCGCGTTGGTGAAGGAGAATGTGGGGGTGCCCCACGTCACGAACGAGCCAACCGCAACGCGAGCCATGCATAGCGATGCGAATCAGGCGCACTGTACGGTTGACCCCGACGCCCCCCTCGGTCAGATTCACGGTCTGTCGAGGTCGCACGGTGTGGCTGCGTCAGAGGAGGGATGGCCGAGAGGCTGAAGGCACCGGTTTGCTAAACCGGCATAGGGGGCAACTCCTATCGCGGGTTCGAATCCCGCTTCCTCCGCTCCGCGGGTCCGCTGCAATCGCGGCGGGCCCGCGTTGTCGTTTGGCGCGCTCCTCTCCATCGCGCACCGGTTTTTGCAGCACGTTGTCCTGTCGTCAGTCTGGCACGCTCCACAAGCCCCGATCGTTTCCCCGACCTTCCGGTCCGGTTTTTCATATGTCGTCAGTGACCAAGCGCCCTCGTGTGCGCTTTGCGCCATCCCCCACGGGGTTCCTGCACGTTGGCGGGGCCCGCACCGCGCTCTTCAACTGGCTGTACGCGCGCAAGTTCGACGGCGATTTCCTGCTGCGCGTCGAAGACACCGATCGCGCTCGCAGCACGGACGAGAGCACGCGAGCCATTTTCGAAGGGCTCGAATGGCTGGGACTCAACTGGGACGAGCCCGTCGTCTACCAGGGAAGCAATCTTGAACGGCATAGGGTCGATGCCCAACGGTTGCTCGACAGCGGGGCGGCCTATCGCGATTTCACGCCGCACGCGGAGCTGGACCGACTGCGCCACGATGCCGAGTCGCGCGGTCTGACCTTTCGTTTCGATCGACGCCTCGCCGAGCTCACGCCGCAGCAGGAATCCGAGAAACTGGCACGTGGCGAGCCGTTTGCCATTCGCTTCAGGGTTCCGGACGGCGTCACCGACTGGCCTGATCTTGTGCACGATCGCATCGCATTTCCCAACAAGGACATCGAGGACTTCGTCATCCTCCGGTCAGACGCGACGCCAGTCTACAACATGGCGGTGGTGTCCGATGACATCGCGATGGGGATCACCCTGGTCATGCGCGGCGACGACCACATCTCCAACACGCCCAAGCAAATCCTGCTCTACCGCGCCCTCGGCGCCGAGCTGCCGCAGTTTGCGCATGTGCCGATGATTCTCGGCGACGACGGGAAGAAACTCTCCAAGCGTCACGGCGCAACGGCCGTGGGAGACTATCAGTACAAAGGGCTGTTGCCCTCGGCGATGCTCAATTTTCTCGCCTTGCTGGGCTGGTCCACCGGCGACGACACCGAAGTCATGACGCTCCCGCAGCTGATCGAGCGCTTCGATCTGTCCGGGCTGCAGAAGAAGGCCGCCGTGTTCGACACGAAGAAACTGGAGTGGATGAACGGACAACATCTGGCCGCCATTTCGCTCGCGGAACTCGAACCGTTCATCACGCCGTTGTTCGAGCGTGCTGGCTACGCCACGGCAGCCGACCTGCACGCGCGCAAGGAGTGGTACTTCGGCCTGCTCGATCTGCTGCGCGTTCGCGCCCGATCCACCGACGAGATCGTCACTCTTGCGGCGTATTTCTTCCGGGATGACGTGGAGTACGACGCCGACGCGGTGACCAAGCAGTGGCGCGATGTGTCGGCGACGGCGCACGTCCTCACCGCAACGGCCGCACGGCTCGCCGAGCTCCCGTCGTGGGAGCCGCAGCCCATGGAAGACGCCCTCCGAAAGCTGGCGGACGAACTCGGCATCTCCGGCGGAAAGATCTTTCAGCCGTTACGCGTGGCACTGACCGGACTCACGGTGAGCCCCGGGATCTTCGACGTGCTGCTCTATCTCGGACGCGAGCGAGCGCTCGGTCGCATTCTGGCTGCGGTGCGATACCTCGAACAGGACGCCACCGCGTAGCTGCCGCACAAGTGCGGACGGCGACTACTCGTTGCGGCCGCTGGGCTTCGCCGGTGCTACCGATGCATCGGGAGCGCGCAGGCGGTCGCGACG
>JANNEV010000316.1:0-5220 GCA_031379145.1 Gemmatimonadaceae bacterium
GAGGCGTTCGACCCGTCACGGCTGGGCGCATTGCGCGCCGGCATCATTGCCGGGAGTTCGGTGGACGAGCAGCTGATACGCCGAGTGCGTCGCTGGTGCGATGTGTTGGTGGCGTATGGGCTGACAGAAACCGGCGCGGTCGTCACAATGACTCGCTTTTCGGACCGTGACGAACACCGGGTGAGTTCGGTGGGGCGTGCGCTGCCGGGCGTGGAAGTCATGGCGGTGGATGTGGTATCGGGCGTGTTGCACGGACCAGAAGCGGTCGGCGAAATCGCCGTTCGTGGTTCCAATCTCATGCGAGGGTACCTGCGCATGCCGGCGGAAACCGCGAAGGTCCACACGCCAGAAGGGTTCTTCCTCACCGGTGATCTTGGGATCATCGATGAGGAAGGGTACGTCAGAGTTCTCGGACGGCGGCAGGAGACAATCACTCGTGGCGGACGGCAGCTCTATCCGCGCGAGATTGAAGAACGTCTCCGCGCGCATCCAGCAGTAGACGATGTCTGCGTGATCGGCGTTCCCCACGACGTGCTGGGGGAGCAGGTCTGCGCATGCATCGTTCCCGTAGAAGGCGCGGTCATCACCGGCAGCGAAATCAAACGCTTCGCCCTCGATACCATGACCGCGTACAAGGTCCCCGATCTCGTTCGTTTCTTCGATGTCTTCCCCATGACGGGGAGCGGCAAAGTGAGACGACGAGAACTCGTGCGCGCGATCGCGCTCGATCATACCGTTTCGCATACCGGGTAGGACATGCACTCACGTCAACAACGGACGGCCCCCGCGGGTCGGTCCGTCGCTCCGTTTCATCGCGGCCCGCAAGCGGCCCCCGCACCTGCCGCCGGCGCCGGCGCTCCCATGCACCAGGCACCCAACGCCGCTCTCCTCATTGACTTTGATAACGTCACCATGGGGATTCGCTCCGACCTGCAGGGGGAGCTGAACAACCTCCTCTCGTCGGACATCATCAAGGGCAAGGTCGCGGTGCGCCGCGCCTACGCCGACTGGCGACGCTATCCGCAGTACATCGTGCCGCTGACGGAATCGTCCATCGACCTCATCTTCGCGCCGGCCTACGGCTCCTCGAAGAAGAACGCCACCGACATCCGCCTCGCCATCGACGCCATGGAGCTCGTCTTCACGCGTCCCGAGATCGGCACCTTCGTGCTCCTCTCCGGCGACTCCGACTTCTCGAGCATGGTCATCAAGCTCAAGGAATACGGCAAATACGTCATCGGCGTCGGCATTCGCGAATCGTCGAGCGACCTGCTCGTCATGAACTGTGATGAGTACTACTCGTACAACGCGCTGGCCGGTCTGACCAAGACCGGAGACGACGAATCCACTCGCTGGGATCCGTGGGAGCTCGTCACGGAATCGGTCACCCGCATGAAGCGCAACGGCGACGTGATGCGCTCCGATCGACTCAAGCAAGTGATGCAGGAGATCGACTCGTCGTTCGACGAGAAGAATCTCGGCATGCCCAAGTTCTCGCGCTTCGTGCAGGAGGCGGCCCACAAGGGGCTGCTCAAGGTCACCAAACTCGAGAGCGGTCAGCTCGAGATCGACGCACCGGCGGCTGGCGGCGCAGTCACCGCGACGCACGCCGTTCCAGGCGTCACCGCCACTGGCGCGACCGAGGAGAGCACGGCGGCTGATGGCGCATCGTCCGACATGCGTCGAGAGCGGGAGCGTGAACGCGAGGATCGTCGTGGTCGTCGCGGTCGTCGCGGACGTGGTCGTGACCGCGACCGCGGTGAGCGCACCGAGAACGGCGAGGGGGCGGAGGCCGCAGCTGCCACCACGCCAGCCGATGCGCAGTCGGCGACGGATACGTCGTCACGCGTGACTGCCAGTGCGGTGCCAGTGGCCGCGCCCATCGCCTCTTCGGATGCTGCCGACACTGGCGTGTCCGTCTCCGTGACAGCCGATGTCGCTCCCAGAGAAGGCCGCGAGGGGCGTGGACGCGATCGCGGTCGCGGGCGCGGACGACGCGATGAGCGACCAGAACGCGCGGCGGACGTCGCGGTTCAGCCCGCAACCACCTTCGGTGAGGCTGTCGCCGACAACGTCGGTGTGAGCGGTGAGCGTCTCACGCGCAGTGAAGCGTTCGATCTGGTCCGTCGTGCCGTCGAGGCGCTCGTTCAGGGCGAAGACGCGACCAGCGCCAGTGCAGCCCGGCAACGTGCGTTCGTGTTGCTCGGGAGGGACAGCGAGTCACTGAGCGCGCGCAACTTCGAGCGCATTCTGCAGGATGCGCATGACGCGAACATGATCGACTTGCGTCGTCGTGGAAATGACTTCGAGCTCGCGCGCGCGGTGGACGCGGCTCCGATTGTGGATCAGTTGCGTCAGGTCGAGCAGGCGCAGCAAGCCGCCGCGGCGGCCAGCGCACCACCGGCGCCACCACGCGGTATGGGCGCTCGCGGCGTTGGCGGTCGAGGGATGGGTGGTCGAGGAAAAGGCCCGGGCACTCCGCCGCCCGAGCTTCTCATGGTCGGGGTGGTCGGTCGCCGCCCTGACGGCGTGGCCGGTACCGCCACTGCATCCGCCACCATTGTGCCCCCGCCAGTGGCGTCCACCGCAGCGACTGCTCCGCCGGTGGTGTTGAGCAGTTCCGGGCTCGACATCGTAGCACCCGCGGGTCCGACCGAGGGCGCGCGAACCGCACCCAAGGTAGACGTGGAGGCCGAGAAGCCGGTGCCGGCGCCTGCGAAGGCCGCCGTCAAACCGTCGGCCAAAGCACCGGCGAGGAATCCGGCCAAGGCGCCGGTGAAGGAAGCGGCGAAGGCGCCGGCCAAGCCGGGCACCAAGGCGCCGGCCAAGCCGGGCACCAAGGCGCCCGCAAAGGTGTCAGCTAAGGTGCCGGCCAAGGCGCCCGCCAAGGCACCCGCCAAGGGACCGGCCAAGGCACCGGCCAAGGCACCCGCCAAGGCTCCCGCCAAGGCTCCCGCCAAGGCTCCGGCCAAGACTCCGGCCAAGAAGGCCGCGACAGGCGCGAAGAAGTAACGCTGGCACACGCCAGCGGGCCAGACAAAAAAACGAACGCCGTCCCTGTTGGGGCGGCGTTCGTCGCATCGCTAGTTGATCAGCCTTAGCCTTCGGCCAACGTCCTTGAACGCGTCCACGACGGCATCGAGATCATCGCGGGTGTGAGCGGCGCTGACCTGGCAGCGCACGCGCGCCTGACCTTGCGGAACGACGGGGAAGCCAAAGCCGGTCACGAAGACGCCGCGGTCAAGCATCATCTCGCTGACCTGTATCGCCAGGGCGGTCTCCCCCACGATGATTGGGATGATTGGCGTCTCGCCCGGCAGCGGCTTGAAGCCCGCCTCCTCCACGGCGTTGCGAAAGTAGGCGGCATTCTCGCGCAATCGCGTGACCAGTTCCGGATGTGCTTCGGTGTGCAGCACGGCGGCGAGTGAACTGGCAGCGACGGTGGGCGGGAGCGCGTTCGAGAAAAGTTGCGGACGCGAGCGCTGCGTCATCATGTCGCACAGCGCTGCCGGTCCGGCGATGAAACCACCGGCCGCGCCGCCGAGCGCTTTTCCAAGAGTGGACGTGATCACGTCCACATCGCCAAGCACGCCGAAGTGCTCTGCCGTACCTCGGCCCGTCGGGCCGAGTACGCCGGTGGCGTGCGAGTCGTCGACGATGACGATGGCGTCGTAGTCGCGAGCGAGCTGCAGGATTTCCGGCAGCTTCGCGATCGCGCCTTCCATGGAAAACACGCCGTCAGTCCAGATCACGCGACGCGAGGCGGAGGTGGCGCCGGCCAGTTTCTCGCGGAGGTCGGTCATGTCGCTGTGCCGATAGACCGCGGTGGTACACTTGGTGATTGCTTTTGCCAGGCGAATGGAGTCGATGATGGACGCGTGATTGAGCGCGTCGGAGATCACGAAATCGCCCTCGCGTACAATAGAGGGCGTCAGCGCTTCGTTGGCGTTCCACGCCGATACATAGGACAGCGAGGCGGGCGTTCCCACGAAGCGGGCCAGCGCCACTTCGAGGTCGCGGTGCACAGCGAACGTGCCGCAGATGAATCGCACCGACGCCGTCCCTGCACCCAGGTCTTCGAGCGCGCGCACGCCGGCGCGCACCACGGCTGGTTCGTTGGCGAGCCCCAGGTAATTGTTCGAGGACAGGACGATGACCTCGCCTCGGCCTTCCATGCGCACGCGCGCTCCCTGCGGAGACTCCAGGAAGTTGAGGCGCTTGTAGACGTTATCAGCCTTGAGCTGGGCGATCTGTGATTCGAGGTCGTGGACGAAGGCGGTGTTGATGGACACGGACGGCGTGGGATGTGGGGTGAGTCAGCGCGCGCCACGCGGGAGCTAACCGATGGTGAAGATGATCTTTCCGGCCTCACCGGACTTGATCAGGTGCATCGCCTCGTCCACCGCTTCGAGTGGGAGACGATGGGTGATGACCGGCGTCGGATCGAACGCGCCGGCACGCAGGAAGCGCGACATCTGATGCCAGGTGTCGTACATGCGTCGGCCCACGACCCCGTAGATGGTCAGGCCCTTGAAAATCACTTCAGTCGCGAAGTCGACGTCGATGGCGCGCGATGGAATCCCGAGCATGTTGACGCGGCCGGCCGGACGCGCGAGGGCAAACGCTTGGTGCACCGCGCTGGGCACACCGGACATCTCCAGCACGACGTCCGCGCCGTGACCATCGGACGCTGCGCGCACTGCGGCCTCGGCGCCATCTGGGTGCACCGCGTCGTGCGCGCCCATTTGCCTGGCGAGTTCGAGTCGGCGCGGATTGATGTCCGTGGCAATGATCCGCGCTGCGCCGGCGGCTCGGCAGATACCGACCGCAAATGCGCCGATGGGCCCACAGCCAGTGATCAGCACGACGGCGCCGGGAATATCAGCCGTGAGCGCCGTGTGAAAGGCGTTGCCCATGGGATCGTGGATGCCCCCGATGTCGTAGCTGATCGCGTCGTCCAGATGCCACACATTGGTGGCAGGCATGGCGATGAATTCGGCAAAACAGCCGTCGCGATCGACCCCGATGATCCGAGTGCTGGGGTCGACGTGCGCGTTGCCGGTGCGACTGAAGATGGATCGCTCGTCGACGATGTGGCCCTCTGCGGTCACACGGTCGCCGATCTGCACGTCTTCGACGAGACCGCCAACGGCGACGACGTCCCCAGCGAACTCGTGACCCACCACAAATGGTGGCTTGCAGCGGCCCGCCGCCCACGCG
>JANNEV010000381.1:0-10500 GCA_031379145.1 Gemmatimonadaceae bacterium
AGCAGCACCTCGTACAGCGCAAGCTCATCCATGCGACAGCCGATGATCGCGAGGACCGGCACGCGCGCCAGCGACGACAGCGTGATCTCGCCGAAGTGGAACCGGTTCGCCGTGGTCACGTCCATTTGGCGATCGGAGTGGTGCAGCCGATGAAGGCGCCAGAAGAAACCCACCGTGTGATTCAACCGGTGCCACGCGTAGGTCCACGCGTCGAGCAGGAAGAGCACCACGATCCAGCGAAAGTCCGGCGCTACGGAAAGCCAGTTGAGCAGTCCGACACCGTGCGCCGTCGTCCACTGCATGGTCGCGACCCAGAGCGCCAGGAATCCGAACCGGATGGCCAGGCCGTTGAGCACGCCAATGCCGATGTTGGTAGCCGCGTGCTGGAGGCGTACCCGCCACGGGTGCGGGTCGGCGGCAAAGAGACCGAAGAACGGCTGGACGCTCTCCCACGCGAAGAGCAGCGCCATGACGCCGATGGACGCCGGAGCGCGCCACGAGGCCAGCGTGACCGCGTCGATCACGGCGCGCCCGATGCCCGCAGGCGAGGTTCGAGGAGCTGTCCGAAGAAGCGATTGTACGGATGCACCTGCGCGGCGGGCTGGCCATTGGCTTCGAGCGCGCGCCCTTCGTTGGCCCACTGAAAGATCGAGCCGCGCAAGTTGGCCACCGTGTGGCCGCCGTCGTGCATCAGCAGGTCTGCCGCCTTTGACGAGCGCACCCCGACGGAGCAGTAGAGCACGATCAGCTGTGCGGCGGGCACACCCCGTACCGCATCGCGCAGCTGCTCGGCGCTCTCCGCCCAAACGGCACCAGGAAGATGACTCACCAGATACTCGTTCTTCGCACGCGTATCGATGAGCAGCACGGGCTCGTGTGCCTCCAACCGCTGGGCGAGTTCAGCGGTGGAGAGCTGCGGCACCGCGGGCCACTTGCGCGCGATCATTTTGAATATCGACGACCAGAGCAGAGAACCCGAGCGCTCGATCGAATTGCCCGGACCGGTGGCGCCGACGGGGGCCACGAAAGTAGCCGACAAGGCAAGCGCTCCAAGGCCGAATCGCCAGCCACGGCGGGCAAACGTACGCAGGACACCACTGGCTCGATGCATGGGGGCGTCTCGATGTGAATTGTTCATGCCGCAATCCGCTGTTGAGATCGAAACCAGTCGGCGGTGTCGCGCAAAGTTTCGGAGACGGCGCGGAAGGTGATGCCAAGTTCGCGTTCACTCTTGGCGTGATCGAATCGTGACCGGCCGTTCTCCCGCGCGAGAATGCGCACCGTCGCCAGGCTGAGTAGCACCGGGCGGCGCGTGAAGCGGGACGCGACTTCACTGAGCCGAGCGATCACGAAGAGCATGGCGAGCGGGATGCGTCGTGTCGGAGCGGGCACGCCAGTGGCCTTCGCCAGCGCAGGGAGCAGGTTGTCCATGGTCATGTGTCGACCTGCGGCGAGGTAGCGCTCACCTCGGCGGCCGTGCGCCGCCGCCGCGATCATCGCGCTCGCCACATCACGCGCATCGACCACAGAAAAGCTGCCGGGCACGACACCAGGCAACTTTCGATGCATGAAATCAAGCATCGTCTGCCCAGCAGCGGTCGGTCCGGCGTCGCCCGGTCCGAACATCCATCCGGGCAGCACGAACGAGACGTGCAGATCGGAATGACGAGCGAGCACGGCGAACACGGCAGCGTCGGAGAGCATCTTGCTGCGATAATAATCGTCGGCATCGACTTCGTGCCGCAGCATCTGTTCGTTGACCAGTGAGCCCACTGGACCGTCGAGCACCGCGATGGAGCTGGTGTGGATCGCGCGCCGGATTCCCGCCGCGTAGGCCGCCTCGAAGAGCGTCGTGGTGCCATCCACGTTGATCGCCTCGAGCCCGGCCTTGTGACTGCCGCCGGCATAGCTGTCGCGGAAGTACGCCGCGGTGTGATACAGCACGTCGACGTCCCCCAGTGCTGGGGCAAACGCCGCCACGTTCGCTAGATCGCCTTCAACGATCTCCAGTTGCCCCGCGGCGGTCCCGCGAGGTACGGTGGCGAACTGCTGGTCGGCCTTGGCGCGCGAGCGGGCCAGCGCTCGAACGGCAAATCCGCGCTCGAGGAGCTGCCGCACCAGGTTGTTGCCCAGCAGCCCCGTGGAGCCCGTCACGAAAACGCGAGTTGTTGCCACAAGCGCCCCTGTTGGTGATCGAGGAGGAAGGTCTTGAAATACCGAATGGTATGTGAATAGATACTGCCTGGTATCTGAAATGCAAGGGCACGATACGCGACTGTCGCAGTTGCTGACCATTGTGCCGAGGACATCCGTGCCCGCGAGTCCAAGAACCAGCGGAAAGCGCCGCGCGCGCGGCAAGCCGTCCACGGCGTCAGCGCAAGACAAACGTCCTCGTTCCACCAGGGCGCTGAGTCAGGCTGAGACCCGAGAGCGACTCCTCGGCACGGCGCGCGCAGTGCTGGACGTCGACGGCTATGCTGGGGCCTCGATTGACCGCATCGCGGCCGCCGCCGGGTATACGAAGGGCGCGTTCTACGCAAATTTTCCGATGAAGGAGGCGGTGTTCATCGAACGCTTCGAACGCTTCGAACAGCACACGCAGCGAGAGCACGCAGCGTTTCGCTCATGCCTCGTGAGCGATGGAGATGTCGCCTCGGTGCTCGATGCCATTGGGCACGACTTGCAGTCCGCGCGATATACCGCGTGCGCGCGTCGCGCCTATCGGTCTTGCTGCGGCGCGAACGATTGGCATACCTCGCAAGCGTGCCTTGGTCCATGCGATCCTCGCCGGCGATGTGGATCCGATCGCAGGCCCTGCACGCGAGGAGCTGGAGCAGCTGCTGGGGTAGCGCTTGTCGGGTGTTGGCAGGGGCGCGTGACGGTTGTGTGTGGGCTCCACATCCAGCGCGGGGTTGGCGGCGTACCGACAGCGCAGGCTCCTGCGCTCACCCACCCCTTCCCCGATGGAGCAGCAATGCAAAAGCTGAACATCACGCGCGTCCCTATCCGGGCGCTCGCCGTACTCGCTGTGCTCGCTGTGACGGCGATCAGCGTCAGAAAGCTCGTCGCTTCAGATCATCAGGACACGCCGCTGGTGGAGTTGTCACCGCGTTTCGACGTCAATGATGTGTATGCGTTCCCCTCGCCCAGCGACCCAACGCGCACGGTGTTGGTCCTCGGTACCAGCTCTCCGATTACGCCGGCGCAGACGCCAAGCTTTACGTTCGGCACGAAGGATCAGGAGCTGTATCAGCTGAAGATCGACAACACCGGCGATGCGCGGGAAGACCTCGTCTTCCAGTTCACGTTCTCCGGTAAGGCGGGCCAGCAGAAGGTGACCATGCGTGGGCCCGTCCGCCCCAACTCCGTCGGTACCAGCAACACGCTGGCCGAAGGACCGTCAATCAAGGGCCGGACAAACACGATCATCACGGCGGGCAACATCAAGCTGTTCGCCGGTCCGCGCGACGATCCGTTCTTCATCGATCTCGAGGCGTTCTTCCGGATTCTCCCGGACCGTCGTCCGGAACGCGGGCCGCTCTCCACCATCACGCAGGGCCCGCTCACGTTCCGTTCAGCCACCGGCCCGAATTCGGCGGTCGATTTCCTGCGCGGCATTAATGACATGGCCATCGTCGTCGAGCTACCGACCGCGATGATCGCGAACGCTGCCACGCGCGGTCGTTACGGCGTGTGGGGCACCACCAGCCGCGCGCGTGCCAACTAAGCTGCTCCGCCTTTTCCTCTTCCCATTCTCACTGGAGCACCGACACATGTTGGAGCAGAACTCCGCAGCAGCCGCGCGCTGGACGCGCGTCGTGGTCACGATCCTCGCACTCGGCTCGGCGTCCGCGCTGGGCGCCTGCCGCGATGCCGTGCAGACGCAGGACATCACCGGACCCGAGATCGCGGCGAACGCCAGCCGTTCCCAAGACAGCGATCGCGACGACGGCGAGAACGAAGGCGACGACGATACCGTGTACGAACAGGTTGAGTTTCTTGGCAACCCGCTCGTCAGTGAAGTCACCATTGTGAAGGCCAATCACGATCGGTACAATCGCACGCAGCCGTACAACACGGCAGAGTTTGGAGCGCAGAGTCTCGCGTTCATCAATGCATTCCGCGGAAATCAGCCCGTCGTAGCGAACACCCTGGGTGCCGTGCTGTACCCCGACATGCTCATCGTCGAGTCCTCGCGCAATCCCGCCTCGGCGGGTTGGCTGTCCTGGGCGCTTGCCAACGGATGGGGCGGTCGAAAGCTCAGCGATGATGTAGTCGACGCGGGGCTGTCGGCGATTTTTGGCGACATCATCAGCGCCGACGGTGCCTACTGTCCGGCGGGCAAGCTGCCGCTGTGCACCGATAACGTCCCGGTGAACGACAAGCCGTTCCTGAGCACGTTCCCGTACCTTGCCACACCGACACTGTAGGACGCGCACGATCACCGTACGGCGACACGCGAGCGTCGCGCTGTCGCCGCACGGTATTCGTTGATGGGCACACCCCACTCTTCCACGATGCTTCCATGCCTCGTTCTTGGCGACCCAACCGCTGGACAGCGGCCCTCGGCGTGATCGCGCTCGCCACGGCGGGCACGACTGTCTTTCGCACGCGCTCTGCGCAGGATCGGGTGCAGAGCGTCGAGTCCGCGCCGCTCGTGGACTTCTCCTCATCGAGGATCGACGAGGCGGCTGTGCGCGATGCCGACATCGCGTTCTACGCGAAGCGCGTGGCTCAAGATCCCGAGAGTGCCATCGATCGTCTGGCGCTGTCGCGATTGCAATTTGCACGCGCGCGCGCGTCGGGCTCGACGTCGGACCTGGCGCGTGCCGAAGCGCTGGCGCGCGCGTCCACCGCACTCCGATCACGACGCAACGGCGAGTCCTTTGAAGTGCTGGCGACCGTACTCATGGCACGCCACGCGTTTCAGGAGGCACGCATCGTCGCCGCACGCGCGGATTCCCTCGAGCCGGACACTCCATCACACCTCGCGCTGCTTGGCGAAATCGAGTTGGAGCTCGGCGACTATGCGCACGCTGCCACGCACTTCTCCGCCGTGCACTTCGACGCGCAACAGTTCACTATTGGGGCACGAGTGGCCCGGTGGTATGAGGTGACTGGCCGCTCCGACATTGCGCGCGCCATGCTCAAACGCGCGATCCGGCACGTTGATCGCCGCGATGACCTGCCTCAGGAACAGGCGGCGTGGTTTTTCTATCGGCTGGGAGAGCTGGAGCTACGACTCGGGCATCTCGCCGCGGCAGATTCCGCGTTTCAGCGCGGCTTGGTACGCCACGCCAACGATGCCCGCATTCTGGGCGGGCTCGCGCGGTCGGCGCTGGCGCGCGGTGACTGGAAGCAAGCGATATCGTACGGCGACCAGGCGACAGGCATTCAGCTCGATCCGGCAACGCTCGGTACCGTCAGTCTCGCCTACGCAGCGCTCGGCGAGTCCTCGGCCGCGCAGCAGTACGCGCGTGCCATGTCGCTCAGCGCGCTCACACAACCCGGTGCAATCCATCGTGCCTGGGGACTCTATCTGCTGGACCATGGGTCGCCGGCTGAGCGCGCGGACGTGCTGCGTCGCGCACGCCGGGAACTGCGCCTGCGCAGCGACGTGTACGGGCACGACCTGATGGCGTGGGCCCTGTTCCGCGCCGGCGACGTGACGGCGGCGCGTCAGGAAATGCAACGGGCACTCTCGCAGCGCACCGAAGACGTGCTGCTGGCGTCACACGCTTTGGCGATGGCTACGGCGGTGCAGTGAATCGAACGCGTCGGAGTGGGGCGGTCGAGGATGCGGAATCCGATAGACGCGGCGAAACGTCTGCACCGCCATCGTGGCAATCGCGTGATGAAGGGTGCTTCATCGCGGTTGGCCTCCCGGTCGTACGACCCTTCGACAGACGGTGAGCGCGTGATTGTGGTGGGGCAGGACGTGCCACCACGTGACTGTGGACGTCCAACCGCCGCCTCGTACTATCCATCCCGTGCTTCACAAAGGTGTTGACGAGTCCGGCGGAGGAGAGAGCCCCGCCGGGATTCGGACGGTACCCCTCAGCGAATCGGCGTTCACCCCCCCCGTCCAATCGCACCACGACACTGCCGCGCTTCCGGCCGCTCTCCACTCGCGCGTGCGCTTGCGCGATCTGTTGAAAAGGCACGCAGCAATCGATCAGCGGCGTGAAGCGGCCCTCCGCGGCCATTCGCACGATGGTGCGAAGGTCGTCAAGCCGCTCGGCCGCAGGCCCCGCAATCACGCGGTGTCCCGTGGTGAGCGTGACCCACGGCGCGCGCAGCAGTTCCGGAAGTGTGGCCAGCACCAGCAGCAGCCGGCCGCGCTCGCGCAACGCGTGCTTCGCGCGTAGGTACGGCGAATTGCCCACAGTGTCTACGATCACGTCGTATCGCTCGCCCTCGGCCGCGAAGTCGGTCTGGCGATAGTCGATCACACGCGTCGCGCCGAGGGTGTGCAGCAATCCGGCGTTGCGGCCGCTGGCCACGGCCGTGACCTCCGCTCCCGCGTCCACCGCCACCTGTACCATCGCCGAACCCACGGTGCCGGACGCTCCATTCACGAGCACGCGCTCGCCGGCGCGCAACGCTGCACGCCGGAAGAAGTCGAGCGCCGTGATGCCGCCGAACGCAACCGCGGCCGCATGGTCGTACGGAACGTGCGCGGGCTTGTGCACCAGCGCGCCGTGCTCCGGCATGCAGACGTACTCCGCGTGCGCGCCGAGCCTGATGCCCGGAAATGCGATCACCGCATCGCCGATACCGAACCGGTGCACGGCGCTGCCAACGGCCACGACCTCGCCGGCGAGTTCGCTGCCAAGAATCGGCTGCCGTGGTGCACGCAGGCCGAAGGCGAGACGAGCGACCGCGCCGAAGCCGTGCGGCATGGAGAGGCTGCGGATGCGCCAGTCCGCGGATGACACCGTAGTCGCTCGGACGCGAATGAGCACGTCTCGTGGGCCGGGCGCCGGCCGTTCAGCGGCCTCGATGGTCACGCTGTCCGGAGGCCCGTAGCGACGACACACCGCGACGTTCATGTCTTGGGCTTGGGCTTGCGCGTGAGTGCCATGGTGACCCCCAATCGAAAGGCGAGCAGGTTCGTGGCGGAACGCTTCACATCGAGGTCGAGCGTGCCATCGGCGTTGTCGGTGACTCCGCCCTTGACGAGGTAGTCGCGTTGCCCGTGGCCCTGATACGATACGCCAAGGTCCACGGCAAATGCGCGGCTGACGGGTACCGACAGCCCAGCACCTGTACTCCAGGCGAATCCCCCGTCGCCGAAGTGTTCGTCGGCCGCGATGATGTCGGGCAGCAGTCCACCACCGAGTCCCGAGGCGGTGGTGATACGACTCGCGCCCACGAGTCCGTGCGCGTACACACGCACCGGACCTAGCGGCAACGACAGTTCGGGGCCGACGCCGGCGGACAGAATGCCGTTGGCCGTTGTGACATCTACGGCCACCCGACAACCCGGTGTGCTGGCGAGACAGGTGCGCTGACCCTCGTGTCCGTAGTTGAGATATCCGCCCTCGAGCCGGAGCGACAGCAGGCCGTTCGGATCGAGCCGCAGGCGCAGGTGCGCTTGCACCCCGCCCGCCTGTCCGACATTCCGCCGGAATGCGCCGGATGGCCGACCTATGCCGGCCGCGACACCCGCGTGCCACCGAGGCATCCGGGGCGGATCGAGCTCGCTCACGGAGGGAACGGCCAGTGACGCGGCGGGCGCGCTGGCGACCCCCTGCGCCGGGAGTGGGGCCGCAGCCAGGGCGGCGAGCGCGCACAAGACCAGGGCGAGAGCGGAAACAACGGTAGAGGGCGAACGCATGACGGGAGTCCCGGTCGGAGAGGTGATAGACTTACGATGTACGTTTATACGTACGCAGTAAGTTCAAAGATTCATGGCGGCTCCGGGCCGGTTGCGGCAAGGCGGACAGTCGCGTTAACTCATCGCATGCCCGCTGCCCGCCGGTCTCCGCTCACCCGTGATCGCGTCCTGCACGCCGCCGTTCGGCTGGCGGACAAGTACGGGCTCGACGCGCTCTCCATGCGGCGGCTCGCCGCCGCGCTCAAGGTCGAGGCGATGTCCCTCTACAACCACGTCGCCAACAAGGACGACGTGCTTGACGGCATGGTGGACCTGATCATCGGCGAGGTCACCCTGCCCACGCCCGGGGGCGACTGGAAGACGGCGATGCGCCTGCGCGCCACGTCGGCCCACGCGGTACTGCTGGCGCATCCCTGGGCTGCACTGCTGGTGGTGTCGCGCATGAACGCGGGGCCGAACATGTTCCGCTACATCGAGGCCACAATCGGAACGCTGCGACAGGCGGGGCTCTCGTGGGCCGAGACGGATCGGGCGTGGAACGCCATGGACAGCTTCATCTATGGCTTCACTTTGCAACTGCAGAACTTCCCGGTCGAGCCGAGCGAATACGCGTCGGCGGCGGCGAGCTTTCTCCCGATGTTGCCCGCGGAGCAGTATCCCGTGCTGCACGAGATGACGATGCTCGTGGCCACCGGCGCACACGACGGGACGCATGATTTTTCGTTCGGGCTGGAGCTGATTCTCGACGGGCTCGAACGCATGGTTGCTCGATCGCCGTGAATCGCCTCGGGACGAGCGGTGTCGGCGCGGTTGCCCGCTCGGTGCATGCCTGGCCCACGACGTCGCACGCACGGATGGTGCGTCGAAACAGAAGGTCGCACGATGAAATGGTGAGGGCTGCATCCGGGTAAAGTGAGTGCTCGGCGCTCCCCGGCCTTGGAACGCGGATACCCAACGCGGCTCCGGCGGTGCGCGCGTCTGGAAGAGGGCGTACGAGTGGCACTACAGGGATTACCCGGATACGGGCTGCAGGCAGTCACGCTTGACCGACACTGCCTTACGGTGTAAGTTTTAACGTACGGTGTAAGTGCGTGGTCTCGCTCTCACGCCGATGCGGCATTCCGGGCCGCCATCGCGGGAGCCTTTCGTTCGCGGCGCGCGCCTCCGGGCAGCTCACGCCGCACACGGCAGACTGCACTGCGGTGACCATTCCACTCGCACCAACCAAGAAGGGTACGCTGATGAAAGTTCTCTTGTTCGCCTTGACCCTACTGATGGCCAGCCCTCTGCAAGCGAGCGCACAATACGCCAGTCAGGACAGTACGTATAAACGGTACTTTGTCGGCAGTACGTTGTTCATGCTGGCGAATCTTGTACCTGATAACAACAAGCCTGAAATGGTGTATCTGAACTTGGGATATCGCATTACAAGAAAGGATGTGGTTTCGCTTGAATTGAAAACCTGGAAGTATGCCTGGCCAATTGGCATTCCCTACGGGAAGAAATTTGAAGCAGAAGGAGAAGGGTTTCCGGGTTTCATTCGTGAACACGGTATCTCACTGAATTATCAAAGGTTCTTTCGCGAGCGTCTGTTTGCTCAAGTTGACGTGATGCCTGCCTTTCAGACCTATGTGAACGACAACGGTGTGAAGATCGACAACGGCTTTCAAGTCTTCAACACGTATTCCGTTGGGTATCACGTCAAACTTTTCAAGGACAAGTTCTTCTTTCAACCGTCAATCGCAATCACGCATCGTCCCTATCAATCACGAATGCCTGATTCGTTCAAGCAGGTTGACGATAGATGGTCGCGATTCTTCTACGGGCAGCCGGGATTGCATTTCGGGTTCAATTTCTAGCAATTCAGTTTGAAACAAGCCCATCGTCCGCGCAGCGTACGCTGCCCCGTCACGCACACAGTAGAAAGTGAGACAGTGAACTTGACCTTGCCCCGTTTCAGTAGAGCCGGGGTGGTTGGGTTTTCATGCGTCGATGTCTTGTACGGCGCATTGCTGCTCGAAGGCTCGTGGCGAGCGTTTCCCGCGTGCGGTCAACTCCCGCACACGCTCCAGTAGTACCGCCTGCCGGGCATCACAACGCAAAAGCGGCCACCACTTATGTGATGGCCGCTCTCGTAACTCGTTGTCCTGTAGGCTCCCGGAGTAGGACTCGAACCTACGACAGGGTGATTAACAGTCACCTGCTCTACCACCTGAGCTATCCGGGAATACAACGTCCAGCAGGGAGGAGTATCGTCCGGTGGCGCAGCCGAGTCAAGCGCCAACGGGAAGCACCGTCCGCAACCACCGTCCCGTATGCGACGCCTCCACCCGCACGATCTCTTCCGGACGGCCCATCGCCACCACTCGGCCGCCCCCGTCGCCTCCATCCGGCCCCATGTCCACAATCCAGTCGGCCAGCTTGATCACGTCGAGATTGTGCTCGATCAATAGCAACGTGTGACCCTGGTCGAGCAGCCGCTCGAAAACCGTGGCCAGTCGACGAATGTCCTCAAGGTGCAATCCGGTGGTGGGCTCGTCGAGCACGTACAGCTTGCGGGTGGCCCCCTTGGTGGTGAGCGCCAGCTCGCGCGCGATTTTCAGGCGCTGCGCCTCACCCCCTGACAGCGTGGTGGCCGGCTGCCCCAACCGCAGGTAGCC
>JANNEV010000402.1:0-2035 GCA_031379145.1 Gemmatimonadaceae bacterium
TCCATTGCCGTTGCCATGCTGTGCTGATCGCTGAACTCAGGAATAGATGACGCTGCGACGTGATGTTGTTGCCGTCGCAATCCTTGTCGTGCGAGACAAGACGCCCGATCGCACCGGTGCCCCCCACCAGGAAGAAGGAACGCGGGTAGATGCTGTCGACGTTTGCCTTGGTGATGGAATCAGTGGGCAACTGCAGCAGTGCACCGAAACTCAGACTGGCGCCGGTCACGGTCGCTGTCCGCCCGAACCGTTGCCACGCGATCACGCCGATCGCCAGCAACGCTGCCGATTGTACGAGTGCGCGCTCCAGCAGCGTACCCCACGGCTGGACGAGCAACGCGGTGATCAGGATCGCCGCCAGCAGCAGTTCCGCGCGGTGCCCCGCCGCCGGTGTGCTGTATCGTGCGACTCGCAGCGCACGGCGGCGGGCGTGCGACCCGCGCGCGGCACGTTCGCGTACTACGCCCACCACACTCAGCAGTGCCGCAACGGCAAGCAGCGCCCACTGCACGGGCGCGAGACCCGTCGCCGTTGCATGCTCAGCACGCAGCGATTCGAGCGCGGCACGCACGAGCGCATACGTCGCAACGAACGCCAGCGGACGCGCGCCGGCGGAGCGCAGCGGCGCACGCCACACAATCGCGGCGATGACGAGATCGGCCATCGCTTCGTACAATTGCACCGGATGCAGTGGCATTGTTGATGCGGCGCGTGAAGACAGCACGCCGCGCTCGACGAGCGCGTTGAATGGCGCAGTCCCTGCGGCGTAGGTCGTCCCCCACGGTAGCGACGTTGGTGTGCCGGCGCAGCATCCCACCAACCAGCAACCGACGCGCCCGATCGCCATGCCCAAGGGAGCGGCGGGGATGAACGTGTCGAACAGTTGTGGCCCGGTGCGAAACCACCACGCAACCGCAGCCACGCCAAGTGCGCCGCCAAGTAGCGCGCCCAGTACCGTCTTTTCACCGTCGTGCGGTAGCCCCTGTGTGAATGGCAGCAGCCGAGCGCCAACCAGTCCGACAAGCACCGTGGCGGCGAGCAGCGCCGCACGCACCTCGGTAGCGAAGCCAGCGCGCGTGGCGGCACGCCACGCGAGGAAGGCAGTTGTCAGTGTGCCCGCCACGAATGCCGTCACGTAGAGGCTGGCGGCAAACGGATCGAGCAGTGTCGTGATCTCCATTGGCGAACCTCCGAGGCGAACCGCTGATCGAAAGACGTGTCGCGGTGAGCGTCATGCAGACGCGTCATTCGCACAAGCGGAATCCTCCCGACGACGCGTCCGCAAAAGCCGCACACATACCCTTGAATCGCGGAGCATCGAGTCTGCAGCGTTCATTTCCGCGCGAGAAAAATTTCAATCGGGGTCGGTCGACAACTCGTCGGGCCTACGGCGCGATCGCCCACCTCGCCAGCGCCGCGTGACGAGTGGCGGCGTGCGCTCCGTCTCGCTCGGGCGCCGTGAGCGCCGGGTGCACGGCCGTCAGCGTGGGGGGCGATGCCGGCGGGGACCGAGGAGCGCGGAGCATACGCCCGACTCGGACACGGCCCGTCACGTTTCCGTTGCGCACCAGGCCGTTTCGACGCGACATCCGCGTGGCGCTCGCCTCACGATGTGTGCTGTACCGCATGGTTTTGCACGCTGCGGACGCTCGCACACGCGAGCGACGATTCTTCGCGCACTCGGCATGACCAGCTACCACACCCTCGACTCCACGCAACTGCGCATCGTGCCGTTGCCCAGTGCCGAGTCGGATGGCTGCGTCGCATAAACCCGGTCGCGGGTTCACTCGCCCCCCAACACCGGCTTGAACAACTCCCGCGTGTCCAGCCAGTCGACGCGTCCCGTCAGCCGCTTGACCTCGCTCACCATGTGGGAGGTGCCGCCGAGGCCGTCACCGCCACTGCCATTCCACAAGGTGATGAACCGGACTTTTCTCACGCCGAGTGCAAGCGCGGTATAGAGCAGCCAGAGGTTGGCCCGTTCAAAGGGATCGACTCCTCCCGGAAGCGGGCCGAGTTCGACCGGCATCACGCG
>JANNEV010000412.1:0-1953 GCA_031379145.1 Gemmatimonadaceae bacterium
CTTGCCGTACCCGACATCACCGACCAGCAGGCGGTCCATGGGGCGTTCACCCTCGAGGTCCTTCTTCACGTCCTCGGTGGCTTTGCGCTGATCCGGCGTATCCTCAAAGAGGAACGAGCTCTCCAGCTGTCGCTGCCACGCGCCGTCCAGCGCGTGCGGCGGCCGAGTGGTGACTTTGCGGCGCGCATACAACTCCAGCAGCTCCTGCGTCATTTCCAGAATCGCCATGCGCGTCTTCTCGCGCTGCTGCTTCCAGCGATTGCCCCCCAGCTTGTGGAGGCGCGGCGCCGGCGCGTCGGCAGAGACATCGCTCGCGCTCCGATAGCGCTCGATCTGATCGATGCGATACAGGGGCACGTTGAGTCGATCGCCGCCTTCGTACTCAATGACTGCGGCTTCGATGGTGCTCTCACGCACGAAGATGCGCTCGATCCCTCGATAGATGCCGATGCCGTGCTCCAGATGCACGACGTAGTCGCCCGGCTTGAGGGCGCCCAGCGTGTCGAGTGCGGCACCGGTGCCGTACTTTCGTGTACGGCGCATTCGACGATCACGACGAAAAATTTCGTGATCGGTGAGCACGCGCACGACGTTGGGCACGACGAAGCCACCGCCCAGCACGCCGATGGTCAGCGAGGCGTGGACGGGCCCGTCTTCGCCAAGCAGTTCTTCGAGACGCTCCGCCTGACCCGCGTTGTCACAGAGGATGATGGTGTGCAGGCCATCACGCTGCAGGCGCCGCAACACGCGCAGATCACGCGAGATCGTTTCCGGTGCGCGGAGCGGGAACGACACGTCCGGTTCCGGTGCGCTCGGCGCGGTGTCGGCCACGGACGCGCTGGCCGCGCGTTGTGGCGGCGGATTGATCCGAATCGTGCCGAAGCGCGCGATGCGCGACGCCATGATGGGGGGCAGTTCGAACAACGTGTCGCGAGACACGGTTCCCTCGCCGCGACGGCGCGCCACTTCGGTGTGGTGCGCGGCTTCCTCGTACGTGCGCACGAACTCCGGCAACACCAGCGTCCCCGACGGCATCACCACCAACGCATCAGGAGACCAGAGTTCGGGCAACGAGACGCGCTCGACCGAACCATCATCATCCCGAAGGCGGCCATCCACCGGAAGGATCAGGGCCAGCTCGGCGTCACGCGAGCTGCGCTGCGAGTTCAGGTCGAAGTGGCGCAGCTCGATGATCTCATCGCCCCAGAACTCGAGTCGAACCGGCTCCGCCATGCCGAACGAATAGATATCGAAGATGCCGCCACGTACCGAGAACTGCGCCACATCCTCAACCATCGCCACGCGCTCGAACCCAATTGCCTCGAGGTGCGCCGACAGCTCCTCCGGGCGCCGTGTATCCCCTTTGCGCAACTCCAGGCGTGCGCCGGCAAGCGCGCGAGGCAGCGGCGTCTTCTCCAGCACGGCGCGCGAGGTGGTGAGCAACAGACGTACCGCGCTGCGACCCAGCTTCTCCAGCGTTTCGACGCGCTCGCCCGCGACCTCGGCGTGCGGCTCGACCTCACCGAAGCCTTCGCGCGGAGGATAGAGCGCGACAGGCAGGTCATCCGCGAGCGACTCGAGATCGGCCAACCAACGTTCGGCGTCGGCCAGTTGATCGGTGATGACGACGACCAACCGCTGCGGCAGGGCCCGCGCCAGCGCGGCGATGAACACCGCGTCGCTGGAGCCCGCAAGCCCGCCAACGCGAAGGCTTTTGCCAGGGCCGGGTAACGCACGCAACACCCGGGAGAACGCGGGCAGCGCCTCGACGGCGTCGAGGAGGCGAGGGAGAGCCATCAGTCAGACTTCAGAAGAGGATCAACAGGACGATTTCATCGGGCGACCTGGCGAACAGCCAGGACACGCAGGTGCAATGCTCACGCCGCACGGGCGGTCGCGGATGCAGTGTCAGCCGCGTGGGACGCGCCAGACAACGAGCCGCGCGCGAACCAG
>JANNEV010000489.1:0-1968 GCA_031379145.1 Gemmatimonadaceae bacterium
GATCGTGCGTTACTCCTTACCCGCAACACGCTTCGGAAGATGCTGGCACTCACGACCAATTGAAAAAAATGTGGGTAAAATTGAGGCCAACGGCCTGGGCTGGCGTAGAGCCGCCGCGTTGCGGCTAATCCAAAACGACCGCGCTGCGGCGAATGCATGACCGCTGCCATTTTCTAGGCGAAGGCGTTGCGGCCTCAGCTTGCTTCGACCGCTTTTTTGGTTTCGGTTTCGGCTTCCGCCTTCTCAACGGCGGGCTTTTCAACAGGGTCGCCCAGCAGCCGTTGCAGTTCTTCTCGCAGCACCCGGTCGCGGGCGTTCATGTTCACGACTTTGCCGTCCTTGTCGACGAGAATCGCCGTGGGGATGCCGCCGATGCCGTAGTGGCGGGCCAGCGGATTGCTCCACCCGCGCTCGTCTTCGCTCGTCGGGAAGAGCGAGTCCCACGGCAGCTTCATTTCCGCCTTGTACTTTTTGGCGGCCTCGGGCGTCTCGTCCAGCGACACGCCCAGCACGTCGAAGCCCTTGTCGTGGTAGGCCTCGTACATGGCGAGAATGTTCGGCACCTCTTGGCGGCAGGGGCCGCACCAGGTGGCCCAGAAGTCGACGAGCACGACCTTGCCGCGGTACGATTTCCAATCGACTTCGCCGCCGGAGAGCAGTTCGCCGCTGATCTCGATTTCATTGCCGGGCAGTTGGAGGCGGCGGAGCATGCCATCAAGATTGGCCTCGGCGAGCGCGGCCTGCATATCCTTGTCTTCGCTTTTGGCTAGCAGCGGTTCGGCGTCCTTAAGGAGCTTAATCAAGAACTCGTCGTCGATTCCGTCGAGCCGCATCGCGGCGAACTGTACAATGGAGGCGTCCATGATCTGGGGATCGCCGGCTTTGAGTTTGGCAATAATCTCATCCTGGAAGGCCTGTTTATCGTTGGGATCTAGCTCCGTCCAACGGCCAGTGCGGTCGATGATGAACGACTGCCAGCCAATGCTAACTACGTCTTCGTTTTTGTCCGCGCGAGCCGCCTTCATGGCTTTATCGAGTTTCTCGCGGACATCTGCCTGGTCCATTGCGAGCAGGGCCTGTAGCGCTTGAATGCGAAAGTTGTGGCCATCCATAGTCTGCGTTTCATTCGGCTTGGCGGCCAGCAGACGGTCGGTGGCGGTGACCAAGGCGTTGAGCGCCTTGACGCTGAACTCGAACTTCTGATCGTCCGTCTCGTTTTCGGGAGGGGACGTGTCGGCGAGCTTTTTGACGTAAGCCTGGAGAGTGTTGGCGTCGCCCTCGGGGACTTTGAACAGGTCCTCGCTCGCGACGGCCGTTTCTTCCGCTGCCTGTTCTTCGACGGCTTCCTCCTGGGCCACCAGCGGCGCGTCGGAGAACATGGCCGGCGCGATAATCGCGAAAGCCGCGAGGGTGATCAGGGCGCGACGAAGAAGGCTGAGGCTGGGGCGTTTCATCGAGAACGCTCGCGAGGGGGAAGGTTTTTGGAGGGCGAGGGCCCCGAGATAGGTTGACGGAAGTGTAATTCTGGCAATATGCGGCGTGAAAGCAAGGCGTGAAGCCCGGTAGAGTCGAGGCCTGTAAGGCCGCGCTGCGGCAGCCGCGTTCCCGGAAATTTTTCCTGGATTATCGCGGCGCGGCCTTTAAGGCCTAAAGCGAGTTATCCTCGACTTGCTCCCATATACCGGAGAGAGAAGGGCTGGGGATGAGGGTTGAGAGTTTTGATAGGCTGCAGCGTAACACCTCACCCCCAGCCCCTCTCCCCGGAGTACCGGGGAGAGGGGAGCAAGTAAATTACGGTCCAAGCCGATGAAAATCGACGACAATCTTCCACGCTGCCTCGGGGGAGTCGGCGTAGTGAATCAGGCCCAGTTGCTCGTCGGCGATCACGCCTTCGTCGGCGAGGGCTTGGAAGTCGATGATGCGGTTCCAGTAGTCCGAGCCGTACATGATGATGGGAATCTCCTGCAT
>JANNEV010000502.1:0-4319 GCA_031379145.1 Gemmatimonadaceae bacterium
GCCAGTGAACACGAACGTAGGACCGCCACCGCCGTACTCCTGTCCGGATGACAACACCACGCCATTCCGTACAAGATCCGGCACGCGTTGACTCGCCGATTGCACTAGGTCCACGTTGGTTGAGCGCACCACCAGTGTCTGCCGAATGATGTACCGACTGCCGGCCTGATAGCTTCCCATGGTGCGCTGGTCCTGCACCGAGAACTCCTGCACCGACACCTCGGTGCCGTTGCCTTCCAGCCCCTGCTCCTTCAAGAACGCTCGCACGGCCACCACGCTCCGTTCGAGCGCGCCGCTGGCCCGCGTCAGATCGTCATCCGTGGCCACCAGTCGCAGCGGCCAGATCGCCAGATCCGCCTTCGCTTCTCGCTCGGCCACGCCCTTCACCGACACCGACCGGTCGGAGGTTCGTGCCTTTGCAACCCCGTCGCCGGCGAGAAGACCGGCCGCGGCCACCCCCGCTGCGAGGACAAGCGCGGGGATCAGCAGAGACCGGGAAACCGTGCTCTCAGTCATGGCGAACCATCGAGTTGAAATAGGGGGAGGGGGTATTTACTATTCACGCATTCACCTGAGCGAGGAGGCGTGGGTATGCGGACGTTGACGATGAACATCAGTGGAATGACGTGTGGCCACTGCGTGAAGGCGGTGCAGGCAGCGCTGAATGCCGTGGACGGTGTGGCCGTGGAGTCGGTGGCCATTGGAACGGCCACCGTTCGATTCGACGAAGCGCTCGTGCGAGCCGAGCAGGTCACGCAGGCCGTGCTCGACGAGGGCTACCTGGTGACCGCCTCGAACTAACCCGTCGCCCGTGACCACCGTGGACCCAGCCGAAAACACACCGCCTTCGGTGCACCACGCACATAAGGTCGACGCGGAGATCAAATCGCGCAATCTCAAGCGACTTCGCCGTATCGAGGGGCAAGTGCGCGGCATCCAGAAAATGGTCGAGGACGATCGCTACTGCGCCGAAATTTTGACGCAGGTTTCTTCGGTGCACGAGGCGCTGCGCGCGGTCGCGCGCGAGCTCATGCGTAACCACCTGAAGCACTGCGCGTCGGCGGCGATTCGCTCCAGTGAAGCGGAGGCCGAAGCCATGTACGATGAGTTGCTCTCGCTGATGCATACCCACAGCCGGTAGTCATCACCGCCCGCGCGATCTCCTCGCGGTTCTCGCGCCGCTAGTTCCTGGGAGGCATCGGAACGGGCTGCCCGCTCGTCACCCACGCCGTCCACCAGACATCGCGCAGCATCTCGGCTCCTGCCGCCAGGCGAGCCGACGCGAACGCCTTCTGTTCTGCGGTGCTCGTCTCCGCCTGAAACGGCGTCGCCTTGTCAATCTCATACAGCCGATCGAGTTGGGAAAAGCTGGTATTCAAGTACGCGATGATAGCCGCTCGCAGGTTCGGAAACACGCGCGCATTCCCCTGCATGTCCGCCAGAATATCCGGCAGTTTGATCTGACCCTGCACAAACGCGCTCTCGAAACGGTAGTGAAAGCGATTGTCCGTGGTGTAGCCGCGCGGATTGTCTCCCACCCAGCCGTTGTGGTGCTTGGTGTTGTGGTGCGGGTTGCTGCCGTCGGCGATGTAATGCCCGAGAATCCCGGCGTCGTCGATGATTCGCTGTTCGATCCACGATCGCACCGTGGAGTCCGGCGCGATGCGCCACTGCCGGAAGTCGCCGCGGAGTCGTTGCGCCAGTTCGAGAATCGTGAACGGCAGCAAACCCATCGTGCCAGCCGCGGTGCCCGACGCGCGTAGCGAATCGGCAAAGGCCAATCTGTTGGGCGCGCCGAGCGCCGACGCCAGCGCCGCCGGGCTGATCAGATCCATGTCGATGTAGTGCTCCGGCGAGGAGCCGCCTTCGAGCGCGGGATCGAGGGCGCGTTCGGCGCGGTCCTTCCAACGGTCCGGCTCGGGATTGAGATACGAGAGCTGCTGGGCGGCGTTCCTGAAGAACGAGGGCATCTCCGCTGGTAACTTCTGCGCGGCTGCCAGGCCAATCATGCGGTGCCCTGCATCACCCCACGCCATCAGGTTCCCCGGAGTCAACGCCACCACGGCGGCGACGATGGTGGCCAGGGTTCCGGTGCGCCGAGTACTATTGCCACGATTGCGGAGCGGGAAGCGCAGGCGTTTCAGTAGCACGAGAGGCCTCGAAGTGATCGATGCGAAGGGGCGGAACAGGCGTTCGCAGTTTCGGTCGAGCGTTCGCTGTACCTCAAGATACACTGTAATGGCCCGTCTCATCGATGGTGCAGGTCCGCACGCCGCTCGCCGCGGAGAGGCTGGTCGAGAGTAACGCCTGAACGCGGGTTCACCTCCCGGCGGACCGTCAGTCCAGCGGGAGTCGGATTTCCACCCGGCATCCCCCATTGTTCTGATTGCTCATACGGAAAGCGTACCGATCGCCATACAGCATGGTGAGACGTGATCGCGTATTGGTGAGACCGATCCCCAGGCCATCCACGGAAGGGCGTGCCGCCATGAACCGGCCGCTGGTGGTGATGAGTCCGTCCAGCCCTTTGCCATTGTCGTCGACCACGAGCTCAAGCGAATCGCCGAGCCGCCGGGCGGTCACGTGAATGCACTGCCCCTGGTGCCCGGGAGCGAGCCCGTGTTTGAGCGCGTTCTCGACCAGCGGCTGAAGCAGGAAGCTCGGTACTGGCAAGTCGACCGCCGATGAGTCCACTTCGATGTCGACTTCCAGTCCCTGGCCGTAGCGCACGCGTGCGATCTGCAGATAGAGCTCCACCAGTTCGATCTCCTGCCAGAGCGGAATCGTGCTCGATCCCGCGCTCCGCAATGAAAGGCGCAGGAGGTCACTCACCCGGGTGAGCGTCTTCTGCGCCTGCTTCACGTCCATTTCCATCAACTCCGCCACCGAGTTGAGCGCGTTGAAGAGGAAGTGCGGATTTAGCTGCATGCGCAACGCATCCAGCTGCGTCATGGCCAACTTCTGCTCCAGCTCAACCGCCGCGCGATCGCGCTCGCGGTAGCGGCGGACGAACTCGACCATGTACGCGGCACCGAGAACCGCCCAGTAGAGCACGACCTGGAAGTCAAAGTGATTGACCATCACCGACCGCAGGGTGTAGCCGTAGGTCTGCACTTGGCCGGTATGGAAAAAGCGATGGTCGAGCCACGCGATGGCCATGACGTTCACGGCGCAAATGAGGAACGTCGCGGCCACGTGAATCGCGACCCACGAGGCCAATCGGCCGGTCCCGAGTTTTACACGGTCCACCAAGGTCAGAATGACTTGGGACCACACGCTCCAGATCAGCCAAGCTGAACCCTGCCAAACCAAAGCGTGACCGAGCCCGTAGTGCGTTCCGGAGGCGTCACCGAAAAAGGTCAACTGCAGTGCGGCAAGAACGCCGGGTATCAGCCAGACAGTCGCGAAGAGCACGCGGGTGAGGCGTTTGAACCGCATGCCTTGGTCGGCGATAGTCAGCGGCTGGAACGGAGCAACCTTTGATCCCATATCGGACGTCTCATCTGTGAAATGCACACCGGCTGCTCCACAGCCCGAACAAAAGGTGCTGCGCGCCCGTACGATAGCGCAGTGACGGAAAAACGTCGCCAGCGGTATCGACGTATTCGGAGTCGTTCCGTGTCTGTACGCCAAACGATGTGTCGCTCCTCCCGGCACAGGCTGGTCGCGTTGCAGACAAACCGCAACGGAGGCGGAGAGTTCAGTCATGCGCGTACTTATTGTAGATGACGAGACGTTGGCACGGCAGCGCGTGCGTCGCCTGTTGCAGAGTGAGGCGGATGTCGAAATCGTTGCCGAGGCTGAGAGCGGAGATGAGGCCGTGCGGCTCATCCGAGAACTGCACCCCGATCTAGTCTGCCTCGACGTGCAGATGCCAGGGCTGGATGGGTTTGGCGTGCTGCGCGAGCTCGAGGGCGGTGACACGCCCATGGTGCTCTTCATCACGGCGTACGACGAACATGCGCAGCGTGCCTTTGACGTGCATGCAGTCGATTACGTGCTGAAGCCGCTCGATGAGGACCGATTCAAGGCGGCCTTCGATCGCGCCCGCAAGCAGCGCGCGCAATCCGTGGCGGCGGAACGTCTGGGTGAGCTGCTCGACACGGTGAGACGTCTCGCCAACGGCACGGCAAGTCCCGAACCTCGGGTCGACACTCCCACCAATGGAGCCAGCCACGCAAATGGCAACTACGCCAGTCGAATTCTGGTAAAGGCCGAGGGGCGGATGTTCTTCGTGAAGACCACGGAAATCGACTGGATCGAGGCTGACCGGAACTACGTGAAGCTGCATGTGGGCAAGACGGCGCACACCATCCGGG
>JANNEV010000509.1:0-33911 GCA_031379145.1 Gemmatimonadaceae bacterium
ACAGCGATTGCTGGCGCCATGATTGCGTCGTCGATGGTCATTGAGCGGTGGGAACTGATCGAAGCGTTCGAGATTGCGCGTGGTGTGATGACGGCGTTGCCGGTGATTGTAGTCACGCTCACCGATGCAGTGGGACGACGGGGCCGCGCTGAAGCCGCCGGGGTTGACTACGACGGCGAAACACCGGCCATGCTGGTGCAACAGATCGAGTCGGTGCTGCCCGCCCTGCGTGCTGCAATGCCCGATGACCTGGTGCGGCCGGAAACGCTGTCGCTCCTGCAGACGCTGCTGCCAGGTGGTGGCGCGCGGAACGCGCTGGATTGTGCGCTGTGGGACTTGCAGGCGAAGCAGTCAGGCGTTCCGGTGTGGCAGGCGGCCGAACTACCGCCGTTACGCCCTCTTACCACGGTCTTCACGCTGGGGCTGGGAAGTGAAGCCGACACTCGGCGCAAGGCGCGCGCCGCGCGGCAGTATCCGCTGCTTAAGCTCAAGTGCGACGGCGAGCGTCATGTGGATGTGGTGCGTTGGGTTCGTGAGGAGCATCCGCACGCACGCATAGCCGTGGACGCCAATCAGTCGTGGAATCGCGAGCTGCTGGAGCGCGTGCTGCCGCGGTTGGTGTCGCTGGGAGTGGAGATGGTGGAGCAGCCGGTGAAACGGGGCGAGGATGCGCAATTGGCCGGACTGCGCGCTCCACTCCCGTTGGCCGCCGATGAGTCGTGCACCGATCGTGCGTCGCTGGGTGCGTTGGCTGCGCACTACCAGTACATCAACATCAAGTTGGACAAGTGCGGCGGGCTCACTGAAGCACTGGCCATGTCGGACGCTGCGCTTGCGCTTGGTATGCAGCTAATGGTGGGCAACATGTGTGGCACGTCGCTCGGCATGGCGCCGGCTTTCCTGGTGGGACAGCGGTGCGGCTATGTGGATCTGGATGGTCCGTTGTTGCAGACGCGGGATCGCGAGCACGCCATGCCGTGCGTGGATGGCGTGATGCAGCCGCCGAGTGCGGCGCTCTGGGGCTGAGGTTCCGCGATAGTTGGTTGCGTAGATGGTGGTGTCGCTCATTTCCTCTGGTGGAGTCTCGCGCTCGTGTCGAAGTTGTTCTCGCCGTTGTCCCTGCGCGGCGTCACGCTGCGCAATCGCATTGGTGTGTCGCCGATGTGTCAGTACTCCAGCACCAGCGGCTTCGCGGATGATTGGCATCTCGTGCATCTGGGCGGATTCGCCACCGGCGGCGCAGGGCTGGTGTGTACGGAGGCCGCGGCGGTGGTGCCGGAGGGGCGCATCAGTCCGCAGGATCTGGGCATCTGGGATGATGCGCATATCGACATGCTGCGCCGGATCACTCGGTTTATCGAGGCGCAAAATGCCGTTGCGGGCATTCAGTTGGCGCATGCTGGCCGGAAGGCGAGCACGCGTCGACCGTGGGACGGTGGCGGCACCGTGCTCCCGCCGGAGGGTGGCTGGGTGAATGTGATGGCCCCAAGCGCGGTCGCATTTTCCGATCAGTATCCGCATCCCAACGCATTGTCAGCAGACGGAATCGCCGCTGTGGTCACAGCGTTCGCCAATGCGGCCGCGCGCGCGGTCACCGCCGGTTTTCGCGTGATCGAACTGCACGCGGCCCATGGCTACTTGCTGCACGAGTTCCTGTCTCCGCTCTCCAACCATCGTGAAGACGCGTACGGCGGTTCGCTGGAGAATCGCGCGCGCCTGTGCCTTGAGGTGGCGGCCGCCGTTCGCGTCGTGATGCCCGACGAGCTGGCGTTGTTCGTGCGCATTTCGGCGACGGACTGGACCGAGGGCGGTTGGACTGTCGAGGAATCGGTGCAGCTGGCTCAGTGGCTCAAGCGTGTTGGTGTGGACCTCATTGATGTGTCAACGGGTGGGAATGTGCATGGTGCACGCATCGCGTTGGGGCCCGGTTATCAGGTGCCGTTCGCCCGGCAGGTGCGGGAGGGTGCATCGATGCCCACCGCGGCGGTGGGCATGATTACGGATGCGTCGCAGGCGGAGGCGATTATCGCCAACGGTGACGCAGATGTGGTGCTGTTGGCGCGCGAACTGCTGCGTCAGCCGCACTGGCCGCTGCTGGCCGCGCACACGCTCGGTGCAGCGGTGTCGTGGCCGGTGCAGTATGAACGGGCGCATCCGGCGGGGCCGCCGAAGCGGTAGGGCGTCGGGGCGTGCGCGATGACGCGCTGGTCGACGCATTCCTCGTCACGTTCAGGTAGCGTTGGATGCCCGTACAGGTTCAGGTTCGAGCGGGCGCCACGCGAAACGAACGGCCGGCGATGCGTCGTGCTCACCCGGGAACTCCGTGAGTATGACGCGGTGTGCATCGATCTGTGATGCTAATCGGTGGTCCCGATCAGAAATCCCCGCGAAATTCCCCGGAAGCCACGCCGAACATCCTGCTCGCTACGCGGCGCGGAAGCGCTGGAATCTCTCGTCGAGATAGGCTGGATTGGGCTGTAAACCCTCACGCCGAGGCACGAGAATTCGCTGACCGGCCATACCTTTGAGGCCGAACTCTAGCATCGGTCCGTCCACCTCACGTAAAATGTCCTCTCGCACGTGGACCAAGAGGTCTGGTGAGATGCCGAGAATGTTCACGTCGTACGCGGAGTGGTGGATCTTGCACAGCGCCAATCCATTCGACACCTCCGGCAGACCGCGGTCGTCGTGATCGGGAATGATGTGTGCCGCGTCGAGAAGTCGCACGTGCCGCAGGTGACACATAGCGCACTGCCGGCGGTATGCGCCGAGCACGAGTTCGCGGAATCGGTGCTGATGAATCCGTCGCTTCACCGCGACGGTTTGGTATTCGCGACGTGGTGCTGCGGCGTACAGGTTCAAATCGAGCGGTGAGGCGGCCGTTACCGGGAGATCAGCCTGCAGCGAGAACGTCAGCGTGTCAGGAGCATCGTCGGTGACAAAGACCGGGAAGATTGGCTCGTAGACGCCCTTCGTTACGCCATATAGATAGATGAGCGGTCGCTGCAGCTCCATCGCCCGACGCAGTGCGACATTCGTCCACAAGTTCGGGTCCGTCCCCTCGTACTTGTATCCGAACCACCCTCGATCATCGTGGGCCACCTCGTCATCGTAGGCCGGTACTCGCCCGCTTATCCGCGGCGCGGTGAAGATGGTGAGCGCCGGGCCGTCCTTGCCAAGTTGTCGAGGGCGCCAGATGCCTTTGCGGCTTGACCACAGGGCGATCCGCTCGCCTTCGAATTCGAAGCCCGGTTCGAGCGCTGCTGCAGTGACGAGTCCACCGCCAGTTTCACGGAGCGTTTCCATCTGCTTCATCGCGGCCAACCGAAGCTGCCAATCTCGATCCAAGGTCATGCCGAGGAATTGACGACGTCGCGAGTGCTTTCGCCAGGAGCGCTCAGGCTTTGTTGTTCATGCGCGGCGCCAACCGTAGCTAACGTTTGATGAGCGGCGCCCGCTTGGGTTCATGCTCAAGGGTCCGCAAGACAAAACGGTCCGCCGGGAATGCGTATTGCTCGCCCATGCCCGCGGTGATTGCTGGCGCTGGCGCATGCAGCCCAAGCGAAGAGGTGATTGCGGCATCCCAGTCGCCCACGAACGACCACCAGTTGGTCATCCATCGCGTGTTGTAGGGAATGCGATTGCCGCGCCCCGGGAAATTCTGCATCCAGTACACGTACCACTGCCCATCAATGCGCTGATCGAACTGCTGTTCGCCGGGCCACGGATACACGAGCTTGCCCCATGTGTCCACGTTGACACTGCGCTTCTGCCCGCTGTTGTCGGGGCGCCAATCTTCGATGTCTGCTGGTACGAGCGTGGTATTGAAATAGTCGTAGTTGCCCGTGGTGTTGGGTGGCATGTGCGTCCAGCCGGCGCGGCCGGTGATGAACTGTCGTGACGCGTCCTGTCCGACGAAATCGCGCCAGAACAGGCGGTCGTTGCCGTCTTGCCGGTTGGCCACGAACGACATCATGGCTTCGAGCTGGTGCCCGACGTTGTGCACCGCCTCGGACTGCGTTCGGCGCCAGTTGATGCCGTAGACGATGTACGTATGCGGAAGAACTGGCAGGTCGGTGGGATCGCGATCGCTGTTGGAGACGTCTCCGGTGGTGGGACTGGACATGTTCGATTCCCATCCACCGCGCATATGCTCGGTGCGCTGCACTGCAGGGTTGTATGAAGGATAGTTCCCGTCAAATCCGCTTTCGGCTAGCCAGACTTCGCGAACTTTGCGGCTGGTCATGAGCGGCAATAGCTGTAACCCCTCCAACGCTCGGCGGTAGTCGATGTACGCCGGGCTCCCGGGAATGCGGCTGTCCCGCTTGGCTGATGCGGGTGTGATTTCGTACGCAATGATGTGCTCAATTACACGATAGCCGAGACTGGGGAGCGCGGTGGAATCGCGGTAGCCGCGGAATCGGCTTCCTTGTTCCACCATCATCTTGCGCCGCCGCGCAAAGGTGAGAATGCGCTTCTCGACAGAGTCCAGCGATATCGCCCCGGGCCCATAGAAATCGGGACTTTTGAGCACGTCGATATTCACGCCGTCTGCGGTCGGCAGGTATTCCACGAGCACAACAGGTATCTCCCACATCGCACCCGCGGCCGGCGTGGCCAGAAACGGGTCGATGGCGACGCGCCGCATGCGCACTACCTCGGCGGTCCAGCGCGCCGTACCGGCGGCGGCGGTGGCGGTGATCTCGACGCGACCCGCAGCAACGGCGTGCATGAGCCCAGTGCTGTCAATCGTGGCCACAGTGGGGTTGCTGGACTGCCAACGGATACCGGACACGTTGAACTGCCGGCCCTGCGCATCGCGCCCGAGTGCGCGCATGGGAACGCGCGTGTCGACGCCGCGCACCGTATCGCGCAAACCCACCGGGCCCGCGATGGTGAGAGAGATAATGGGAGAGCTGCGGGCGGGTCCCTGGGAAAACAGCGCGCGCACCTCGGGCGCGGAGTACACGCGATCATGAATCCGCACTTCGTCGTAGCTCGCGTTCGCCGTTTCATCCGGATACTGCGAGCGGCCCAACCAGAAATTGTCGTCGATGAGATCGCGCAGTCGGTACGTTGTCTCGAATGATCCGCGGGGAGACCCGTCCAGGAAGGTGGCAACGCGCGTGCGGCCGCCCGCACCGCCGCCTTCGTCGATGGAGAGCACGAGATGATGTTGCACATTCAAGTCGAACGGCGCGAGCGAATTGTCGACGCGTGTCTCCACACCGCCGACCGAGAAGCCTACGCGGTCGGTACTCGGTGCCGTACCCTGCGACCAGGCCATGAAGAGATTGTTGCTCGGCCCCGATCCAACGTCGAGCACTCGGCTCCATTGGCGCAGCGTGTGCACGGTGCCCCACACTTCGATGGTCGCATCGCCCAACCCGCGCAGCAAGCGCGCAGGCAGCGCCACGTAGTCGGCGCTGTTCTGCGCACCCCCGCTGAGCGTGACCATACCGCCAATCGCACTGGCGTCATCGGTGGTACCAACGCGTACCAAGGTGGCTCGCGCTCCACGAACGTTGTCGGTGAAGACGGTGCCTGGCCCGCCGTTCTCGTCGAACGTCCAGCGATGTATCAGTCCGCGAACGGTGAGCGGAAGGACGCCTTCGGCTCCGTCCGCGCGCGCGCGAATGCGCGTGGTGCCTGATCGGGTCGTCGTCACGACGCCGTTCGCGTCCACCGTGGCCACTTGCACCGAATCGCTGGACCACGTCACCGTTCGTCCCGTCAACACGTTGCCCGAAGAATCGCGGAGCGTCGCGGTGACTGGCACACTCACGCCCACGTTCAGGTCGGGCGCCCCACCGGTCAGCACCACACTGGTGACCGGCACCAATCGCACCGTCACACTCGCCGCCGCCTGTTTCCCTTCCGACACGGCGGTCACCACTACCGGGCCGCCCGGGCGCACGCCCGTGAGCACTCCGGAATCCGACACGCTCACGATGGACGGATCCGCGCTGGTCCACGCGATGGACCGATTGGCGAGCACCGCACCGCGACTGTCACGCAGGACAGCCGTCAGGGACACGCGCGTACCCACGATGACGACGGGCGCACTCTGCGCGACGCTCACCGTCGCCACGGCGGCGCGCTCGATTGTCACCTCCACCGTGTTCGAGATTCCACTCACCTCGGCCCGGAGCACGATCGGTCCACCGGGTGCGAGCGCGGCGAGCCGTCCGGCGGATGAGATCGAGACGACGACCGGATTCGAGGACGTCCAGGAGATCGCGCGATCCGTGAGCTCGCGGCCGCGACTGGAGCGTACGATGGCGGTGAGTTGCACGCTGTCCCCTACTTCGATGCGGGCCGGCGGGCGCGCGATCTCGATGGCGGCGACGGTCTCTGGTGGCGGCGGCGCAACAGCCGGCGCGGAGGGTGCGGACTCTCCGCAGGCGGCGAGGAGAAACATTGCACAGACGCGTTTCACAGAAAGGACGGCAAGACGATTCTGTCGCATACGTAGTCGGACCGTAGAGTAGTTCATCAGAGTAGTTCATCACATAGACCGGGCGCACCATTTGCATGCCCAGAGTTTCATCCCAAAGCTGCGTCCGTCCGGACGGGGTCCGCAACCAGCCCCTCAAGCGCCGTCAGTCGTGCTTCGATGTGATTTAGACGCGTGTCGATCGTGACGCCGCTCTCCGCGGCGCCGGTGAGCGGCCGAGTCGCGTCTGACGCGACGCGTTGGACCTCGCCCGGATGCGAGGACACTCTTGCGGATACCATGGCGGGCACGCTCGTGGCCACCGTCGCTGGCGCACGCTGCGGTACTGGCATGTTCACTTGTGCCGGCGCTGGTACCCGCACCTGCGGCCGCGCTACGCCCGTCGCGTCAGCCCGCGTGCGCGTCGAGCCCATCAGCCACGCGCCAATCGGACCACCCCAGAACGCGTGCGCGATGCGCTGCAGGAAGGGACGTCGATACGGATCGATGGCCAGCAGCAGCATCGCCACCACGATGGCGCAGATGCCGGTGATGGCCATCGCGCCCGCGCCTCGGCTCATGTGGAAATAGCCGGGCTCATACTCGACGCGACTGTTCCATGCCGTCACGATGTTGTAGACGCCAAGCGTCACAAGCGGAATACAGGCGAGCATGCGCACCCGGCGCTTTCGCGCGACGCCCGGCACTGCGAGGCCCTGTGCCCGCGCGTCATCGCCTTCCTCGAGAATGGCACGGTTTCCCGCTCGCACGGCGGCGTGATCAAACCCAAGGCTGCGCAGCGTGCGCGCTTGCCGCGCCACCGTCATCAACAGGACGAACTCGAGCGCGAACGCGACGCTGTACGACGTGAGTCGATCGAGATCCGCCTCCGGCTGAGACCGGACGACGTACAGGACCATTACCACGACAATCAGGAACGCATTGCTGACGTAGCTCTTGCCCGTCTGCTCGAACAGACGCACCGCCAGCGGCACGTCGGGCGCCTTGAGCTGCGCCGCGTCGATGGCCTCGACCAAGGCTTCGGCCGTGGCGAAGCGGTCGGCGGGGTCCTTGTGTAGCAAGCGGTCCATGGCGACAGCCAGCGAAGCGGGCAATTCCGGACGCACATCACTGATGGACGGAATGCGCTCGGTGAGCTGCTTCACCAGCACCTTCTGCGTGGTCTCACCGCTGATGGCAAGCGTGCCCGTGACGGCAAACCAACACACCAGGCCCAGCGAGTAGAGATCGCTGCGCCCATCCACATGATCGCCCGACGCCTGCTCCGGGCTCATGAACTCCGGTGTGCCGACCACCTCTCCCACGCGCGTCAGCCCCGGTGCCAGACCAGCGGACAGCTCCGGAGTGGCAATGACACGGGAGATGCCGAAGTCCATGAGCAGCGCGCGGCCGGTCGCGCGTTCGATCATGATGTTGTCGGGCTTGATGTCACGATGCACCACGCTACGGCCGTGAGCATAGGCCAGCGCGTACCCGATATCCTGCAGGAGCCGCACGGTCTCTTTGACGGAAAAGGGACCGGCGCGCGTCACCCGTTCGGCCACGCTCTCGCCCTCCACATAGCCCATGGCCATGGCCAGCACGTCGCCGCGATCCTCCACAGCGAAGACGGGAATGATGTTCGGATGCGAGAATCCGGCGGCGGTGCGCGTTTCGCGCAGAAAGCGCTCGCGCAAGTCGCTCTGCGCAACGAACTCGGCGGGCAGCACCTTGATCGCCACCGGGCGATCCAGTTGCAGGTCGCGGGCGAGATACACCGCACCCATGCCACCTCGCCCAAGCAACCGGCTGATCGTGTAGCGATCGGCGAGCCGGAGCCGGAGCGCATCTGGAACCGCACCGTCGGTATTGGTCATCTCAGGCGATGCGGGAGAATGGGTGACAAGCGGCGCGGCACTTGCGGTCTCTTTGCGCACCATGTGAGGCGCCCACGTTGTCGCGTCGGCGCCTCACTGTTGCATGATCCCGCAGTGGGGCCGAAGTAACAAGCGGGCTGTACCGAACGCGCTGTGACACTTCGACCCAGCAGGTGACAGGAAAGTACGCGTCTGCGGGCCGCTGGTGAAATAGTCGTGCACGCGAGCGCGTCCGGCGCTCGTGGCACCAGAGTTCCATGGAGTGATGGCATGCGCCCATACCCATCCGTCTCCGCGGCCTTGATTGCCGCCGTCGTCGCTGGTCTCGTCGCTCTCGCACTTCCGGCCGGCGTCGCCCATGCGCAGTTGGTCACCAGTCGCAGCGAAGTGCTGCTCAACCCTTCCCAGGCCATCGATCGCGTCGCCGAGTTCGTGGTGCGGAACAGCGGGGGGGCGGCTGTTCAGGCTACCGTGCAGCTGGAGGATTGGGAGGTGGACGCGCGGGGCGTCAGTCGCTGGCGCCAAGCGGGCAAAGTGGCGGGCGCCTGTGGCGAGCGCGTGGTGGTGTCGCCGCGGAACCTCCGACTGGAACCCGGGGCCGCGCAGACGGTGCGCGTGACGGTGTCCGGTGGAGCACAGTTCCCCGCGGAGTGCTGGACCGCCGCCGTGGTGACACCCGAGGAGGCGCCCACGGTGGTCTCCGCCGCCGTGTCGGTCTACGTCACCCCAACCGAGAGTACGGCGGACGGTGAACTTCGGGACATGGTCGTGAAGGGTGATTCGCTGGAGGTGGTATTCGCGAACACGGGCAATCGTCGCGTGGAGATTATCGGGGAAGTGCAGGTGCGCGCGCCAGGCGACTCGCTGGTGATGGTCATCCCGCTCGAAGGCACCACCGTGCTCTCGGGCGCCAGCCGTCGGATGCGTGCGGCCATGCCCAAGCTCCGCCGCGGTCCGTACATGCTCTGGGCAGTCGTGGACTTCGGTGGCGCTGAGCTGACGGCCGTGCAAGCAGCACTCGAGATTCGCTGACGGCGCGCGCGCTACAGCTCGTCGAGTGAGCGCGGCCAGTCGGTCTTGAGCAATCGAGACAGCGCGCGATCGGCCAGCAGCCGTCCGTCGGTCTGACAGCGGGCGCAGTAGTTGGTTTCGTTGTCGGCGTAGCGAATACGCTGCACCGGACTCGCACACACCGGGCAGGCCAATCCGAAACGACCGTGCACGGCCATGTCCGGCCGAAACGCCGTCACCTTCTCCGGCCAGCCGTCGCCGACTTCGGACCGTAGTTTTTCCGTCCACGCGGTGAGCGTGGTGCGGATTGCGCCGATCAGCCGCGCGACGGCTTCGTCGTCGATTTTGGCGGTCAGCAGCAGCGGCGAGAGACGCGCGGCGTGCAGGATTTCGTCCGAGTAGGCGTTGCCGATGCCATCGAGCAGGCGTGGATCGGTGAGCGCGCGTTTGAGCGTGTGATTCTCGCTGCGCAACCGCTCGGCGAGCGCGGCGTCGCTCGACGCAAAGACATCGAGGCCGCCACGGTCGAGTGCCTGCAATTCCGCGCGACTCGCAATCGCGGTGAGCGAGGCGCGACGCGTGGTGCCGGCTTCCGTGAGTACGATGGTGCCCGCGTCGAACTCAAACTGCGCCAGGCTGATGCGTCCGGGTGGCTTCTTGCCCACTGGCAGCCACTTGAGCCGTCCAGCGATCATCAAGTGGATCACGAGGAACTGTTCCTGCGGAACGCTTGAGCCGCCTTCGAACGCGAGCACCAGACGTTTACCCAACCGCTCCACGCCGCGCACCACCGCGCCGGTGAACGCGCTGAGGGGTGGTTGCACCGAGCGCAACACGAACGGATTGGACACGAGCACGCGCTGCAAGACGCGCCCGGCCGTGCGCCGAGTGATGGCCTCCTAATAGGCGGTGATGTCGGGGAGTTCGGGCACGCTCGATGCTACGCGCCGTTGGGCGATGTGGCCAGATGGGCGAGGCGCGGTGTCGCTGAGTCGTCCGACCGTATATTTGCGGATCGCCGCGTGCTGTGCACTTCACCGGACACTCGATGCCACGCTTCCCACGGAACACACCGCACGGCGCTCGTACGACAGGGCGCGCTGCGCTGCGAATGATCGTGTCGCCAACGATCGTGCTGCCAACGATCGCGCTGCTCGCCTGGGCGCTCCCGCTCCACGGACAACGCACCGGGGGCTCGGGCCGAGGTGCCGCTCCGACGCCGTGGGCGGCAACGTTCACGCCGCTGCAGCCGGCCATGTTCGGCGTTGGCGGAACCCTGTCCAACGCCTTCGCCGACATTGATAACGATGGCGATCTGGATCTGTTCGTGGGCTTCAACGGCGCGCCCAACCGCTTGTACGAGAACCGTGGCGGACAGTTCACTGATATCGCAGGTACGGCCGGCGTCGCGGATGCGCGCGCCACACGCGCCGCTGCGTGGGCGGATGTCGATGCTGACGGTGATCCCGACCTGTTGGTGGGCTTCACGCCAGGTGCTGGGCCGGTGATCCGGCTGTATCGCAACGACGGCGGTCACTTTACCGATGTCACGTCGGCGTCGAGATTGCTGGTGGAGACCGGTGCGGTGCGACAGCCGGTGTTCATTGACTTCGACGCGGATGGAGATCTCGATCTGTTCGTGGCGTTTCGCGATCGCGCCAACGCGCTGTTTCGCAACTATGCAGGCCACTTCGTGGATGTAGCGGTCGAGGTCGGACTCGCCGACGCACGCAAGAGTGTGGGCGCGGTCTGGTTCGACTATCAGCAGGACGGCGACTTCGACGTGTACGTGGCCAATCAGGACGGCGACGCGAACGGTTTCTTCCGCAACGATGGCGGGCGGTTCGTGGATATTGCGGATTCCGTGGGATTGGCGTGGGCTGGTCGTGCGCCGCGGCTGGCGACCAACGGATCCGTTCGCCCGTGCGTGGCCGACGTGAACAACGACGGCACCCTCGACCTGTTTTCGGCCAACTATGGCCCCAACGGTCTCTTTCTGGGCCGTGGTCGCGATGGGTTCGACGACGTGAGCGCGGCGTGGGGCATTGCGATTGATGGGCGCTACGATACGTGCGCCTTCGCCGACATTGATCATGACGGGTATCTGGACGTGTTCGTGAATGGCACCGTCTCCGCCACGGAGAGTTTTCGCGACTACCTGTTCCACCAATCGGGCAATGCATTCACCGATGTGACGCCAGCGAACCTGCTCGCGTTGCAGTCGAGCCACGGGGTGCAGTGGGCCGACGTGAACAATGATGGCGCGCTTGACCTCGCGTTGGCGGGATCGCGGGCCGACGCCACACACGCGTTGATGCAGAACGATCTGCCGCCGGGTGTCGCCCGCCGATCGCTTCGCATTCGTGTGCTCGACGCACAGGGGCGGGCCACGCTGGCCGGTGCAGAGGTGCGACTCTATGCTGCTGGCACGCGCCGACTGCTGGCCACGCGTGTGGTGGACGCGGGCTCCGGGTACAATTCGCAGAGCGACATGCCGGTGCACGTTGGGCTACGCACGCTCGCGCCGGTGGACGTCGAGGTCACCGTCCCCGCCGGCAGTGGGCGTCGCCGCACCACCATGCGTCGCGTGAACCCCCGAGGCTACGTCGGCCGCGTGCTGACCGTCAAGGCCGCTACTTCGCCGCGCACAGGTGCCGCAGCGCCACGTCCGGCACCGAACCCTTGAATGCGGGTCCATAGCCGGGAATTCCCACCACTTTGTGGTTCCCGATCTTCTTGCCGGCTTGATCGAGGTAGTACCAGTTCTCCTTGATGGCCACGAGTTGCTTGGCGCAGTCGAACATCGCGATGGTGCGTGAGGCATACAGGTCGCCCATCGACGCCTTGGTTGGCTTGGCGAACCGGGCCCGCACGGCTGCCGTCACGATGCCGTTGGCGCGCTTGACCGACTTGGTTTCCAGGAACACTGGGTCGCCGGTGGAGGTTTTTCCGATCTCGATGCTGGTCTGCACGGACGCCGATGGCGCGGACGCCGAACCCGCGGACGCCGAACCCGCGGGCACCATGAGCGCTGCGATGGAGAGGGCGACGGCAACAATGACGACGTGCGATGCTCTGACGGCCAGTCGGGTACCGACAAGGGAACTGCGCACGGGGTCTCCGGGATAGAATTCGTCAGGATGGCGGGATGTTGGCACCGTTGTCGTCCAAAACATAGCAGCAGCACGCGACCAATTTTCCGACGCCGCCCCCGCGGCAGGACCAACAACATGAGTGCATTAACCAACCATCCCTCAGGGGCCTCGGCAGGTACGCCCACCGAGGAAGTCGCCATCATCGCCGGCGGGTGCTTCTGGGGCGTAGAGGAGCTGCTGCGCGCCGTGCCCGGCGTGATCGACACCGACGTGGGATATACCGGCGGTTGGCTGGAGAACCCCACCTATCACGATACCCACGATAGCAAGTCCGGGCACGCCGAGGCGGTGAGGGTCACGTTCGACCCGGCCGTGCTCAGCTACGCGACGCTTCTTGAAGACTGGTTCTTCAAGCTGCATGACCCCACCACGCTCAACCGGCAGGGCAACGACACGGGCACCCAGTACCGGTCGGCCATTTTCTACACGTCGCCCGCACAGCAGGCCACGGCCACCGAGGTCAAGGCACGCGTTGATGCATCGGGCACGTGGAAGAAGCCTGTCACCACCGAAATCGCCCCCGCGAGCACCTGGTACTCGGCCGAGGGGTATCATCAGGATTACCTGCAGAAGAATCCCGGCGGCTATACGTGCCACTGGATGCGCAGCTGATGACATTGTGTCATCCGTTGCAGCGACTGTAGTTTTCCCTCGTGCTGATCGCGTATCTCTCTCTGGCGTGGCGTCGCCGCATTGCGGCTGCGCTGGGCGTATTGCTCTCGATGTCCATCGTGGGGCAGCAGCTGCCGTGTCTGCACGGTTCTCCGGACACCGCGGTTGCCGGCGCGCAGGTCGCAGGGTCTGCGGGAACGCACCAGCATGTGCCGTCGCACGGCAATATGCCCGCTCAGGAAACGGTGCCGGCGCCTCACCATGATCCAGCTGCACCTGGCTGCGCACAGCTTATGGCGTGCGGTTTGGCTGTGCAGTCTGCGGTGGTCACGATATTCCCCGAGGCCGCAGCACTCGTGGTCGATCGCGCGCCCAGTGGGCCGCACTTGCAGTACAGCATGGCGTATTTCGAGGTTGAGGCTCCGCCTCCACGAGGCTGACACATCTCCGGCGCTCCGGTGCCGGGACGTGTCCATTCCGGCGTCGCCTGCGCGATGACCGTGACTGCCTCCGTAACCTGAGCGAGATCGTCTCCGATCCTGCTCCGAATCCCCCAACTCATGAAGTCCCTCGTCCCTGTCCGCGCCAAGCGCGGACTACGGGTGTCCGCGCGCGCATCGGCATGCGCGGTGTTTTTGACCTTCGGCAGCGCGCTGAGCGCGCAGTCCACCACCAGTACCGTGCCGCCCCGTATGCCCATGGCCGCTTCCGACGGCATGGCATTGATGATGCGCGGACCGCTTGATCTGCCGATGTCGCGTACCGGCTCCGGAACCTCGTGGTTGCCCGATTCCGCGCCGATGTTCGGTGTCATGCGCAGCGTCGGATCGTGGGGTATCATGGCGCATGCGAGCGTGTTCGCACAGGCGAACGCGCAGGGCGGCGCGCGTGGCGAGACGCAGCTGGGCAGCTTGAACTGGGCGATGGCGGGTGCGACGCACGCGTTGGCCGGCGGTCGACTGCAGCTTCGCGGCATGGTGAGCGCGGATGCATTGACCGTTGGCGGCAAGGGGTATCCGCTGCTGCTGCAGACGGGCGAGACGTATCGCGGGGAGGCGATCCATGATCGTCAGCATCCGCACGATGTGTTCATGGAAATCGCCGCCGTCTACGATCGGGCCATTGCACGTAATCTCGCGTTTCAGCTGTACGCCGCCGCCGCTGGTGAACCCGCCAGTGGACCGGTCGCATTTCCGCACCGTCCGTCGGCGGCAGCCGACCCATTCGCTACGCTGGCGCACCATTGGCAGGATGCTACGCACGTGAGCTTTGGTGTCCTGACGGGCGCGCTTTACTCGCGGCGTGTCAAACTGGAGGCTTCCCTGTTCAACGGTCGCGAGCCCGACGATGTCCGCACCAATCTCGACTACCGAGGCGCCCGACTGGATGCCATTGCCGGACGCGTCACCGTCAACGCGACACCATTCTCGTCCTTCAGTGCGAGCTATGCCAATATGCCCGACGCCGAGGTGAAACACCCGGGTGAAGCGGTGCAACGCGCGACGGCGTCGTGGTTGCACAGTCGCCCTCGCGCAGAGAATGGGAGCCTCTCCGTTGCGCTGATTGCGGGTGCCAACGCCGTCGAGCGCGAGCACTGGACCTCGAGCGTGTCGGCGGAGCTGCTTCGGGACTTTCGTGGTCGTACCACGGTCTTCGCTCGCGGAGAGCTGGTGCAGAAAAGCGAGGAAGAACTGGCACTGCCGTCGGAGTCGCACGCAGGCTCGCCGAAGGACGACGAACACGAGGAGACGTTCCGTATTGCCAGCATGACCGTAGGTGTTGTGCGTGAGCTGCTCACGGGCAAGCGTGGCATGCTTGGACTCGGCGTTCGAGGGACAGTGAACCTGGTGCCATCCACCATTCAGAACGTGTACGGATCGCGCACACCGGTAGGAGGTGCCATTTATCTGCGTTGGCGTCCGTCGCGCATGAACATTGGCGGCATGCAGGACGATCACTCCATGCACGGCGCACACAATCCGTAAGCCGCGAGCGTGAACGCGGCGGTCGCCGAGCGCGGCCGCCGCTACAACACGAACATCGCGATACCAGCGGCGAACATCAGCGCGGTCGTGAAACCGACCAGCCCGATCGCGATGCGCGAGCTGGTCTGTCCGTGCATCAGCCGTGCATCCGCCGCAATGATGATGATGCCGACCAGAAGAAACGGCGCCAGCAACCCGTTGATCACCGCTGTCCAGTAGAGCGCCCGTACCACATTGATGCCCAGAAAATCCATGGCGACGCCGCCGGCCACGGAGAGTACCATGATGGAGTAGAACGCGGGTGCATGATGGAACTGCTCGTCGATACCTTGCCGCAGTGCCAGCAGCTCGGCAAACGCGTATGCGGTGGCGCCAGCCAGTGTCGGAATAGCGAGCAATCCGATGGCCACCACACCAACCGTGTACAGCAGCATGGCCATGCGACCGGCCAGCGGCTCCAGTGCGCGCGCGACATCGGCGCTGGTGGTGGGGTCGGTGATGCCGCGCGCGTGCAGCGTGAGCGCGGTGGTCAGCATGATGAAGAACATCGAGAAGGTGGCCACCAGCGCCCCCACGCCAACATCCATGGTCCGGTTGCGAATCTCGGCGATGCTCGCTCCACCACGCTCGCGTCCGAGCCGACCTTTCGATTTCTCCTCCTCCACTTCCTGCGACGCCTGCCAGAAGAACAGGTAGGGAGAAATCGTGGTGCCGAGGATGGCCACGACCATGCCCCATCCATTGGGGCCGCCCGGCAGGACCGGTACGAGCACATCGTGGGCGATGTGCGACCAATCTGGTCCCGAGATGATAGCCGTGAAGAAATAGGCTCCGAGCACGACCGCCAGCCACTTCAGTACGCGGACCACCTGGGTGTAGCGCAGACGTATGGTGGTGAACATGATCCCGACGCCGAACGCCACCACCCACACATGCGAGTTGATGCCACTCAGCAGCTCGGCGGCATCCGACATGCCCGCCAGGTCCGCGCCGATATTGATGCCGTTGGCGATGGCCAGCGCTGTGCAGGCGGCCCACAGCACGGGGCGCGGAAACCGGTGCCGCATGGAGGCCATCAGTCCGCGGCCCGTGACCATGCCGATGCGCGCGCACATGAGCTGCACGCTCCACATGAGCGGAAACGACAGCAGGGGCATCCACAGCAGCGTGGTGCCGAATTGCGCGCCGGCGAGTGAGTACGTAGTGATGCCCGACGGATCGTCGTCAGCCGCACCGGTAATGAGCCCCGGGCCGAGCTTACGCCAGAAGCGCGCGAGACCACTGCGCGGTTGCGTCATGATGGTGTCGCATCCGCAATGGGCGCCGCAGGCTCGCCCAGGCGCGCGGTCAATTGCTGCAGGTAGCGATCGATCGCGCGCGTGTGCCCCGTGACGTGTGCGCTGAAGAATCGCACCACCGGGTTGCCGATCTCCCCGTGCTGGGTAATGCGCAGCCGCGCCCCTTCGCGGCACGCCTCCACGTCCCAGCGCCATTCGCCGGTCAAGGCCAGATCGTCGTCCAGGATGCGCGCCACGAAGTACGCGGGCGGTACGTCAGACGTGATCCCAAACGCAATGGAGCCGCTCGTGGACGTTTCTCGCCAGCGCACTTGTGACTGTTCCGCATCCACCATCACGGCCGACTCGAGATCCCGGCGCCACTCCGCGTATCGCGCTACGTCACGGACGGTACTCCAGAGCTCCAGGGGCGCGGCGCGAAGCGTCACCGCTCGCGCCACGCGATGCGTGCGCGGCGTGACCACTCCTCCAACGAGCAGGGCAACGACCAGTGCAACGATGAAGCCCATGACGAACAGGATCCAGTACATCAGCGGCCTGTGATCACAGGGCATCGCGCGAGCATGCTCAACTCACACGCGTTGGTTCATCAAGCACGCTCCGCACACGACGCACCAGATCTACCGCCGTGAACGGCTTCTGCAGGAAGGAGAGCTCGTCGGTTCGAATGCCCTGCAGCAATGAGACGTCATCAGTGTAGCCCGAGGCGAATAGCACACGGATGGTCGGCCGAAGTGCTCGCAGATGCTCCGCGAGCTCGCGACCGTTCATGCGCGGCATGATCGCATCGGTCAGCAGCAGGTCAATGGTGTGTGGAAACGACTGCGCCAGAGACAACGCAGCCTCGCCATCCGGTGCCACCAGCACGCGGTATCCATGGCGCTCCAGCGCGGCCGCGGCAACGGCGCGCACGCTTTCCTCGTCTTCCGCCAGCAGGATGGTCTCCGTGCCGTCGCTCTGGACGTCCGCCGCAAATTCCGGCGCTTCCTGCGGCACAAGACCCTCGGCCACCGGGAAGAACAACCGGAAGGTGGTCCCCTGACCAACGGTGCTTTCCACGCGAATGGTGCCCCCGCTCTGGTCCACCATGGCATATGCCAGCGCGAGCCCCAATCCGGTCCCTTTTCCACGATCCTTCGTCGTGAAAAACGGCTCAAAGACGCGAAGCCGCACGTCTTCCGGCATCCCTTCGCCCGTGTCCGTTACGGCAATCATCATCCAGCTGGTGTCGGCCTCAAGCCCATGAGCCACCACGCTCTCGGTCGTGGCGCGCGCCGTTTCGATGCGCAGCGTGCCGCCGTGCGGCATGGCGTCGCGCGCATTGGCACACAGGTTCAACATCACCTGCTCGAGTTGGCCTGCGTCGGCGTGGATGGCGTCGACCCCTTCGCTGAGCGTCGTATGCAAGTCGATGTGCTCACCAATCAGCCGTCGCAACAGTCGGTCCAATCCGCGAAGCACATCGTTGGGATTCAGCAATGCCGGTTGCACCACCTGTTTCCGACTGACCGCGAGAATCTGTCGTGTGAGTTCGGCGCCACGCATCGCGAGCGCTCGCACCTCCGTGACGTCATCGTGCGCGGAGGAGTTGGCGGGCAGCTCGCTGAGAGCGAGATCGCAGTAGCCGAGCATGCCAGTGAGCAGGTTGTTGAAGTCGTGCGAAATGCCGCCGGCAAATGCGCCGATCGCTTCCATCTTCTGCGACTGACGCAGCTGCTCTTCGCTCACTGCCAAGGCGCGCTCGGCGGCCCGGCGCGCCGTCACATCGATGCCGACGGACAACCAGCTGTCGCGACCAAGGCGCCGTGACGAGGTGGTGATGACTTCCATCTCCATGAGTTCGCCGCTGGCCTTGCGATGCATCCAGAGTCCGGCTGACTGACGTGCTTCTGCAAACGGAAGTCGCGCAGCCGTGAATCGTTCCATCTCGCCCGGCGCGATCAGATCGACGATACGTCGTGCCAGGAACTCTTCCCGACGATAGCCGTACTTTTCGATCGAAGCCTCGTTGACCGCGGTCAACTGCATCGAATTGGCGTCCCACGCCCACATGGGCAGCGGGTTGGAATCGAAGAGCATGCGGTAGCGTCGCTCACTGTCTGCCAACGAGGCGTTGCGGCGTTCAACCGTTTCTGCCATTTGGTTGAACGCGTCGCTGAGGAGTCGTACTTCACGCGGACCGGACGCCCGTGCACGCGTGGCCACTGCACCGCGAGCGAGCGCGCGGGCATCCTCGGCCAGCGCTTCGATCGGGCGAGTGATACGCTGACCGACCGCGTACGCCACCAGCGAGGTGAGCCCAGCGGCCATGAACAGCAGCGCCAGGTCTTGCAGCTGCGTACGGCGTGACTCGGCGGCCAACGTGGCGACTGGCACACCCACGTTCACTTGCCAAGGGGCGGCGACAGCATGCGTGAAGCTTGTGACACGCGCGACGCCATCCAGCCCGGTGAACGTTTCCGTTCCCTGCGTATCCACCGGAAACCCGCTCTGGAAGCGCTTGCGCCCGATGTATTTCTCGGCGTCGGCCGATCGAGACAGCACGACGCCGCTCGTGTCGATCACGGTGATGACCGGCGTTTCTCCAAGGCGCGACGATGATTCTGCCAGTTCGGTGATGGAGTCGAGCCGAACGGACGTGGATACCGTGCCGAGAAACCGGTTGCGCTGATCTGTCAGTGCCAGTGCCAGCACGACAATCCAATTGCTGTCGGGCAGCACCTGCGAACGCCGTGCTTCACCCACCACGAAGCCGCGCGTGCGCTTGGCGACTTGAAAGTATCCGCGGCCTGCGTAGGATCCCGGTGCCAGTTGCAATCGCGAACCAGTCACGCTCGATCCGACCACCGTTCCCTGACTATCCAGTACCGCAATGCTCGTGAAACGATTGCCCGACGCGGCGGCCACGCGCCGCAGCAGTGAATCGTTCCACGCGCGCCCCGCCTCGAACGGACGCACCGTTGCGGACACCCCCAGCAGCAGCGCCTCCACCGTTCGCACACGCTCGTCCAGACGGGCCGCGATACCGCGCGCGAGGTTCATCGTTTCGTTTCGCTCGTCCTGTTCCTGCTCGCGATGGCGCTCGGTGACCCGATAGATGTTCAGCAGCACCAGTGGAATCGCCCCCACCAACGCGAGTCCGAGCAGATAGACCCTGATTCCCTCCCAGCGACTGACGCGCGGCCCGGAAGGGAACTCGTTCATGCGCCGACGGGTTCCGTATCCTGCGGCATCGTGACGGCCATACCCATCGCGTGGTAGCCCTTGTCGACGTACACCATGGTACCGCTGATACCGCTGCCCAGCGCGCTGCCCAGAAACGCGGCCGTGTGTCCCACTTCAGCCGCCGTCAGTGTTTCGGGAAGCGGCGAATTGGCGGTGCAGTACTCGACCATCTTGTTGATGATGCCGATGGCGCTGGCGGCACGAGATGGGAAGGGGCCGGCCGAAATGGTGTTGACGCGAACGCCCCACTTCCGACCCGCTTCAAACGCCAGCACGCGCGTATCACTCTCGAGCGCAGCCTTGGCGGAGGACATGCCGCCGCCGTAGCCAGGAACGACACGCTCGCTGGCCATGTAAGTCAGCGAGCACACCGAGCCACCGGGGCGCAACAACGGGCCCAGACGCTGCACCATGGACGTGAGCGAGTAGGCACTCGCGCTGACCGCGGCGAGGTAGCCGTTTCGGCTCACCTCCAACAGCGGCTTCTTCACCTCCGGGCCGTTGGCCAGCGAGTGGAAGAGGATATCGAAGGGCTGCGCGCCGAAGTCGTCGACCAGTCGCGACGCGAGGCCGCTGATGGAGAAGTCGCCGACATCCTTGTACCGCTTGTTCTCGCGCACATCGGCGGGTGCGTCGTCAAGCGTATCGTACATCGCGTCGAGCGGATAAATGCGCTCGAAGGAGAACATCGTTCCGTCCGGCATGGTGCGCGACTCGTCCATCTTGCCGCGCTCGAGCAGGTTGAGAAAGATGTTGAGGGCTGGTGGCCAGGTGGCGACACAGACCGAGGCGCCAGCTTCCGCAAAAGCCTTGGCGACGGCAAAGCCGAACCCGCCGTCGTCCGCCACGCCGGCGACGAGCGCTCGTTTGCCTGAAAGATCGATGGGTAGCATGTCCGTAATCTATCGCTGGGTCAGCGAGCGGCACGCGTCAGGCGATCCACCAGCGCCGACCAGGGACCGGTCTCCGGAGGGCGTTCGATGAGCAGCAGCGTGGTACCCGCGTCGTCGGCCGCGTGCAGTGCAGCGTAGAGTGCGTACGCGTACTCGGCGGGTTCGGGGGGCATGGGTACCACAGTGTCGATGCCGAGCGCCAACCAGTCGCGAGGATTGAGTAGAAGTGCGGTCACCATGGTCGTCGATCCAGCGTCTCGACGTGATTGCAGCGCGCTTGCCACTTCGGTTCGTTGCGCCATGTTCACCAGCCACACGTCCGCGCGTGGCGCGTAGTGACGATCGGCCGTGCCGGGTGAACGCTGTGGCACCGTGGAAGCGTCATCGTGCACCACTGCGGCCGTTGCACGCGGGGCCGACAGCACCGGACAGCCGAGCAGCTGCTCCAGCGTTTCGCGGGTGATCATGCCTGGTCGCAGCAACGTGGGCTCGGGGCCGCAGAGATCGCAGACGGTGCTTTCGATCCCCACGTCGCAACGTCCGCCATCCAGCACGAGGTCGACGCGATCCCCCAGTGATGCCAGCACGTGTTGTGCGGTTGTGGGTGAGACCTGCGTGAAGCGATTGGCGCTCGGTGCAGCGATCGGAAATCCGGCGGCACGGATCAGGGCCAGCGCAACGGGATGGGACGGAATGCGTACGGCCACGCCATCACGTCCCGCCGTTGCGATATCGGGCACATGGAGCGCGCGAGGCAGGACCAAGGTGAGCGGACCGGGCCAGCACGCGGCAGCGAGCGTCGCTGCGCGATCTGACCACCGCGACGTCAGCGCTCGGGCATCGGCAACGCTGGCCACGTGCGAGATAACTGGATTCCACGCCGGTCGGCCCTTGGCGGCGTAGATGCGGGCCACCGCGTCCGGATTGAGCGCATTCGCGCCGAGTCCGTACACCGTTTCGGTGGGGAAGGCCACGAGTCCACCCTCACGCAAGACGAGCGCGGCCTCCGAGATCACCTCCGGCTCCGGATGCACCGGGTCCACGGTCAGGAGCCTCGGCCGCATGGCTTCGCGCGTGGTCACTATTGCTTCTGCTCGATGGCGCGCCGGGCCATGCCGTCTACCAGTCGGGGAGAGATCAGCTTGAGCAGGCGACCGATCTTGCCGCGCCAGGTCATGACCAGATCACGGTCGCGCGCGGCGACGGCGCGCAGGATCTGACGGCAGCACTCCGCCGTCTCCATGGTTTCGCCGGGACGCCGAGTGTAGGCACGCTCACCGAAGGGAGTGCCGTCCGGAGACAACGCCCGCCGATTGATCTCGGAAAACACGAACCCCGGATAGATCACAGTGACACTGACGCCGCTGTCCTGTAGCTCTACCCGCAGCGCGTCGAAGAACCCTGCCATGGCGTGTTTGGTGGCGCCATAGGCCGTGCGCTTGGGAACGCCCGCCAAGCCGGTGAGGCTGGAGATGGCCACCACGCGCCCGCGCGAACGCTTGAGCAACGGCAGCCCATACGCGGTGCACCAGACACTCCCGAGATAGTTCACCCGCATGAGTGTGTCGAAGATCGAGAGGTCGGAGATCTCATCGAATCGGCCGCTGGATCCGAGCCCGGCGTTGTTCACCAGCACGTCGATCGCACCGAAGTGCGCCACGGTCTGGGCGACCAGCGATTCGCAGGACCCTTGCACACCCACGTCGGCCTGCACCACCAGTGCATCGGCCCCCAGTGCGCGGCACTCCACGGCCACCGCTTCGAGACGCGCGACATCGCGAGCTGCCAGGGAGAGCCGAGCCCCGGCGGCCGCAAACTGTCGGGCCAACTCTGCACCGATGCCGCTGGAGGCCCCGGTGATGATAACCACCTGGCCGGCAAATCGCGTGTCATTCATGTGTCCCTCATGCGCGGTGCGCTCCCTAGATTGCGTTCATGGCCGCGTCCTTTGGCATCTTCGTGCTGGCCGAGCTTCCTGGTGAGGCCGGCGAGATCGTGCGCGCGATTCAGCGACGGTATGACCCGAAGCTAGCGCGTCTGACCCCTCCCCACATCACGTTGGTGGGGTCATCGGGGTTGGGATCCATTCCCACCGATACGCCGACCGAGCGCATTCGGGAGGCGTTGGAGCCCATCGTGTCCAACACGGCGCCAATGTCCTTGCGGTTCGGCGCCCCGCACCGGTTCATGCAGACGGAGATTGTCTCGCTACCGCTGGATATCCACGGTCCTTTGCGGTCGTTGCACGAGCGCATTGCGCGCAGCGGGCTGCCGTTCCGACCGGCGCGGTTCATGTTTTCGCCGCATTGCACGCTCAGCTTCTATCCCACTCTCACGCCGGCGAGTGAGCGTGAGCTGCTGGCGTTGCGGGTGACGGCACCGTGCATAGTGGAACGGCTGCAGGTCTACGTCACGCGTGATCCACAGCCGTCGCGCAAGTTGCTGGAGCTACCGCTCGGTACCGCCATCCAGCCCGTGCAGAGCGCCGGATAAACTCGCGAGTGGTGCGGCCGTCTGGTCCGGCCGCTCTGCGGTGTCGCCGCTCTGCGGTCTCGCCGCTATGCGGCGTCCGGGCGCCCTTTCGAGAAGGCGGTGGTGTTCTGCTTCAGGCCGAGAATGGCCGACGCCACGAGCTCGTACTCAAAGTGCAGGTCGTTCAGTTTGTCGGAACCGTGCTGGGTGAGCTGTCGCGATGCCTTTTCGGCGATGGAATGCCGGCGCAGGTACTCACGCGCAGAGAGCCAGAGCGCGTTGGCTTTTTGCCGGAGGTCCGCGTCGTCCGACGCGGGCACCGTGGCGCACGTTTTTTCGAAGTCGCGCACGCATTCGGCCAGCGCGAGGTCGCAGGTGTCGACGAGCGCGTGGGTGGCTTCCAGCTCGGATTGCGCCACGCCGAGTTTCATGAGGCGGGCGAGCCGTTCATGCTGCCGGCAGGTTTCGCCGGCGGTGCGCGCCAGCGAGTCAGCGCAGGCGATCGGACTGCGGACGTCGAGCGCGAGCGCGTCGTCCATGATCTTCGCGTTCGCGGCGGTGCGTGTGGAAGGCATCTGACGGGGAACTGGAAAGTCGCCGAACGATGTCGGCGATGCCGAGTGGAACGCCGAGGGGAGACGCGGCGCTGCGGTTCGTGGAAGTGATCTAGCGGAAGCACCCATGCGGACGGTAGTGGGTGGCGTTCGTGAATGCGGACCAGTTGGGTGCGAGGTGGACGTGCATTACGGGCCTGCTGTCGTAGACAAGACGCCTACGTCCATGCAGCATTCCTGCGCCCCGCCCAACGCCGAGTCCTTACCCCTGTCACCGCATCTGCCATGACGACGTACGCGCATCTGCTCGTAGAGACGAGCCACGAGGGGGTTCGTACCATCACGCTCAATCGGCCGGAGCGTCTGAACGCCGTCAATCCCGCGCTAGCTGCGGAGTTGCCGCTGGCGGTCGCGGATGCTGCGCGTGATGACGCGGTGCGCGTGGTGGTGATTACCGGTGCGGGACGGGGATTCTGCGCCGGGCTCGATCTGTCCGATCGGGGTGATGGGCGTGCGGAGGGATTGAGCGATCGTCTGGACCCGTACTACTGGGTGGGTCGCTGGGTGCAGGCCATTACGCAGTGCGAAAAGCCGGTCATTGCTGCGGTGAACGGCGCTGCGGCTGGCGCTGGGTTCGGTTTGGCCTTGGCGTGTGACCTGCGGCTCATCAGCGCTGGTGCGCGCTGTACCGCTGGTTATGTCCGGCGCGGTTTATCACCCGATGCCGGGGTGACGTGGTTTTTGCCGCGTCTCATCGGCCATGCCCGCGCCATGGATATCGTCCTCACCGGGCGCGATCTGACGGCCACGGAAGCGGAACGCATCGGTTTGGCGACGGCGGTCGTGCCCGACGAATCGTTCGCTGCCGAAATCGCGGTGTATGCCGCCCGCGTCGCCGCCGGCCCGCCGCTGGCGATGGCGTTGAGCAAGCGGCTGATGCTGGCGAGCCCCACCGCCACGCTCGATGCGCAGCTGCGTGAGGAGCTCACGCACATCAAGACCTGTTTTGCCAGCGCGGACGTGCGTGAGGCCATGGGTGCGTTCATGGAAAAGCGGGCGCCGGTGTTTCGCGGGGTGTAGGTGGCGCGACGATGGTGCTGCTCACGCAGGCAGGACGTCAGGTGCGATCCGAAGTGCTCGCGTGCGCGGTGCCCCTTGTCCTGCCAGGCCGGGAGGCGGCGTTCGCTGACCGGTTCAGCGCCCACCCGGATTGAAGCGCAACGACCCAGGGAGTGCATCGAGCAGCGGCCCGAGCTCCGTCGCGCGCTCAAGCGTCGTGACGAACGTGAGCCCGCGAATGGACACCACCAGCATGCCGGAAATGCCGTACGCCACCACACAGCTCTCGTCGGCGTGCACCACGTTTCCTGACCCATCGATGCAGTGCACATCGCCCATGATGCCGTTGCCGGTATCGTCGAGATCACGCACACGGCGGAGCGACGCCCACGTTCCCACGTCATCCCAGCCGAAGTCGCCTTGCACCGCGACCACGCTATGGCTTCGCTCCAGCAGCCCGCGATCGATGGAGACCGAGGTGACCATTGATGCAAACGCGACCGAATCGCCGCTGGCCAACAGCGGCAGCGCCAAGCTGATCTCCGAGACGTGCGTGTGGAGTTCGTGCAGGACGACTTTCGCGCGCCACACAAAAATCCCGGTGTTCCAGAGCGCGCCCTGGTCGATGAGCATATCGGCCAGCGCGGCAGTCGGCTTCTCGACGAAGTGCTCCACGCGACACGCGCCACCGTCTGATCGGCTGACGAACGGATCGAGCGGCTTCCCGAGTTGCAGGTAGCCGAATCCGGTCTCACACCGGGTGGGCTTGGCGCCCACTGCCACGAGCACGTCGTCGGTGGCCGCGATCTGCGCCGCACGCCGTACGGTCTCACGAAAACCGTCTGGCGCGGCGGCAGCGAGGTCGGCGTGGATCGCACAGAACACTGTATCCGGCCCGGCGCGACGCGCCACTTCCTGTGCCCCCCACGCCAAGGCCGCCGCAGTTCCTAGCGGACGCGGCTCGATGAGCATGTTGGCGGCAGGAATGTCGGGGATGGCGTGGTGCAGCGCCTCGGCGATGTCCGCACTCGTGACCACCAGCACGCGTTCCGCCGGCACCAGCGGGGCCAAGCGCTCGATGGTGTCGGCGATCAACGGTCGCTCGTTGACGAGCGCCAACAGCTGTTTGGGGCGCTGAGGGGTGCTCAGCGGCCAGAATCGCGTTCCGATGCCTCCGGCGAACACCACCGCCCACAACGAGAGTCGCGTTTCCGCCAGCCCTTCCGGCTCCAGTTCGACGAGCGTATCCGGATCCGCGGACGACTCAAGCACCAGCGCGGACTCGTTGCGGTGACCACTGGGGCTGGGCTGGGGCATTCGCGTGGGCACAAGAGTGAAGAGGGCATCGGTCATCGCGCAGGACGCGATCACCGGATGAGAAGGCGGAGCACACGTGATGACCACATCATCATCGCGTCAGGCGCACGTCACGACTGGCGCGTGCGCCGACCACTCCGCAACATATGCAGCTCGCGCGCACCAGTCATCGGTTGCGTCAGGTCCGAATCGCTTGAGAAACGCCCTTCATGCTGGTTTTGCACGTCACCAACGGAGATCATGCTGCCGGCGGGCTGGCCCGTTCCGGCCTTCCCGGCGACGTGGTCGCGTGGCGCGACGTGTTGCACGACGGACCGGTGCTCGCCGACAACGCGGCGGGATTTCGGGTGGCGCGGGCCGAGTTCCTCGTGTCCCGTGGTTGGACGGACAGCATCGAGACGGTGGTGGAAGATCTGACCCAGCGCGACCAGCGACTGGCCGGGCTGACCCGAGCCGACGCGGTCGTGCTGTGGTTCGAGCCCGACCTGTACGATCAATTGCAGCTGCTGCAGGTGCTTGATCAGCTGTCGAATACAAGTGAAGCAGACCGGCCCACGGTGTCCGTCGTGCCGGCGGACTGCTTTCTCGGCCCGATGAAGCCGAGCGGCTTTGCGCCACTATATCAGGCCAGACGGCCGCTCACGTCAGCTGATATAGATGCGGGCCGAGACGCGTGGCGCGCGTTCACATCGCCCACGCCCACCGCCCTCATGTCGAGCGTCGCGCAGTTGGACGCCCGTGAACCGGCGCGGACGTTCTCCTCAAGCGACAGTGCCCGCCTCCCGCATCTGGCGGCCGCGCTCCGACGGCAATTGGAAGAGTTCCCGGACGTGGAGCATGGACTCAGCCGGAGCGACCGGCAGCTGTGCGAAGCGTTGGCGCCGGGCGAAATGCGCCTATCGAAGCTTTTCCCGGCGGCGCATCAGGCCAGCGAAACGTGGGCTTGGCTCAGCGACCTGAGCTTCGCCTGGTACGTGGAACGACTCAGTGACTGCGCCTGTCCGCTGATTACGCACGGCAACGGAACCCGAGTAATCGCGTCATCCAAGGCCGGGAAGGGCTTTTGGGATCGGACGGTGGTATTGACGCCATTTGGCCAGGAGGTGGTGCGCGCGCGCGCCGACTTCATCGCACTCAACGGAATCGACCGCTGGATCGGCGGAGTGCACTTGACCACCGACCATCACTGGCGCTGGGACTCGCGGTCGAACGCGCTGGTGGAGCGCCGCGCGGGCTGACGGCGGCGGCGTTGTCCGCTTACAGCGCTTTGCGGATCGCCGCGTCCACGTTCTGGGTACCGCCGACACCGGTGTAGACCACCTTGCCCGATTTGTCGAGCACCACCACGTAGCTGGTGGCCGGGACATCGAACGCGCCCGACACGATACCCTTGCGATCGTAGAACATGTCGCCGGGCATCTTGTTGATGGCCTGCCAGGCCTTCACGCGCTCCAGCGATTGGTTGATGGACACGGCCACCGTGATGAACTTGATCTGGCCCGCGTACTTGGCGACCGCCGCGCGCATGCCTGGTTCGAGCTGTTTGCAGTTCCCGCACCAGGTGGCCCAGAACTCGATGACGACCGGACCTTTGCCAAGGTAGTTGGCAAACTCCACCGTCTTGCCATCGAGCGTCTCGAGCGGCCCACCGGGGGCCTGCTCACCCAGCGCGATACCGACGTCCTGGGCGGCCACCACACCAGCAGGCGTGAAGGGCTTGGCAAGCGTGGCGGAAACCAGCGCGAAGCAAGTCAGCCACAGGCGAAGCGACGCGTGGGCGGTACGAATAAGGGGAAGCGCGAAACGCATGAATGGCTCCGGGATCAGAAGTAAACCTGACCCATCTTGACGAGGTAATACTCGGCCATGCCGAGCATGATGGCGGCGAAGCCGCGCTTGACCCATACCATCCATGTGCCAGCGCGAGGAAGCCGTGTAATGGCACCCGCCGAGAGACCGACGATCACCAGCAGGGTGCACATGCCGAGCGAGAACGTGAACAGGTACAGGAAACCGAGGAGCGCGCTGCCCGTGGTGCTGACCCACGTGAGCACGGCGGCCATGACCGGGGCGGAGCATGGCGCGGCCACCAAGCCGGAGGCGGCACCCATGATGAAGGCGCCGGCTACCCGCCCGCCCGTTCCCGCGTTGGCTGCGCGCTGCAGAATGGCTGACGGGACCCGAACCGGGATCACGTCCAGCATGGACAGCGCCGCCAGCAGCAGCAGGTTGGCCATGGCGAAGAACGCCCACGGGTTGGCACTGACCGTGCCGAACATCGTACCCGTGAGGCCCGCCAGGAGTCCCAGCCCAGCGTAGACCGAGGCCAAGCCAAGGACGTACGTGAGTGACAGCAGGAGTGGTCGCCAGCGAGATACCAGCGTAGTCCCCGCGAGCTCGGACGCCGACTGGCCGCCGACGATCGCCGCCGTGATCGGGATCATGGGGTAGACGCACGGCGTCAGCGACGTGAGCACGCCAGCGCCAAAAAGGAGCGGCAAGGCGGCGGCCGGGTTTCCGGACAGCTGGGCGGCGACATCGGCGAGTTGGATCACGGTGAAAAGATAGCCGCTCGCGGGCGATCTGGTTCCGTAAATGGTCGACGACGCGGTTGTCGCGAGGATTCCGGGAGACGCGCGGCTAGATTCCGGGTCTGTTCCGCGCAGGCCGCCCCGCCCCCAACACCCGCTCCCGTATGGCACCGCAGTTCATTTACGTGATGAAGAAGTTGCGCAAGGTTGTTCCACCTTCGCGCATCATTCTCGACGATATCTGGCTTTCGTTCTACCCCGGCGCAAAGATCGGCGTACTCGGCGCCAACGGCGCGGGTAAGTCGTCGCTGCTGCGCATCATGGCGGGCGTGGACCAGGACTTTCAGGGCGAAGCGTGGGCCGCGCAGGGCACGAAGATCGGGTACCTGCCGCAGGAGCCCAAGCTCGATGAGACGCTCGATGTGCGTGGCAACGTCGAACTCGCGATCAAGGCGCAGCGCGATCTGCTGAACGAGTTCAACGACATCAGCATGAAGTTCGCCGAGCCGATGGACGACGTCGCGATGGACAAGCTGCTCGCGCGCCAGAGTGTCGTGCAGGAGCGCATCGATACGCTCGACCTGTGGAATCTTGACAACAAGATCGAGATCGCCATGGACGCGCTGCGCCTGCCACCGGGTGACGCGAACGTCACGACGTTGAGCGGCGGTGAGCGGCGTCGTGTGGCACTCTGTCGCGTGTTGCTGGAGCAGCCGGACATGCTGCTGCTGGACGAACCGACGAATCACCTGGACGCGGAAAGCGTCGCGTGGCTGGAACGTTTTCTCGCCGACTTTCCGGGAACCGTCGTCGCGATCACCCACGATCGCTACTTCCTCGACAACGTCGCGCAGTGGATTCTCGAACTTGATCGCGGCAAGGGCATTCCGTGGGAAGGGAATTACTCGAGCTGGCTCGACCAGAAGCGGAACCGTCTGCAGCAGGAAGAGAAGACGGAGTCAGCGCGTCAGCGTGCGTTGCAGCGTGAGCTTGAATGGGTGCGCATGACCCCACGCGCGCGTCAGGCCAAGAACAAGGCCCGCGTGCAGGCGTTCGAGGATCTCGAGAGCGAAGAACAGCAGGAGAAGGTGACGACGAACGAAATCGTCATTCCTGTGCCGCCACGCCTGGGCAACGATGTGGTGATCGCGAAGCATGTCTCGAAGGCGTACGGCGACAAGCTGTTGTACGACGATCTCAGTTTCTCGTTGCCGCGTGGTGGCATTGTGGGCGTGATCGGTCCGAACGGCGCGGGCAAGACGACGCTCTTTCGCATGATCATCGGTACGGAAGGACCGGATGCGGGCACGCTCAAGACGGGTGAGACAGTGCATCTGGGGTACGTGGACCAGTCGCGTACGCTCGACCCGACCAAGAGTGCGTGGCAGGAGATATCGGGCGGCGTGGAGCTGATCACGGTGGGCAAGCGCGAGATGAATTCACGCGCGTACCTGTCGTCGTTCAACTTCCGCGGCAACGACCAGCAGAAGAAGGTGGGCGACCTGTCGGGCGGTGAGCGCAATCGGTTGCATCTGGCCAAGACACTCATGGCGGGTGCGAACGTGCTGCTGCTCGACGAACCGACGAACGATCTGGATGTCGACACCCTGCGCGCGCTGGAAGTGGCGCTGCTCGACTTCGCCGGGTGCGCTGTGGTGATCAGCCACGATCGGTGGTTCTTGGATCGCATCGCGACGCACATTCTGGCGTTCGAGGGCGATTCGGAGACGGTGTGGTTTGAGGGGAACTACGGCGCGTACATCGAGGACTTGAAGCGTCGCAAGGGCGCGGATGCGGATCAGCCGCATCGGATCAAGTACAAGCCGCTCGTACGGAAGTAGGGCTGGGCTCTGCGCGGGGGCCACTCGGCCGCAGGGTCGCCCAGTCGCCGCTTGCTGCGCTGCGCGCAGAGGCGGCTTTGGACGACCCTCGGCCGGGTGGCTCAGGCCACTGCGTAGTGCAACAGTGAAAGAACGCCCGGTCGTCCTGGCGGATAGGTCGGGCGTTGCTGCGGGCTACCACGTGCTACTCCGGATTGCCGAAGATCACACGCAGTTCAGCGACCGATTGCTCCAGTCCACAGGAACGCAATCGATCGAGCAGCTCGGCGCGTGACACGGGCGGAGACTTGAGTGCCGCGGCTTGCTGCGACACGACCGTGGCAATTGTGCCAGGCGCGAGCCCGATTGCGTCAAGGACAAAGTCATCTGGGTGCTTGGCCTCGATACCGAATGGCGCGAGTGCGTCTCCTGGAAAGTCCTTGAGGTTGAACGTCACGATGACCTGTGCACTGCTGCGAATTGCCGCGGCCAGCACATGGCGATCGTTCGGATCGGGAAGCGCGACTCTGTCCGCGAGAGCGGCGTAATTGGTCACAAGACAATCTGGAACGGCCCTGCACATCAACTCGCGTGTTCGCGCGAGTGCATTGCTGGACAGGTCCGGGCGGTTCACCAGGACGTTTCGAAAGCACTCGTCGAGAATTTCGTCGCTCCACCGCGCGCGCACGACGCCAGCGACGGCGATGCGGAGGAGCAGGTCGCGAAGGGGAGCAGGGTAGAGCACGCACGCGTCGTAGATGACAACAAACGCCACGCGTGTCAGTACCCCATGCCATGTTCCTGCGCCTGCGCGGCCAGCTCGTCAAGCACCTCCTGTCGCCGCGCATCGTCCCGCTGCTTGTAGCGCAGCAAGTCCTCGAATCGAACGCGCCGATGGGTACCAACCTTTCGATGCGGTAATGCACCCGCCTCGAGTAGTTCGACGAGAAAGGGTCGCGACACATTCAGATAGTCGGCCGCTTGCTGCGTGGTGAGCTCGGCCTGTACCGGGACGATGGTGACGGCGTTGCCGTTGGCCATCTGTGCCAGCACTTCGAGCAGGAGTTCGAAGGCCTCCTTGGGCACGATGGCATCCTCGTCGCCGGCGCGAACGCGAACGGTCCGGCCGGCGCCGTGGCCAGCAGGGGAGAGCGATCGCAGGGCGAGCTTCGCCGCTTCGGCGTCGCTTGGCGTGGGGATTGGAAGCGTGGCGGCAGTCATATGGCAAAGATACGAATATTCGAAATAAACGCAACATTCGAAACATTGAGCGTCACATAGATATGCAATACTCGGTAGCGCATTGACGCCGCCCGCCGTCACGATCGGCCGAGTGGCTGCGGCAGTGTCGCCTGAGAGATAGAAACGCCCGGACATCTTTGCGGATGGTCGGGCGTTCTTATGTGTGTGGTCGAGCGGCTTGTTGTCGCGGCAGGCTACCCGGCAGGCGCTGGCGGCGGTCGGCAATTCCTGCGACGAACGGCTACCACGACACTGCGACCGCAACGCTGGCACTTCCAGGGCCGGGTGACAGACGCACGCTGACGCGTTGGGTGATCGCGTCGAGCGGGACCTGGTGCCATGCTTCGCCGATGCCGATGGCGCCGGTCACACCACCGACGAAGACGCCGCCGAGTCCGCCGGCTGCGGCGCCCATAGCGATGTGAAAGCCTTGCCCGCCGAACAACTCTTCGTTGCCGAACAGGCACCCACCTGTGCACGAATACTCTCTCTCGGTGTACGTCGCGCCGCCGAGAATTCCGCCTACGGTGGCACCGACGAGTCCGCCGACTATGATGCCATCCCGCACGAACCGCCTCCGTCCGCGACTCATCTCGATCCGATCGATCCCCAACAGCGGAACGGTGGATGTTTCGCCATCGAGCCATCGCACGGCCATACTGTCGCGCAGCAACGATTGCACGGTACCGATGCGTGGCTCGGCGCGCGGGAACACCGACGACTCGCTCTTTGGAGTGAGCCGCACGCGCGCGCCCTGCGGTAGCCAGGCGTCGGTCGAGGTGGGGGCACGCTGCGCCTCCGCGATGCCGGTGGCAACACACACCGCCAGCACGAAGCTCGCAACGCGTTGACGAGCACAAACCGACGGGAGATGACGCAGCACGGCAGGGATCGAGTGCATAACACCTCCTGAGGCATGGGGGCAGGCCCTTCACGCAGTGAAACCTCTGGCTGATCCTACAACCATTGGGGCGCGACTTGGTCAGGAAAACCTGCACCGTGCCAGAAGAACGTCGCTCTGGATCATCCCGTTCAGTTCGTGTGCGTGCCTCGAGCCGCATCGACAAGCTGCAGACCTGCCGACCCGAGTTGAACCCATCGGGGAATCGTGTCGATGCTGGTGCCCGTTCCCCTATGGCGCTTCACCCGCAACGGAGAAGAATGGCAGCATCCATCAACGATTGAGGGTCGCATGCGACGCCGAGCAATCCAAGGGCTGGTGCTTACTGGCAGTGGCATCATCGCGATGCTGTGCGTCGGCGTCGCGGCTGCAGGGCAAGCGGCCCCGGGCGACCGGGTGCGGCTCACCATCGGAACAACACGGATCGTGGGCCGGCTCGACCAGTCCATTGGCGACAGCGTGGTGCTGGTTACCGACAACGGGGCGCGGCACGCGTACGCACGGGCGATGCCGCGTCGGTTTGAGGTGAGCCTGGGAGAGCGGTCGCGGAAGCTTCAAGGGGCTGGGGTGGGTTTCGGAGTGGGCGCCGTGGCGGGACTGTTCGTGGGGATGGCCGCTGACAACAGCGCGGACCAGCAGGTCGAGAGTGACTGCATGCGCGGTGCGACGGGTGAGTGCATAGTGAGCGGCGGGCGAATCGGGGACGGCATCGAAACGGTCATGGGGGTGGTGCTCGGTGGTGTGGCCGGGGGCCTGGTAGGGGCGATCGTCGGCGCGACGAAGGTGGAGCGATGGCGACAGGTCCAAGCGCGGCCACGGGTGGCCATTCAGCCGCGCGGCAGCGGCGCGCTCGTCTCGGTACGCTGGCATGCAGGAATCGGAGGCCGTCGGGAGCGCCGCTGACGAGGGCCGCCCTCGTGAGTGCTGACACCACGTACAGCAGTGCGTGTGTTCGGATGGAGCTCCGACGGTGGGTACGGGTTGTTCGGTGCATCGACTGCGAACGCCAGGCATGCGCGCCCGGAACATCGTACGAGGCATGCTGTCATGACGATAACTCGCCGTTCTGTCGGCGTATCGTGGCGGTCGTGTCGATCCGATCGACTTACGCGTATGCCCGTCAGTCGATGGCGATCTTGGGTTCCCGCGTTGCGTCACTGGGCGCGGCGTCGGCCCGCGCTCCCGCCCCGGCCAAGCACCTTCGCCAGAGTACTTGCAATACGAATTGGCAAATGCCGCGACAGCGTTCGGGGTTTTTCGCAATCCTCAGAGGGAGCGGTCGTAGACGTCAGCCGCTGGTCGTAGTCTGCGGGGGACTACGGCGCGTACATCGAGGATTTGCCGATTGCAGTCGATTCTCGACGGGCGACTCGCCCGCGACTACGGCACCCGATACAACCAGCTCGCCTTCACAAAGAATCCGTCGCTCGAACGGTCCAGCTCCCAAGCCCCGGGAAGGTGGTGTACCTCGGCTACGGCGCCAGCCTGAACGAAGCACTGGCTTTCCGGTTTCGGGAGCTGGA
>JANNEV010000560.1:0-4796 GCA_031379145.1 Gemmatimonadaceae bacterium
GTGGGCGGCGGCGGCGTTGCCGTTCCCGCGATGGACCAGCCGGCCGGCGACGCATACAGAATCTTCTTGCCATCGGCCGACAATGCGTACGAGGCCACACCGCTCAGGAAAACGTCATCCTTGCGCCGATTGAGATCATAGCGATGCAGCACCGGCGTACCGTCTGCGGTGCGCACGAAGAACAGGACACCGGGTTCACCGGCCTCCATGCTCTGGATGTCTGCGGCCGCCACGGGGAACGCGACGATGCGCTGCTCGAGACCATCGAAATCGATGCGTGTTGCGGCGGGAGCAGCTGGTCGCGCCGCAGGTGCGGGCGAGGTCACGGGAGCCGGCGCCGGAGGACCCGGCGCTACCACTGGCGCCCCCTTCTCCTCGTCGCTCTCGCGCGCAAACGGGTTCGGCAGATCCTTGCGCAGCACGATCGCGTAGATCGATCGCGTCGTCGGGATGGTATTGTTCGACTGCGCAAACCAATCAAGTGCGGGACCGGCATCGGTGGAGCCGAGGAGGTAGAGATACTTCCCGCTCCGATCGAACACGGGCTCGGCGACGGCGCTCAACCCATCGGTGACCGCACGCGACTTGCCCTCGTCGACGTTATACACGAAGACCGTCGTCGCGAGTGCTTGCGTACCAACCGAATAGGCAAGCCACTTGGAGTCGGGCGACCAACCGAAGCCGACGATCGAAAGCGGCGTATATACGCGATTGCCGCCCACGCGCGAGGCGACACCGGTCTTGAGATCGAGCACCAGCACCGACTGCGAGTTGTCGAGATAGGCGATGCGTGAACCGTCGGGCGACCAGAGTGTGCCCGAGTAGAAGCCAGCACCTCCGGGCTTGAACGTCTTGTGTTCGCCTTTCCCGTCCTGAGAAGCGATGTGCAGCAGATACTCACCGCCCGCGTCGGAGAACCAGGCAATGCGGGTACCGTCGGGGGACCACGCCGGGGAGCGGTCGTTCGCGCCGGGTGTGTTGGTGAGGTTGCGCATGTCGCCCTTCTCCGCCGGCACCGTCACAATCTCGCCGCGAAACTCGAATACGGCTCGCATGCCACTGGGCGACACGTCGGCATCGCGGATGTAGTTGTTGCCGCGCGCCCAACGGGGCCGCGTTTCGCGCAGGTCTGCCGCGACACCAATGGTGAGCTTCTTCACCTGATTCGATGCAAGGTCGAGCGAGTGCAGCCAGCCCGCCTGTTCGAAGACGATGCGATTCCCGCTGGCCGACGCGCCGAGTACGGGGAAGTCCGTGTATTTGGTCAGCGCGCGCACTCGCTTCGATTTCAGGTCGTACGCGTAGAGATTGAATTCCCCATCGCGATCGGAGCGAAAGTACACCGCGTCGCCGATCCACATCGGGTCCACGTCGTTCGCGCGACTGGCCGGTTGCGGTACCTTCTCGATGGTGTGCGTGCCACCCGTGTAGAGCCAGAGCTGCGAATTGCGTCCGCCTCGATAGTGTTTCCATTGCAGGAAGGCTGCGGGAAGTGGCGTGTACGCGATACGTTTGCCATCGGGCGAGAACGTGGCCTCGGTGGCGTTGGGAATCGGCAACTGCTCCTCCGCGCCACCGTCGATGGACACGGTGAAGAGCTGCGCATGCGCGCCAGTGAATGCGGCGCGCCCAGAGGCGAAGAGCACACGCTTGCTGTCGGGGGTGAATCCCTGCGCGAGGTCGCCGCCCGGATGGTAGGTGAGTCGGCGCGGCACGCCGCCGCCCACCGGGATCACATACACATCGACGTTCCCGTCGTAGTTGCCGGTGAACGCGATGGTCGCGCCATCCGGCGAGAAGACGGGCGACGTCTCGTCGCCATCGGCGGTGGTGAGGCGACGGACGTCCGATCCGTCGATGCGCGACGACCAGAGATCACCGGCATAGACGAACGCGATGTGCGTTGTGCTGACAGCGGGCTGGCTCAGGAGACGAGTGTCCGTGGCGCTCTGTGCGCGCGACACGGAAGCGCTGGCCACGAGGAGCGCGGAGAGCACCATCGGACGTACGAATGCGTACATGAGCGGCAGGGTAGACGTGAGAGACGGGAGCACGCGTCGAGCGGCGGCATCGGTAGTCTGCCACGCCGTGAGAGGCAACGCCAGCAAGTCGCACGCGATTGAGTCGAGGATTCTCAGGATACGACGTGATCGCCGACCGCGCGAGCACCGACAGCGAGGCGTCGGGCTTCGCCCGGATGCGCATCCTTCGTCTGCGAACCGCAGCCGCCCCATGAGCACTCATGCTGCTGGTATCGCGCGTCTCCTCCATGCATCGCCCCCCTGCGACACGTAGCGCCTGAACACGTATGTCCACGGAATGATCAATGGGAAGATGACGACTCCGAGGCACTCGTACATCGTTTGTGTGGTCCGCGCATCCATCCGGTCCGCGAGCCACAACGGCAGGGCGACGCGGAGTAACCAGATCACTTTCCATCCCATCTCGAAGAACAGCAGCGGGAGCATCTGCAGAGGATAGCGGAGCCCGAGGATCGCGAGCGCCGACAGCGCGCCGAGCATCGCGACCAGGTTCCCATTCCGGAGCTCCCAGGTACTGGCAGGATCGAGGATCGATGGCCAGATGATCGGTCCGAGTCCGAACACGAGGAGCAGATAGCCGATTCGCAGAACGTTCAGGCGCCACACGGGGAGTTCAGTCATGCGAGAGTTCCTCGCGACCAGTTGGTTGCTGATCGCCGTTCGGGGGGTTGTCACGACAGTTCGCTGCCTGTTTGCGGAGCTCCGGCCGATGCGCCCAACGGCCGTGACCGCTTCCGCGACGGCCGCCGCGCGGCGCACGATCGGCTTACCGAGCGCGCGGTTCTTCTTCAAAGGCCAGGATGTCGCCCGGCTGGCACTCGAGCACCTCGCAGATCGCGTCCAGCGTCGAGAAACGAATCGCTTTCGCCTTGCCGGTCTTGAGGATCGAGAGATTGGCGAGTGTGAGGTCGACCGCCTCCGACAGCTCCGTCAGTGACATGCGACGGCGCGCCAGCATCGCGTCGAGCTTCACGATGATGGGCATCGATCAGACTGTCCCATCCAGTTCGTCGCGCATCACCGAGCCCGCGATATAGACACGACTGAGCACGAACACCATCAGCACGGCGATCCATCCGGTGATGGAGATCCCGCCGTCTGGCGCTGCAGATCCCATTTCCGGGAAGTACTTCCGCAACAGGCCAGCTGCGATCTCGAGCAGCTGCAACACGAGCAGCGACCAGCCAATCGTGCGGAGGCGACCGGCATTTGCGCCGAGGAATGGATCACCGGCAGTGAGGCTGGCAACGATGTTCGCGAGCGCAGCGAGGAGTGTTTCGGTCGCGACCGACATCACGATGCCGATTACGAGGAGCAAGCGACATCCGGTGAGCGCCGACGGGATATCCGGCCCCGGAATCGACTGCGCGAGGAAGTCTGTGTACAGCCGCGCGAGCGGCCACGACAGGAGCAGCCCCGCGACGACTGCGGCGAGGAAGGTCCGGTTGGCGATGTGTGCCACCCGAATGACGATCTGTGAACCCTGAACCAACTTATCCCGACGCGGCATGTCTGCCTCCTTATCGAATAACGATAAGGACTGCCCGGGCAGCGGTCAAGGGGAATTTATCGAAGAACGATATGGAGACGATAGGCGCGCGGCTCATAACACTTTTCTCGCGGGGATGGGGGGCACCCAATAGCTGCGCGGGGACTTGTTGACCCATTCCGCGTTCGACCAACGCATCGTAAACCGCGTGCCACAGCGGGCAGTTGGTATGAAGCGGCGGTTGGATCTCCACGCTAACGTGGTGGCAACTCCTGCCCCAGAACGATCACGCGTTGACTGTCTGGCGACGGGGCGCACTACCGGGAGGCAAAACGCCATGGAGACGTCCGCGCATGAAGGCGTTCAACTTGGCCGCACGGGCTGGGACCACGTCGCTGTCGGACAGTTCATCGTCGCTGGTCCACTGCTGGCGATGTACTACGCTGCCCGACACAAAAGATGTAGTGGCGAGGCGCGCGCCGAACGAACGCTGAGGTGGAGCGGGGATAGTGCACTCGACGCACGACGTTCGCTGGTGTGACTATCGCGGCGTGCCGCGATAGCAGCCGATGGTATACGGATACTCCATGGTGGCGTGGTAGTGATACCCCAGCGTGCCGTGCGAATGTCCGTGACACACGTCGAGGTCTGCGTTGGTCATCTCCACGCCACCAACGCCGCGGTACCCGTAGATCGCGAAGCCGTCGCGAATGTAGCCCACGACTCCGGAATGACCGTCCGCACCCAGCGTCACGTCGAAGCGTTCGGGCACGGTGTGGTAGTGGTAGTCGGTATTGGCCGGATGCCCGCCGTAGATGTCGAGAATCTCGTTGGCTGCGGCGTCGTTGCCACGCCCATCAATGGAGTTGTAGAGCACAACCCCGTTCAGCGTGACGCCAATAGCGCCAAGTGACACGCAGGTTGGAGTGGCGTTGACGGTGGGCGCGGAGGTCAGCGCGTAGTTCACGGCGCGCGCCGCGGGCGTGCCCGGGTTGGCGTCGATGGCGGTGAGCAACGAGTACTTGGTCATGGGCCAGTCGCCGATCTTGGCATCGGCCGGCACGTTGTTCGATTGGATGGTCCGAGTCCCGTTGGCATCCGTCACCGTGATCGTGCCAGCGACACCGGCCGACGTGCTCGCAGGAAGGAACGGTTTGGCCAGCAGGTTCCAGGTGTTTGCGGTCGTGTTGATCCACGTGATGCGCGCCTTGTTGCTGCCGCCAGCGTTCGGATTGCCTGCCGCACAGGAGAACAGTTTGCCGACC
>JANNEV010000557.1:0-10019 GCA_031379145.1 Gemmatimonadaceae bacterium
ATAAATGCCTTTGAGATTCGGATTTCGCGTGCCATTTCTGACCAGCGTTTCCCGTCGTCGCCTTCGGGTGTCATGCCTCGTTGGCGCCGCGCTGACGGCCGATTCGATCGCATCATCGGCGACTGCGCAGACGCCTCCGCCTTCGACTCGGCCGTCGCCCCGCGTGCCAACGGGCACCGCGCAGCTTTTGGGGCGAGTGAATGCGCAGGCTGCTCGCGGGGATACCGCCGGGGCGCTGGCGCTGCTCGATTCCGCGCTGACGCGCGATCGGAGCAACGCGACCTTGTGGCATCGATACGGGATGCTCGCGTGGGGGGAGTCCAGACAGTCCGTCCGAGACCTGGAATCCACTGCGGTCCTCACGCGGCGGAACGCCGCTGATTCCGCGTTCCGTTTCGCCACCGAGCTCGTGCCGGATAGCGGCGGCTACTGGCTTGACTACGGCCGCTTCGTCCGGTTCACCAGCAACAGCGCACGACGCGACAAGCTGCAGGAGATGTTCGCGCAGCCCGCCAGTCGCGCGCTCGCGGCCGGTGATCCGGTGCTCGCCGCCGCCCTGTTCGATGAGCAGGGCATGTTCGCGTTTCGCAATTACGAACTCGAAGCCAACCGTACCATGGCGAAGAATCGGCGGACCGAGGCGGGTATTGCTCTCCCGCGTTCGGCCGAGACCGGGGCAGGTGTCATGGACGCTTGGTCGATTGAACGAACCGAGGAGACCGCACGCACCACAGTACGCGATGAGATGGCGCGCGTGCTCGAACAGACGCGCGTGGCGCTCTCTCCTCCGTCTGGAGCCGACAAACTTTCTGCCGCCCTGAGTGCGTTCGGGCGCGCCGTCGGTGCCGACTTTTCCAACGCGCGCGCTCGGCGGCATATGGCAATGACGCTTGCCGTTCGGGAGGACTGGACCGGAATGCGCGCGCTAGCGCTTCGCGCCATCGACCGCGATAGCGGCGACGTGCAGGCTTGGCTTGTACGCGGGATCGCGTCGCAACGACTGGAGAACTACCCCGACGCCGCCATGGCGTTCGACGCCGGCATGCGGCTCATGACCGATAGCGCGCAGCGCGCCTTCACCGACCTGTCGCGTCTGCTGACGCCGAACCAGTTCGCCAACAGCAGCCGCTTCCCGGACTCCATCACGTTTGCGCGATTGGACTCAGCGGCGCAGCGTCGCTGGCAAGCACGCTACTGGCGGGCGGCCGATCCGCGGGTGCGGACGAACATGAACGAGGCGTTTCTCGAGTACCTCGCGCGCGTGGCGTACGCCGACTTGCGCTACGGATACGAGGAGCAGGACGTCGTCGGGTCGGCGAGCGATCGTGGTCTCGTCTACATCAGGTTCGGTCCACCGGATCATGTGTACGGACCGGGCGATGCCATCTGGACCTATCGGACCGGACGCATCTTCTACTTCCGCACCGGTCTCACCTTTGCGAATGCGTCGTTCATGCCGCGTGAACGGCAGCGGCTGCTCGATTCCATCCTGATCGTCGATCCGGTGGGATGGGACAACATGCCGCTGGTGCGTAGCACGTATCCGATGCGAATGCGGGTGGCTCGTTTCCGCGCGGGTGCCGACTCCATGGATGCGATCGTGACCGCCGCGGTGCCGGTGCGCTCGTTCCTGGGGGATGCCGATCTTGCAGGGAAATTCCCGATCGAAGTGCAGATCGAGGTGAACGACTCCGCGTCGCGTGTGGTCGGCCGCGAGTTGCGTACGAGCACGGTGTCCCGGGACTCGCTGCCCGCGAGTATCAACGGGACGTGGGTGCGCAGAATCGGGCGTGGCTCCAATACGGTCCGGGTCGACGCCGAGCAGCAGGATGTGCGTCGAGCCGCTTCGGCAGCGGTTGATGCGCCGGTGGACACGTTGGCGGGCTTTGGCATGAGCGACGTCCTCTTCGGCACGAATCCACAGCGTATCGGCGGCACGGATCCGCAGCGCTGGCGCGACGTCTCCATCGCGCCCAACAGTGGGGCGTTCCGCTGGGACCAACCTCTTGGACTCATCTGGGAGACGTACGAGCTCGCGGTGGCAAACACCGGTACCCGGTATCGCACCACGATCACGCTGGAACGCACCTTCAAGTCCACGCTCAAGGGCTTCGTGGCACGGATCGCTGCGAACGTGAAGAACGTGTTGGAGCAGGACGGCAGCGGCACCGGGCGCGTGAAGGTGAGCTACGAGCAGACTCGGCCCGCGTCGGCGGTCGTCACTGATTTCCTGTCGATCAGCCTGTCCGGCGCGGTGCCAGGTCCCTATCGCATCGAGATCGAAATCGCAGACCTGATCTCCGGGCGCACCGTAAAGCGATCGTCGGATTTCGTCCTCGTACAGAATTGACTGCCGCCCGCGTGGCGGTCGCTGCTACTGCAGTCGTCCGGTTTTTGCTTGCGGCAGCTGGCGCACCCCGGCACGAAACAGATAGCTCAACTTGATGAACGCGCCGTCTGACGTTCGCTCCGCGTCGAACGGGCGCATGGTGAGGCTGGCATCGAGCGCGCTGCCGTAGCCGACAAAGAGCACGGTTCCCGGGCTGGGCAAATAGGAAACGAGCCAGTCGGCGCGGCCCAGTAGGCTGCGGCGGGTGCCGATTGCGGTGAGCGCGCGGTTGCTGGCCCGGCTGAACAGCGGCTGCTCGGTGCGTGGATCACGCAGCGCGTCGCGCTCGCGTGACTCAAGTTGTACGATCAGGCGCGCCAGCAGGGCGCGGGAAAACTGATACTCCGTGCGAAGGCGCGGCACGACCTGTGTACTGAAAATGCTGCCATCCCGTTGCCGCGTGAACTGCTGATATCGCATCAGCGACGTGACCCGGAGCTGGGGCGTGGGCCGAAGGTCGGCGGACAGCTCAACATCGGTGCGGCGCGCCGTTGCGGTCTCGAAGAACTCCGGCTCCGTGCCCGTTCTCGCCGTCAAGCTCAGCCCAACACGTCTCCACTGCGGGGTATTCAGCGAAATGTTGACGGCAGTGGTGAGCTGGCGTGCACCGGGGGCGAAGGTGAGCGTATCAATGCCGCCGTTCGACCTCGGCGCCACCGTGACGAGCGTCGCGTAGCGTCGAGGGTCGAATGCGATCGCTTGCATTTCCGGGCTGATGCTCGCGCGCCAGCCACCGCGAAGCACGAACGAATTGTCGAGGGCGACGCTGAGCTCGAGTGGAGGTGCGCTGTTGCGAAAGCCGTCGTACGACCACAGCGCCGACGTGCGAATGAACTGTTGTTGCTGATCCCACCAGCCGCCCTTGGTGCCGAACCGTGTCCAACGCTGAAACACCTGTGCTCGCACGAAATCCGTACGGTTGATGAAGCCCGCATCCGTCCTGAAGTCCGGTGAAAACGCCGCCAGAGATCCGCGGTAGCCCCACGCGCGCCCCGTTCTGCCGGTGTTCAGTTCGAGCAGCTGCCCGGTCTTCGTCCCGGCCGCCTCCCGAGTGAGGCTCGTTGCCGCGCGCAGTTCGACGTTGTACACGCTCTTGAACTGCAGCCGAGTGTCGAACCCACCCACCCGATTGACCCGCGCGCCATCTCGGCGTTCGGTGAGTAGCAGTCCGGCGACACTCTGTGTTCCGAGGTCGCGGCGAATGCGGAGAATGTTGAAGAGCGGGTTCTGCTTGCCGTCCGCGCTCGTACGCGCGGCGTCCACGGCGCTCAGCAGTCCGATGTCGGTCCGTGGGATTTTGCCGGTGATCTTGAGCGCACCCACTGGCTGCACGATCCGACGCGTATACACCAACTGGTTCGGCGCGTCAAACTGCTCGCTTCCCTCCACAAAGAATGGGCGCAATTCCGGAAAGAAGAGGGCGAAACGGACGTCGCCCGGAATTTGTCCCACATCGGTTTCCACCTGACTGAAGTCGGGGTTGGCCGTGGCATTGACCGTGAAGTTCGCGGTCGCTCCCCAGCGGACGTCGCCGCCCACTTGACCACGTGTGCCGTACGTCCACTGCTCGCGGGTGTTGGCGCTTCCGGACGCCGTGGTGGTCGTCGTGGGCACGAGATCGAGCACGAGACCGCGCTTCATTCCCTTCATCGCGCGGATGTAGCCGGCTTGCGCGGTGAACGCCTGCTGGGCTCGCGACGTGGGCGCCCACGTATCCTGATACCCCGTGTTCTGGGTTTGTCGGACGATCTGCAGCCCCCAGTCCTGGGACTCGCCCACCTGATAGCGAATGGATTTGAACGGAATGCGAATCTCGACGGTGTACCCTTCGTCCGTCAGGCGGCCGGACGACTGCCACAAGTAGTCCTGCGACAGATCCACCGCCGCTAGCGACGCTCGGGAGACGCCGGGCATCGTCGACACCTCGCTCCGCATGCCGTCCGCCTGCGCACCCAGTGGATTGACGGCGAAGGTGAACGCGCGGCGTCGGTCATTGAAGGTGTCGAACTGCAGCGCCACCCAGTCATCGTTTTGTATCCGATCCCGTTCCGCCAGCGTGGCGCGGACGGTGCCCGGCTGCGCCCACGCGCGGACGCCCACGAAGATCGCGTCGCTGGCGTACCACACGCGCACCTCGGTGGAATCCTGCGCCGGGCGACCATCCACCGGGTTATACGAGGTGAATTGCGTGAGGAGCGCTGATGTGGCCCACGCGGCCTCGTCGAGTGTGCCGTCGATGGCGATCTCTGCGCCAGAGACGAGCGGAGCACGCACGTCGAGTCTGCGTTTGCGGCCGGAGTAGGTGCGTGCTTCATCCGGTACGCGCGCGATCGAAGAAACGGCCGGAGGTGCCGTGGGTCGCGCGAGAGTACCAGAATCACTGCCCACTCCGGAAATCCCGGAGACCTGCAAAACTGCAACGAACAAGAAATGCATATCCGGGAGTTAGGAAAGGCACGGCAAGATAACGGGGCAACGTTACTACAACGGTCACGGGTACCCGAGCGTTAACCGTCTGGTCCGGGCATCCGGCTTCAGTACCAATACGAGCTGGCTAGCCCCCGGCTGGCGAAGAAATGCCGAAGAGGGAACTCGGCCGAGCCGCGCTTCGTTTGTCTGATTTGTACCTCGGGACTTCGGCGCGCATCGCCACTGACTCATACGCAACATCTTCCCCTCACTCACCCGCAATGCGCATTGCTTTTGGTTTGTCTCTCCTCTGTTTTCCCGTGCTGATGCAGGCCCAGACGTCCGGGCGTCCGCCCGGCGGGCCCCCGGCGGGTGGCCCCGGAGGCCCTCCTCCTGGCGTACTCGCCGCCATGCAGCTTCCGGACAGTCTCATGCGCACGTCGTTGCGCGTGTTTCTGGACTGCCAGGGCCGCGTTCGCGGCTGTGACCGGGACTTCCTGGTGCAGGAACTGAACTACGTGAATTGGGTGCGCGATCGCTTCGACAGCGATGTCCACTTGCTACTCACCGGCCTCAGCGCCGGCAATGGGGGGCTCGAAATCACCATCAATTTCCTGGGCCAGAAGCGCTTCGCCGGCAAGTCGGACACGTTGGTGGTCAGCACCCTTCCGAACGACGCCGACGACCAGGTGCGCCGGGAGTTGCTTCGCACTTTCCAGCTTGGCCTCGCGCCGTACGTCGCACGCACCCCGATCTCGTCGCGCCTGCGTATTGGCTTGATCGGTGGCGTACAGCCGCAGCGCGCCAGTCCGCGGAACGCCAAGGATCCGTGGAATTTCTGGCTGTACCGCGTTGATGGCAACGTGTTCGCCAATGGCGAACAGCTGGTGAAGTCGCTCAATCTCTCCGGCTCGCTCTCCGCGGCGCGCACCACGGAGAACTGGAAGATCAATCTGGGCGTCACCAGTGGCTACAACGAGCGCGACTTCAAGGTGTTTGTTCCGAGCACGAGCGTTCCCGGCACCCGCGATACCGTGTCCGTTGTCGTGCTTCAACGGAACGCCGCAACCAATGCGCTGGTTGGTCGCACTCTCAACGATCACTGGACCGCAGGCCTCAAGTTCTCCAGTGGGTTTTCGGAGATCCTCAACCAGTCGTTTTCGGCGCGCGTCGCCCCGGCCATGGAGTACAATTTCTTCAAGTGGTCCGAGGCGACTCGGCGCCAGCTGACGGCGCTCTACACCATCGGCGGAAATCACTATCGATACTACAACACGACGGTGTTCGGCGAGGACCGCGAGACGCGATTCAATCAGTCGCTCCTGCTGTCGGTGGCCAGCCGCCAGAAGTGGGGAAACACCAATCTTTCCCTGGAAGGCTCGCATTATCTGCATGACCCGCAACGCAACCTGGCGACGCTGTCCGGATTCGTGGATCTGCGCCTGGGCCGTGGATTCTCGCTCAACTTCCGCGGCTCCGCGTCTCGCGTGCGTGACCAGATCTACATCGCGGCGGCCGGCCAGACGGAGCGGGACATTCTCACGCAGCGTCAGCAGCTGCAGACCAGCTTCCGCTATAACGTGTTTGGCGGCATCGGGTACACCTTCGGTTCCATCTACAATACGATCGTGAATCAGCGCTTCGGTACACTCGGAGAAAGCGGCCGCCGGTTTGGCTTCGGCCCGCCGGGGTGATGCGCGTCAGCGGGATCGCCGCCAACGCGAAGTCCCTGACACAATTCCGCCGACATTGACGTAGAATTCAGTATCCTGTTGGACCAGCGCGCGTCCCGCCCCTCTGGAGCGGGACGCGTTCGCGCGAACGGCGTCAACACGCGCCACTACGGAGACCGGTCATGGGCCTTGGCGATTTCCTGCGCAAGCAGTTCATCGATGTCATTCAGTGGACCGAGTCGGGTCCCGGCGTGCTGATGCATCGCTTCCCGATGCGAGACCTGGAGATTCAGAGCGGCGGAAAGCTCACGGTGCGCGAGTCGCAGATGGCGCTCTTCGTCAACGAAGGGGTCGCTGCGGACGTGTTTTCGCCTGGCCTGCATACGCTCGTCACCAGCAATCTCCCACTGCTGACCAACCTGCAAAACTGGGACAAGGCGTTCGAGTCGCCGTTCAAGAGTGATGTGTACTTCTTCTCCACGCGGGTCCAGACCGGACTGCGTTGGGGTACGCAGCAGCCGATCACGATCCGCGACAAGGAATTTGGTGCGGTACGTCTGCGGGCGTTCGGCATGTACAGTTTTCGTCTGGCCGATCCGGCCGTGTTCCACGCGAACGTCGGCGCGACGGATGCCGAGTACAACGTGGAACAGATCGATCCGCAGCTGCGAAACAGCGTGATCGCCGGTTTCACGGCCGCGTTCGCGAACGCAGCGGTGCCGTTCCTCGATATGGCGGCCAATCAAGCCGAGCTGGCGAAGCAGATTGCGGCTGCGGTGGCCCCGTCGTTTGAGGCCCTCGGGCTTAAACTGGAATCGTTCGTGGTCGAGAACCTGTCGCTCCCCGACGAACTGCAGAAGCGCCTGGACGAACGGATCTCCATGAACATGATCGGGGATCTGCGGGCGTACACGCAGTATCAGGCGGCGCAGTCCATCCCGATCGCGGCCGCCAACACCGGTGGCATTGCGGGCCTCGGAGCGGGATTGGGCGCGGGCATGGGTATCGGCGGCGCCATGGTCGATGCCATGCGTGGAGCCTCCAGTGCGCCCGCGCAGCCCGCCGCCGTCGGTGCCCAAGTACCAGCGGCGGTCGGCGCCGCTTCCGTGGCCGGAGCCACCAAGTTCTGCATGCATTGTGGCAACGTCATGCCGAGCGTGGCGAAGTTCTGTCCATCCTGCGGGCAGCAGCAAGCCGAGTGAACGAATCCGGGGCGGAATGGGTGATCGAGGCGTACGGCTGTGACCGCGTACGTCTCGGTGATGTATCAGCGATGCGAGCGCTCTTCGACGTTATCGTGGGCGCGCTGTCGCTGCACCCTGTGGCAGACGCCGTGTGGCATCGTTTCCCAGGTCCCGGTGGCGTGACGGGGATGTTGGCCTTGGCCGAGTCGCATTTGACTGTTCACACGTTCCCGGAGTACGGGAGCATGTGCCTGAATCTCTTTTGCTGTACGCCGCGTCCTCGGTGGGGCTGGGAGTCCCAACTGGCGACGATGGTGGGCGCTTCGGAGGTGGTGGTGCGGCAGGTGACGCGCGACTTTGTGCGTGGGAGCGCTACTGCCGACACGACCGCAACTGCGACCGCGTATGCGACAGGATCGGCATGACGACCCCGACAGCGCGGAGCACGGCGTGTCCGAACTGCGGTGCGCCAATCGGATTTCGGTGGGCGCAGGCCGTGCAGACCACCTGCGCGTATTGCAAAGCCGTGCTGGTGCGCACCGATCTCGACTTGCAACAGGTGGGGAAGCAGGCCGATTTCCCGCACACCGGTTCGCCGATTCAATTGGGTACCGAAGGCACGTGGGGCAGTCGGGCGTTCGTGGTGGTTGGCCGCATCGCGTACGCGTGGGCGCGCGGCCGCTGGAATGAATGGCACTGCCGACTGAGCGACGGCAGCAGTGCGTGGCTGTCGGACGCGCAGCTTGAGTACGCCATGACACGGGAACTGGCCATTGAACGTCCGTTACCCGCGCTGACTGGCGTGCAGGTTGGCGAGTCGTTCACCTGGGATGGCATCCAGTACGAGGTCGCTGGCATCACGCGTGCGTCGTATGCGGGTACGGAAGGAGAGTTGCCGTTCACGTCGTTTGGTCGGGAGGAATGCGTGTTTGTCGACCTGCAGAACGGTGCGGGCGGATTGGCCACGATCGATGGCAGTGAGACGCCGTCCGTGCTCTACGTCGGCGAGTATCTGACCTTTGACGAGTTGGCGTTTCGACAGCTTCGGGCATTCGAAGGATGGTGAGCGCGATCGATCCAGCCCGTCCGCTTCCTCGCGCGAGTTCGCTCTCGTGCCCGTCGTGCGGTTCGGCCATTCAGCTGCTGGCGCAGGGATGGGCCGCCACGGTGGCCTGCGGGAGTTGCGGGTCCGTGCTCGATGCAACCGATCCCAATTTGCGCATCCTGCAGGAGCATGCGAGTGCGGTGCGCATTGCGCCGCGCCTTCCGCTCGGCGCGAGAGGCACGTTGTTGGGAGTACAATGGTGTGTGGCGGGGTTTCAGCAGGTCACGATCAACGTGGAAGGCACGGAGTACTCCTGGACGGAGTACGTGTGCTTTAACCCGTTTCGGGGCTTCCTGTATCTGTCGGAATATCGGGGACACTGGAATGTGATTGAGAAGCTCCGCCGGCGACCGACGGTGAACAAGTCGGGAGCGCGTCCGGTGGCCCAATTCGATGGTCGGACCTACAAGCATTTCCAGACGGCGGCGGCGTACACCACGTTCGCACTCGGCGAGTTTCCGTGGGAACTGCGTGTGAATGACCGCGTCGTTGCCATGGACTATGTCGACCCACCCTACATGTTGAGTGCGGAAGCCGCCGACGGGGAAACGACGTGGTCGCGCGGTACCTACACGCCGTCGGACGACATTCGGAGCGCATTCGACCTCACGGCCAAGCTGCCGTCCGCGAATGGCGTGTTCGCCAATCAGCCGAATACGTATCGCGCGCTGGCCCGCGGCGTCGGTCGCTCACTGGCGCTCTTCCTCGCGCTGCTGGTGGTGATCTTTTCTGTCAACGTGACGACGGCGGCCAAGCAGAACGTATTTGAGCAAGCCTTCACGTTCGATCGGACCGACTCCACCACGTCTGCGCTGGTCACGCCTACCTTCGAGCTGACGGGGCGGGCCTCGCGTGTCGAGTTGGGCGTGCGGGCCGACGTTGCAAACGACTGGGTGTTCTTCAACCTGACGCTCATCAACGAGCAGACGGGTGACGCCCGCGAGTTCGACACGCAGGTCAGCTACTATTTCGGCAGCGACAGCGATGGCAGTTGGTCCGAGGGTGGCCAGCGGGAGTCGGTGCATCTTTCGTCCGTTCCCGCGGGCCGGTACTTCCTTCGCATAGCACCGGAGGGTGGGGAACCGTACAAGCCGCTGGTGAACTACCGGGTGACCGTGACCCGCGACGTGCCGAGTTACCTGTTCTACGTGTTGGCGCTGCTCGCTCTGGCGCTTCCTGCGCTGTTGGCCGTACTGCCGTCGGCGTCGTTCGAGTCGCGGCGCTGGGCCGAGAGCGACTACGCACCGGACACGAGTGCG
>JANNEV010000567.1:0-6445 GCA_031379145.1 Gemmatimonadaceae bacterium
ATCACGCGAGACGGTGTAGCCGCGCCAGGCAACGGCGCACCATCGGGCTTCGATGCGCGAGTGTTCACCTACGGCCATCGCAACGTGCAGGGCATCGCCTTTCGCCCCGCCAGCGGGCAGGCGTTTGTAGCCGAACATGGTCCCAATCACACCGACGAAGTGACCGCACTCGTGGCCGGCGGCAATGCCGGATGGGATCCGCAGAACCGCACCGGGCTCAATTGCGGGGATGGCTACTGCGGCTACGCGGGCAATGCCACAACCATGCCGATGACCGATGTCACCAGATTTCCCGACGCCATGCGCGCGGCCTGGAGCAACAACGGCACGTCGCAGGGCATGGGGCCGTGCGTGTTTCTCAGCGGCGCCATGTGGGGCAGTTGGAACGGGCGACTTGCCGTGGGGCTGCTGGCCGGCGGCCGTGTGGACTTGCTGGAGCTGAATGCGGCCAGCGGTGCGGTGGGTACCACTAATGCCGGGCTCCCGAGTGCGCGGTATCGCGCGCTCACGCTGGCGCCTGACGGCGCATTGTGGGTGGCCACGGACGCCGGTGAGATCTGGCGCGTGGTGGCGACGAACTGACGGCGGCGCGAACGCGCGAGTGTTCAGCCCGCCGCGGGCCCGCGGTATTCGCAGCCTGAGGTGCATGTTTCGCGCACGACAATGCGCGACAGGCCGGGAAGAGCGACAATGAGCCGATCCCAGATCCATCCCGCGAGCACTTCGCTAGTGGGATTCTCCAGGCCGGGCACGTCGTTCAAGTAGTGGTGATCGAGTGCCGCGTCGATGGGCGCGAAAGCGGCCTTGAGATCGGCAAAATCGAGCACCCAGCCCGAGTGTGCGCCGAGTGGGCCGGCCACATACACTGCAATGCGGAACGAGTGGCCGTGCAGCCGGGCGCACTTGTGGCCCGGCGGCACGTTGGGGAGGCGATGGGCGGCCTCGATGGTGAATTCCTTGAAGATCTCCATGATGTAAGGTAGTGAAATAAGTCTATGCAGGCGCTACCAATGGTCCCGTCACGGACAGGATGGAGCTCACGTAGTTGTCCCGATCCTCGTCCTGAAACACGATGTTCCGCGCCTGCATGTCCGCCTTGGGCATGCTCCACTGCAGCGTCATCGATGTCGAGGAGGTGTTGGAGACGATGAACGAATCGAGGCTGATGTTGGGATCGCCGAGCCTCGCCTCGATCTCCTTTACCGTCTGGAAGAACTGAATCTTCGGATCGGTCGGCCCGAGATTTCGGATGCCCTTGGGGTCGACGAAGATGACGTGCTGCTTTCCCGCCACGACGAGCCACAGAATGAAGTCGGGATGAAAGTTACCGGCTTCAAAGAAGCCGACGCCGCGACCTTTGCTCAGATTGCGCAGCAGGTAGAGCTGCTTGTCGGCAAAGAACGCCTTTGCGCCATCGTGGTACGCTTTCAGGTCTTCAACAAACTGCCGCTCGCCCTTGTTGAGCGGCGCGGGGCTGATTTCCACGGAGGCGCCTTCGAGGTACATCAGCGGCTGGTAGAGATGCGCGCCAAACCACACGGCCTTCATCCCCGCAAACTCCCACGCCTTCATGTCGCCCTTCTCGATCGCTGCCTTGAGCTCTTCCAGCTTGGCGACGACATCTTCCTTGGACCTGTCGATCAGGACGCGATAACCGCTCTCCGCCGACCCTTCCTTGAGTCGCAGCAGGTTCGGGTCATCGCTGTCGATCTCGCGATACTCGAGGTGCGGCATTTCCCACTCGCGCTTGCGCCACGTGTAGTACCGCTCGGCGTACTTGCGCAGCAGTGACGCCGCAATCTTTTGCCACAGCTGCACCTTGGCGTACGAATCGAACGCCATCTCCTCGGCGGGGATCAGCAGCTCATACCAGCTCTGGTCTGCGAGCAGCGCCTCGATGCCCTTCCGCGTGAGGTTCAGGTTGTACCAGCCGCGTTCGGCCTTGAACCGCTCAAGCTCGAAGTACAGCCGATCGATGTCGAGAAACGCGACGTGCTTCGGATGTAGGAACGACTGATTCGGTGCTGCTTCGCCGTCTCCACCAACAACCCCGCGAGACTTCATCGCCTGAATCTTCGGATACCAATTCAGCACGACCTGGTTCTTCTGCAGGTACGCCGTGCCCGCTTCGACCGCCGGATTGGGCTTCTTGACCGTTGGAACTGGCCCGAGCTTCCGGAACGCATCACCAAAGTCGGTGCTCACACCATTGATCGACTTCTTGAGACGAATGGTCTTGAGCTTCTGGGTGCCAAGGTTGGTGATAACGGGAAGGACGAACTCCAAGCGGTCGTCGTTCGTCGGCAATCCCTCCTCTTCGAGGAAGTCCCGGAACTGCGCCATGTAGTCGGCATGAATCCCGAAGATGCCGAGCGTCTCCAGAATGCCGATATGCCGAGGGCGCTCCACTCCGTCGGGAAGCTCCGTCTTGTTGCTGCGCTTGAGGCTCTGCCCGTATCCCCGGAGCCGCACACCGCGGCCAAAGAGCTGAATGATCTGCGCACCTTCGCCTTTGCCCACGTTCATCAGGCCCATCGTGGACACGCGCCAGCTGCTCCACCCTTCGGTGAATTTCTTGGAGCCGATGAGGAGGTTTACGCGGGAGGATGGTTCGTTGAGCGACTGAAACAGCGAGCCCGAAAATTCAGGATCGCGCACGGCCAGGTTGTTCTCCTCGCACAGCTTCACCAGCTTCGCATCATCACCAACATTGATGACGCCGAACGGGATATTCTCGGCCCCACGCGTAGCGCGATCTCCCCAGCGGCGCTCTTGAGGTTCTCGACGTACAGCTGCCCGCCACCCGGCGCGTTGAACAGCGTCGCAAGTGTCTCATCAAAGACTTGCTGCGCCGAGAGCTTGCAGCTGTTGAGATAGGCGAATCGGCCCGCGAACAGGTCTTTGCCTGAGGCGTTCGGGAGCCCCTTGTTCAACACGCGATCGATTAGCTGGATGCTGTCAGCGCGCCGCCCCACGTAGCGCGACAGGAACTTCAGGATGTTGACTATGTCTGTCCCATCCTTGGTTGCCAGCGTGGCCGTGACACTCCCGCCCACAAAGATCCAGAGTGGCCGTTCGATGTTGAACGTGCGGAATGACGCACCCTGCTCCGCGAAGAGCCGCTGCTGCTGGTAGAACGACAGCAGACACGCCACCAGATACGGTTCCAGGTAGTTGGTCTGCGTGCCTTCGTCGAGGTTGAGGATCTGGTAGTCTTTCCCGAACCCGTCGCCGTAGAAGTACTTGTACGAGTAGTCGAAGAGCACGTTCTTGGCGTACAGGTCGATGAGGGTCTTGTTGCCCTTCACCGCCTGCCCGAACGTGGCCGAGTATTCGAACGAAAACCCCTTCTCGCAGAGCGCGTTTCGGAAGCGCATCCACGCGCCGTCACCACCGCCGCTGGCACCACGATGCCCCTCGTCTACCATGACGAGATTGTTCCCCTCGAAAGCGTCGATGGCGATGGTTTTCTCGCCCATGTCGTCACGCAACTTGGTGATTTCGAGAATCTCCACCGCACGTCCGGCAAAGAGGCCACGCCCGTCCTTCTTGAAGATCTCAGCCGGAATGCCAGCGCTTTCAAACTCGCGCAGGTGCTGCTGCGACAGCCCTTCGTTGGGCGTGAGCAGCAGAATGCGGTTCAGGTCGCGCTGCCTTCCGTGTTTATCGAGATAGAACTGGTACTGCAGGATGTTGGCGTGCATCAGCAGCGTCTTGCCGCTGCCGGTAGCACTCCAGTAGCCCAGCTTGTTGAGCTGCGACCACGCTTCGCTACCTTCGTCAAACGGCGTAAGCTGCTCAGCTTCCGGCTGCTCCATGTTGTAACGCGCAACATGCGCATTGATGCTCGCCAACAGCGCCTTGGGATCACGGAAATAGCGATCGAGATAGATCTCCGTGAACAGCAGCGTGAGGTACTGGAAGTACTTCCAGACAATCGGCTGCTCGCCGCGCGTGATGCGTCGCTCGTTGAGCCGCAGCGTGTGCGTGACGATGTGCTGGTCGTACTCCAGCAGCAGCTCGGTGGGCAGCTGCGTGAGGTTGAACAGCTGCGCGGTCAGCGCGTGGTGAAAGCGATGGACGTTGTTCTCGTCCAGCCCCTCCAGCGCCTCGTTTCTGAGCAGGTCAGCCAGCTCTTCCAGCTTCGTCACGCCGAACAGCGACAGTAGCCACTGGTTGAGCACCAGCTTGCGAACAAACGGCACCTGCGGCTTGGCGTTGGTGCGACCGCGCGGCTTGGCTCCGGCCGGCTTGGCGATGCGTCCTCTGGGCGGCATCAGCCCTCAGCCCGGACAGGGGCGCCGAAGGATTTGTCGCTCACTTGTGCGCAGCAAACGTGTTTGTCGCTCATATTCCGCCTGATATGATCGACAAATGGCTTTGTGTCAAATAGATGATCGTCAAAACGCCACGCCCCCTTCGGCGATGTTGAGCAGCGCGGGAAAGGTGAGCAGGGAGGCTCGCTGCCCACGGGCGACGGAGACCACCCGCAGCACGCCTCCCTCACGAAGCAACCCCAGCATGCGCCGAGCGGTGGGGGCGGGGATTCCGGACGACGCGACAAAGTCAGAGCTTCTGAAGATCGGCCGCCCAAAGATCCAGTCAGTCGCACGCATCGAGTGCTGGGACTTGGTCAGTTCGGGCACCACGCGCTTCATCTGGTCATATAAGTCCAAGATGGCCTTGGCTTTAGCCAGATTATCCTCGGCCTGCGTGCGCACCCCTTCCAGGAAAAACCGACACCAGCCGGTCCAGTCGTTATCCCGCGAGACGCTTAGCAGACCGGCATAGTACTCGTCGCGCCGGGCCTCGAAGTACGCGCTGATGTAAAACATGGGGCTCCGGATCAGCCCGGTCTGCCACAGAAACAGCGGCACCAGCATGCGACCTAGCCGGCCGTTGCCGTCCAGGAACGGGTGCAGCGCCTCGAACTCGGCGTGCAGAATGGCGAGCTGGACCAACCGGTCGGGAGCGTCCTCATGCGCGTACCGCTCCCACGCGCTCATGGCGTCGGGGAGGTCGGCGGCACCGATCGGGACAAAGTGCGCCTCGTCCACCGTGCACCCCGGCGGGCCGATCCAGTTGGGGATGCGACGATACTCGCCCGGCGACTTGTTCTGCCCGCGCACGCCTTGCAGCAGCACCTGGTGCGCTTCACGAACGACGCGCTGCGACAGCGGCAGCGTCGCCAACAGCGACTCCGCCGTCCGCATGGCTGCTCGGTAGTTGAGCACCTCCTGCACATCTTCACGGCGCTCGGGGGTGGCCGCTTCCTTGCCCGCCTCGAACTCCAGCACCTCGCCCATGGTGGCCTGCGTGCCTTCAATGCGCGACGACAGCACCGCTTCCTGCGTGGTGAGCGGCGAGAGCAACACGCTGGGGTAGGGAATGGCTGCCAGCATGCCATCGTATCTCGCAACCGCGGCAGCGGCCGGCCCGATGAGCGGAATGAGCCGAGGCCAGTCGAGCGTGGGCGGTGGAAAGCGACCCGCGTGATAGAGCACCGGGGGCACTACACGTTCTCCGTGTCGAACATGAGACGGTGAAAGTCTTCTTCGATGAGGCGCACCTTCCACGTGTCCTCGGAGGTCTTGAGGTTCTCGAGGTTGTTGCCGCCGTTCACGTAGATGAGGTCGAACTCACTATCGCGCGCCGAGTAGCCTTGTTTGGTGAACCAGGCATCGAGCACCAGGTTGTCCTGCTCAGGGTCGCCCGTGAGTTTGCGCCAGATGATGAGCGTTTTGCGCATATCGGGCGTAGTGCCGGTAACGGTGCGGAACCAGTACGGTCCCGTCGCTTCCTGCTTGATGCGCCCTTTGATCTGCAGCCGCTTCTCGGTGTCGCGTTCGAACTCGGCGCTGAACGTTTGCGGCGCGGCGATGTGGCGTACCGTGAGCCCGATGAGCCAGTTGAACGTTTCGAGGAGGTCGACGTTGGTGTCGCGGCTTTCGTCGGAGCCGGGGCGCTTGACCTTGAGCGTGTAGGCGGTGGGGTCGGCGAACGCCTGCACGTTGAGCAACGACTGACTGCCGCGCGTTTCGACATCGAGCATGTAGCGCAGCATGTACTGCTCTTTGAGAGAACCGGGGCCTTGAGCGTCGGGCGAGTCGAGGAGGAGTTGCTGCGGTTGCGTGCGACGAATGTCGAGGTTGTTGAGGGTGTCCTCGTAGGATTCGAGGCGGACAACTTTGAAGACGCGTGGACCTCGCGAGACTTCTCGCGCGGTAGCGAGCCTCTTTGGCTTTCCTTCCTTCCACTCTGGCGAGTACGCCACCTTCTTGATGCGAGGTAAGAGCACCGATTCAAAAGCGTCCCCGCTCTCCACGAGTACGACTTGCCGCCGAGCCCCATCTTCTCGATTGAGCGACACAACAGCATGCCCCGTTGTGCCCGATCCAGCGAAGAAGTCGAGCACCAGGCCGCGTCCGCGCGTCGTTGCTCTTAC
>JANNEV010000583.1:0-3224 GCA_031379145.1 Gemmatimonadaceae bacterium
CCTCGGTCAGCCCGAGCATCGCGGCGAGTCGCAGTGCGTCGCTGCGATCGGACGGTGGCGCTGTCGGGTGGCGCGGTTGCTCCGTGGCGCTTGGGTCGTTCGCGCCGGCGTGCGTGTGTAGATCGCGCGGCGGGAAGATCGCGCAACCATCGCGCAGTGCGTACTCGGCGCCGCACATCGCGCAGCCGAGGGTCGCGTCGATGATGTCATCACCGCGACGTTCGTTGGCGACGGTGATGAGCGGTGACGCTGCGTGGTCCGCGGGACAACGGAGCGACTCAATGAACTCTACGCGCATGACGGAAAGCTAGTGTAGTGTCGCCGAAGTCTCGTCGCGGAACGGCGCGGCTCAGCGGCTCGAGAGGCGCAGTTCGTCCACGTTGACGTGCGGCGCGCGCGTGACCGCCCAGAGCACCGCGTCGGCGACATCGGCCGGGCGCAGCATGCTCGCACGTGTCGGGAACCCCGGCTGGTTGTCCGGGTCGATGGGATCCCAGATGGGCGTATCCGTTGCTGCCGGCGACACGAGGGTGCTGCGCACACCAGTGCCGCGCAATTCGGAACGCAACACCTCCTGCATGGCGCGCTGGCCGTACTTGCTGGCAGCGTAGGCGCCGTTGCCCGGGAAGATGTTGCGGTCGGCCACGGAGCCGATGGTGACGATATGCCCGGTGCCGCGCTCACGCATGGCCGGCAGGAACGCCCGCAGCAGCCGGAACGGCGCCACGAGATTCAGATCGATGGTCGCGACAAAATCCACGACGGACGTCTCGTGCAGCGGACCGAGCGGAAACAGGCCGGCGTTGTTGACGAGCAGATCGGGCGCCGCCGCCCCCGACCGCGAGAGTTCCGCAACGACTTGCTGCGCCGCTTGGTGCACCGCGGCTGCATCGGTGACATCGCACGGCAACGCGGTGGCGAGGTGCCCGATCTCGCCAGCCGCCTCACGCAGCTGCACCGCCCCGCGCGCCAGCATGAACACATGCGCACCGTGCGCGGCCAACGACGCTGCCACGGCGCGACCGATGCCGCGCGAGGCACCGGTGACGAGGGCGAACCGTCCCGCAAGGGCGAGCGTCACGATCAGGCCCGCTGCACTCAGTACTGCTCGCTGCGTCCGTGCGCCAGCCGCAGAAACTCACTCCGCGTCTTCGCGTCATCCCGGAAGAGGCCGCGCAGTGACGACGTGATGGTCCGCGAGCTCTGTTTCTCCACGCCGCGCATCATCATACACAGATGCACGGCCTCGATAACGACGCCCACGCCCTTGGGCTGTAGCACTTCATCGAGCGCGTTGGCGATCTGCTCGCCCAGCCGCTCCTGCACCTGCAGCCGCCGCGCGAATATGTCGACCAGCCGCGGCAGCTTCGACAGCCCGATGATCTTCCCCGCCGGCAGGTACGCGATGTGCACCTTCCCGAAGAACGGCAGCATGTGATGCTCGCACATCGAGTACATCTCGATGTCGCGCACCATCACCATGTTCTCATGGGCCTCCGCGAAGAGCGCGTCGCCGATGACTTCCTTGGGATCGAGCTCGTAGCCACGCGTCATCCACGAGAGCGCCTTCGCCACGCGACTCGGCGTCTTGAGCAATCCCTCCCGTTCGGGATCCTCGCCGATCAGCTCAAGCTGGCGCCGGATGACCTTCTCGAATTCCACCATGCGGTCACCCGACGCAAGCATGTCGTCGGAGTCCTGTCCAACGCCGGGCGCCGTTGGCGCACGCAGCACGATTCTATTCCCCGTCATAGTCCACATAGTTGTTGTCGGTTTCCCACAGGCGCAATCGCACGAGCTGTCCCGGAGCCACGACCGGTGCCAGAACGCGCCACATGGCCACCACCACGTTCTCCGTGGTGGGAATGATGCCGTGCATGTAGCCCACATCGATGTTGAAATTGCGATGATCGGTCTGCTCGATCTCTTCGCGCTCAACCAGGTCTCGCAAATGCCCGAGATCGATGACATAGCCAGTACGCTCGTCGATTGGCCCGCGGACGGACACCTCCAGACGATAGTTGTGTCCGTGCCAGTTCGGGTTGTTGCACTTGCCGAACAGGCGGGTGTTCTCCTCGTCGGAGAGCGCAGGATTGTGCACGCGGTGCGCTGCGTTGAAGTGCAGCAACCGCGTGACGGTCACGATGGTCATGTCACCCCTTCTTCGGCCCGGCGGGAGGCGCGGCGACACCCTTATCGCCGACGGTCACGGGCTCTCCGGCACCACCCGTACTTCTATGAACGTGCCCCCAGTGCGTTGCGTTCCACGGGCTCGGATGGCCCGGAACGCGAAAACCCCGCCGAAGCGGGGCTTTCGTGAAATACGGGCAGGGAGAGGTGATCTTGAAGCCCAAAGAATACAAATAAGGCACTCACCACGCTTTCGCCTTCCCCGCACTGGGGCGTGACGTTTACACAGTTTGTCGCGCCTTCTCTATGGACTTATCGGCTCAAGAAGTAAATCTCTCCGTACCCGAGCTTCTCCGAAGGTATCACTGGCGCCGTGGCGCGCGCAATCCGAGACAACCGCATGGATCCCATCATTGTCGCCGCCGTCGCGATACTCGCTGTCTGGGCGGGTATCACGGTCACCACGGAAGCTCCAGGATTCGTTCATCTGTTGCTGACCGGAGGAATGTTCCTGCTGATCTGGCGAATCGTGGTTCGCGGGAGTCGCCAGAAGTCAGACACCCAAACGTCAACCAAGAGCGGGAAAATGCCGTAGGCCTGTCCCGGTTCAGATCTCCCAGTTCGAGAGTACCATCCCGCTCACGGGCGGTACCTCGTTCCAGCCGTACGCGCTCATGCGCAGGTCGGTCCAGCGCACTCGCGCTCCCAGCGCCACCAGGGTGCGATAGGCGGCCGCGTAGTCGCCCTGCAGACGCACCGAAAGCCGGCGGGCACCGGAGCGTCGCGCAAGGTCCGTGAGCGCCCCGAGCATGCGCGGCAGGTCCTCGCGGTCCGACAGCACCAGCTTCAGCACTCGCAGTTCGTCACGCGCGCGCCCGTCCACCAGCGGTGCACTATGGCAGAGGGCGAACCCGCTCGGCGCCGACGACGCCCCCAAGAGCAGCGTATCGCCAAGCTCCAACATGTCGGTGAGCTCAATCTCACGGGTGAAGTCGTAGCCGGATGCCACGGCGTCCGTCAGCACGCGACACGCGTCGAGACAGGCGTCCTTTCCCAACGCGCTTTGGCGCGAGTAGAGCGTTGGCGCGTGCTCC
>JANNEV010000587.1:0-11219 GCA_031379145.1 Gemmatimonadaceae bacterium
CTCGGCGGTTTTTCACGGAGCCGTCGATGGGCGAAACGCGCGACCTCTCGTCCCTCCCACAGCAGGTGAAACACCCCCAATCCCGCGCCGGCTGCGCGCTCCTGCAGCAACAGAGGAAACGCCGCCGCAGGCGCTTCTCGAACCAAGGAGCGCAGTGTTTCTGCGTCATTCACGTAGTGCACCGGCATCTTGACCTGTGCTCCGTTGGGGCCGGACACGGAACGTGATGGCTTGAGAATGGCCGGAAGTTGAACGACTTGGAGCAACGCGGTGTGGTCTATCTCGGGCGACTCAAGCACGCATTGTGCCGGCACCCGCAAACCGACTCGGCTCGCCGCTTCGAGCACGGCGGCCTTGTCGCAGAGGCGGCGGAACACGGTCTCTTCCGGCATGGGCATGGCGATGCCGGCGGGCGGGCACGAAAGCAGGGCCATTGCCGAGGCTTCGCCGATCGGCAGCAGTACGTGCGCTCCAACGCGATCCGCGAGCGCCGAATGCGCTTCGGCGTTTCGCTCCGGATCTCGCATCGGGTCAGGCACGACGGTCGTGCTGGCACACCAGCGCGACGCACCGGCCAACGCGGTGCGCTCTCGCGCCGTCACGTGGACCGTGTGCCCCGCGCGTCCGAGCGAACGGACGGCCGCGAGTGCCGCGCGTTGTTCGGCGTCGGTGACGATGATGGTGGCCATCTCCCGTTGGCTATCGGAGACCAGCGACGCGCAGGAGCAAACCGTTGGCACTCATCGCGGCCGGCACGTTGATGCGTGGCAGAGCGAACGGGGTCTGGGCAATGGATCCGAGGGCGCCGCCGTCAACACGGAATGCCGCCCGATAGCCCGCGGCACTTACCGCGTTGGCCGCCGCATCGCTCCAGCGACCGTACGGATACGCCAGCATCGGTACCATTCTCGCTCCTGACTGGCGCAACCACTCCAGCGGCTGCGTCAACTCCTCGTGCAGCACCTGCGCAAGTGTCGGATTCGACGCGAGCGCGGCAAGGTTGGGGTGCGACCACGTATGGCTGCCGAGCGTGACGCCATCGTGCTGTGCGGCGCGAAGGAGCTGCTCGCGGGACGCAATCACTGCGGCATCACCGACTGCAGCGCGCCTGCCTGCGTCATGCGCGCCATCGGTGATGGCAAACTCGGCACGAATGGCGTCGGCTCGACCAGCAGCAGGTCCGTCCAACCAGACGTCGCGTTTCAGGGGAGGGATCTCCCCACCGAAGTACTCCCCGATGTCGTCCCACCACGTGGACGCCTGCCCGAGCAGGCCGGGCGCAACGAAGACCGTTGCCGGCACGTGCAGGGCATGCAGTACGTCGATGCCGTGTGTCACTGCTCCGAGATATGCATCGTCGAACGTCACCGCGAAGTGGAGGCTGCGCGTGGTCGACGCCGACCACACCATCTCATCGAGCGGCACGAATGCGCCACGACGCGAGAGCTCACGTATCATGCCCGCGAACAGGCCGCGCGGCATGTGCAGTGATCGGTCCCCCGCCACACGCGCTCCATCCGCGACGATGTTGTGAAACGCCAGCACAACACCATTGCGACCCGCTTGCGTGATGGCACGATTGGCGACCCCGCTTGTGACCAGCAACCACTCGACCGCGCGTTTCGCCTCGAGCCGCCAGTTCACCGCGCAGGCGCCGAACGCATCAGGAGCGCGCGCTCGCGCCGAATGATGCGCGCTGACTCGCCATCGCCGGGGCTCCAACAAAGGCGCGCGCTGGGCGAGCTCTGGTCAGCCGCGACGGTCGACCATTCGCCGGTCCAGCCGCGCCGGGCTCGCCACGACCATTGGGTAGCATGGTCAAAACCGTGGAAATGCCAACCAGGATGTACAGCATTGGCCAGTACTCGCCGGACAGGAAGTACCCGCCCACGCAAAACGCGATGAGCGAGCTGGCGAGGTAGGCGGCCAGACGTTGCGAGTCTGTCATGGCACCGCGCATGAGCCGTGACTTCTTGTGGAGCCGCACGATGGTACCGAAGATCATGGCCATGAACGCAAGCATGCCCGGCACACCCATTTCCACGGCGATCTCGAGGTATGAATTGTGTGCTCGGCTCCACTTGTGCCCTTTTCCACCCTCAAACTTGGCCTTCGCGTAGGCAGAGTGTCCCTCGGCCGCCGTGTAGTTTCGAACGCCGGACCCCATGAGCGGCCGTTGGTACACGTATCCACGACCACGTTTCCACAGCTCTCCGCGCCCGTTCTCGGAACGTTCGTTGCCTCCCGAGGCAAAGTTGTAGTCTTCCTCCGGGTGGAGAATGGTGTTCATCGTCTGGATATACGTCTTGCCACCGGCGACGAGGAGCCCCGCCAATCCGACCACGAGAAACGTCGTGCGCTTCGCGGCCGGCATGATCGGTGAAAACGTGAGGTATCCCGCCATCGATACGATGGAGAGGAATCCGCCTCTGGAGATGGTCCACAGGACGGTGCTCAACATCACCACGGCGCAAGCGAACCAGAAGAAGCGCAGGATCTTGGTTCGCGACGTGTGGGCCAGCGCGAGTCCGACCGCACATGTGCACGACGCGAGCAACGCCAGGTCATTGGCGTCGTAGAAGATCAGGCCACCGGGTCGGCCGCCTCCCATGTACGCGGTCTTGCGGGAGTACAGACAGAATACGACGCCACCCAGAACGAACATGCCGAGCAGACATCGCGCATCACGCTCCGACCGAATCGCCGCCGCGAGGAAGATGCACAGCAGCAGCGTGGGCGCGAAATCGAACAACACGAAGTTCAACGCGATGCCGCGCACGATGGCGTTCGGACCTCCAAGAATGGCCAGCGTCGCAAGCACGAGGACCCACTTGAGCGGTCCCTCCTTTGCAACGCGGGCAATTTGTGTGATGGAACGCGATGCGAAGAACGCCATCATGGCCAGCAAGAGCGTGACGACCGGCAACTTGAGCGAACCGGCGCCAGGGATCATCTCCTGAAGGCGCCAGCTGGCGAATACCGCCGCGATGCCGAGCATGTAGATCACTGCGTCTGGTGCCGCCTCGGCGACACGCGTCGTCGCCGAACGGGCCACCCGGGGCATCATCTCGACCCGGGACGCCTGCGGCATGACCGACGTGGTCATTTCGAGCGTTCCGCCATGGCCACCGTCTTTCGCGACTCGGCCGTCGCGGCGGGCGCGGCGGGGAGCACGTTGTCGATGAGCGGAATGAGAGATGTCGCGACTTCGACGCCAAGTTTTTCTGCTTGGGCCTCGTCCAGTCCGGCGGGGTTCGGGTCACCCTTGGTTCGCGTCGCGATAGGAATGACCAAGCGGACCAGTGCTTCTTCTGTGCGCCCCGTCTTTGCCGCGTCGGCAAAGAGATTGAGCTTGACCTGGAATTCGTCGGCCGTCACTCGGCCGCGACCCTGATACCAATACAGCACCAACGCTTTGACGCCCTTGAACTCGATGAGGTAGCGATTGACCTCGCGTCCACCGGCGACGGTGCGCCCGCTCGTGAGCACTTGCCAGCCCGCGCCCGGCAGGCAATTGCGTGGCGAGTGCATCTGGTTGGACTGACTCTGCGCCGCGTGGTAGCCGACATAGAGCGTGAAGGCCGGCGACAGGCTGTCGCCGTAGACGCGCATGAGGTGCGCCGATGTGCCCGCCGCCTTGACCTCTGCCTCGGAGATCGTGAGCTCACGACTGGTCTGTCCGTCGAGCGATACCGGCAACGCGGTCAGGCTGCCTCGCAGCGGCATTGAGATCGCTTCTGGCTTTGCCGCGAGCACGGCACCACCGATGACCAGCATGACCGCTGGCAAGAAGCGGAGGTTGTTGGTCATCATGCTGCCACCCGACGAAAGCGAAGTTTGTTCTCGCCAAAACGTGCCAGCTGCAGGAACAGAAACAGGAGCGTCATCGACACCAGGAAGAGGAGGAATCCTTCGGTCAGATGCATGAAGCCTTCCGCCAGCTTCGGATCGACAAACATGACCAGGAAGCCGGTGAGAAACACCCGAAATCCGTTGACCAGGACGGCGACGACGAGCGCAAAGCCAACGAGCACAACACGCCAGGTCACGGTGGTCAGCGACAGCCCGCCCAACAACACGGCCATGCTCACGAGCGCGGTGAGTGATCGAAGTCCGCTGCACGCCTCAGTGACAAACAGTTCGTGACCCGGCAGACGAATCACATTACCCGCCAGCATCACCGGCACGCCACGAAGCCGAAGGAGACCGGCGCCGAGTTCGGAGGCCTTCATCTGCAGCGGCAGCGCGATTTCGCCGAGCAGGAACTCGGGAATCGGCATAGCGAGCGTGATGACACTGAGGGGCAACCACCAGTGGCGCACCTGGCGAAGCCCGGCGAAGAATACGACGAGGGCCACGACCGACAACAGAAGCGAGAACCGCGCGAGCGTGAGCCCAGCGGCGAGCCCGGCGCCTGATCGGATGCCGACGGCGATAAAGAGGAGAATGCCGCCGAGCCACGGTTGCGGTTTCGCACCGTCGGCGCGACCGGAGTTCCACGCCAGCCAGAGCGCGACGGGGCCGAGCAGCAATCCGTGCCCAGCGTCGGGGTTTTCCCACCACGTCTGCACAAGGGACGCCACGGGCTCGCCATACACCCAGCCGAAGGCGGCGAACGTCAACAACGCCGCGTAGAAGCGCATCGGCTCGTCCCGCAGCATCGCCTGCAGCCGCGCGAGAATTTCGCGCACGACACGCATGGCGCTGTCGAGCCCGCTTTCCGATGTGCCCGTGGCCGTTCCTACGACGGCGCTCTCGCTCATGATGCCCTTAGTCCGGATGAAGTGGTGGCTAGTCGTATGGTGGAACGACGACTGGATCTGCATCGATGCAACGCGTATGCCAGCGCTGCCCACGGCAGAATGAAAGTTGACCGATCCGCGAGTGTCGTCAATGGCACGGACCTCGCTAGCTTAGTCACAGGTTGGTGCCGTGCGACTGCACGGCGGCGCTCGGGTCCGGTTCGGTTGCTTTTCACCGGTGCATTGCGTCCACTAGGGATCGAACTCTCCTCTCCTTCCGGGCCGAAATGGTCGCCGCCAGCTCCGTCGCAGACAATCCTACCGGAGCAGCCGCCTCGGGTTCCACGCGGCCGGGAGCTCGTTTTGTCTTCTCCGTCGATCTCGAAGACTATTTCCACGTCTCGGCGTTCGAAGGCATAGCGCCACGCGCCAAGTGGGATGCCTTCGACCTTCGGGTGGAAGGTTCGACGGCCCGGCTGCTCGACTTGCTCGATGCGGCCAATGCGCGTGCGACGTTTTTTGTGCTGGGATGGCTGGCGGAACGACGCCCGAAGCTGATTCAAGCGGTGGCGGCACGAGGCCACGAGATCGCCTCGCACAGCTTCTGGCACCGCCGTGTGACGACGCTCACCAGAGCGGAGTTCCTTGAAGATTCGCGAAAGACGCGTCTGCTCCTCGAGGACATCACCGGAACGCCTGTCCTCGGTTACCGGGCACCGAGTTTTTCGATTACACCGGCGAACACCTGGGCCTTCGACGCCCTCGTGGAAGCCGGATACCTTTACGATTCCAGCGTCTTTCCGATTCGGCGCCGCGGCTACGGCTTTCCTGGCGCGCCTCGTGATGCGTACACAATCGATACGCCAAGCGGGGCACTGGAAGAGTTTCCGATGGCCACGTTTTCTATCGGATCGGTTCCACTCCCAGCCGCAGGAGGCGGGTATCTGCGCCACTTTCCGTACGCCATGATTGACGCATCGGTACGCGAGACCAAGCGCTGTGCCCGAGTCGGCGTGTACTACATCCATCCGTGGGAGGTGGATCCCGGGCAGCCGAGGCTCGCAACCTCCGCGGTGACCCGTTGGCGCCACTACGGCGGTCTCGAACGCACGGCGGGACGTCTGTCGCGTCTGCTCGCATCGGCGCCGTTTACGTCCTTCGCCGACGTGCGCTTAGCGCAGTCAGCGTGACCGCCGTCATGCCCGCTGCGGTGGTGCGCATTGCTCGCCTCGACGAGCCATCGCTGGAGTGGGACGCGTTTGTGCGCGCGACGCCGGGACACACCGCCTTCCATCGGGCGGCATGGCTCCGCACCATGCACGAGGCACTCGGACATCGGGTGTTCGCCCTCGAGGCCCGCGATGGCGATGACGCATTGGTGGGTGTGCTTCCGTTGGCGCAGGTCAAGAGCGCGCTCTTTGGCAACTTTCTGATGTCGATGCCGTTCGCGAGCTACGGTGGCCCCCTGGGTGCGCCGGACGTCTGCCAGAGGCTCACTGCCGATGCGATCGCGCTGGCGTCGGCGTCTGGCTGCACGCTGCTGGAGCTGCGCGGCCGCGGCCCGCTTCCTGTCGCACTCCCGGTATCGAATCGGAAGATCACCGTGGTGTTGCCGATGGACGGCGGTGCCGATGCCGTCTTCAAGCGATTCGACAGCAAGCTCCGGAGCCAGATACGTCGGTCCGAGCGCGAAGGCGTGGTGGTGCGTTTCGGTTCCGAGCTCCGACGTGACTTCTACCAAGTGTTTTCCCGGCACATGCGTGATCTGGGGACCCCGGCGCTCGGCGCGAATTTTTTCGACTGCCTGGCCGACATGTACGGCGACGATATGGTGTTTGCCGTGGCCTACCTGAACGAGGTCCCGATTGCGTGTGCCGCAGGGTTTCATTGGGGAACGGAGTTCGAGATCACGTGGGCATCGGCGCTCCTGGAATTCAAGAAGATCGCGCCGAACATGGCGCTCTATTGGCGCCTGATGGAACACGTGATGCATCGCGGAGCGTCGCTGTTCAACTTTGGGCGGTGCACAGCGGGATCAAATACGCACAAGTTCAAGCGGCAGTGGGGGAGCACCGACGAGCCGCTCTTCTGGTATCAATGGAACCCAGGTTCCACGCCGGCATCGACGCCGGCGCCAGGTGGGAAGTTTGCGCTGGCGGAAGCGATCTGGTGCCGACTGCCCGTGCCGCTGACACGACGCGTCGGCCCGTACATCGCGCGGCTATTGCCATAGTGTCCAGCTGATGGGACTTCTTCCGCGCCATGTACCGCCAGTGATAGTACCGGGGACGCTTGCTGCGCTCTGGGAGGCGTGGCTGGCCAGCAACGATTCGCATCAGCAGGTGGAGGCTCGACTTTACGCCGCGTTGACCGCAGTCTGGCAGCGATCCGTTGTCCGGCTCACGGACAGTGGCACATCCGCGCTGAGACTGGCGCTGACCCTGGCGGCGCCGCACGGAGCGCTGGTGGCAATTCCCGCTTACGGTTGCATTGACGTGGCGGCTGCGGTGCAGGGGGCCGGACAGCGCGCCCTGCTGTACGATCTCGATCCCTCGACACTGGCCCCCGACCAGCGCACCGTCGACGCAGCGCTGGCACAGGGAGCGCAGGTTGTGGTGGCGTCGCACTTGTTCGGCCTGGCGATGGATCTGACGGAGGTGCAGCAGAGCTGCGCGCAGCACGGTGCCGTGTTCATCGAAGACGCGGCACAGGCGTTTGGCTCGCGATGGCGCGGTGACCCAGCGGGAGCGCTCGGCGACTACACGGTTGTCAGCTTCGGACGCGGGAAAGGCATCGGCGGAGGCGGCGGTGGCGCACTTCTGGCGCGCAGTGCTGCAGCATCTGATGGCGCAGGGTCGCTGCCTGATGCGCAGCGAATCAGCGCCGCGTCCTCGCGCGGTGGCGGACACGGTGGCGGACGCGGAGCAGACGCGCGCGCCGCGCTCGTCGCCGTGCTGATGCGGTTACTCTCCCAGCCGTCGGTGTATGCGCTGCCGTCGGCCCTGCCATTTCTGCGATTGGGTGCGATGACGTATCATCCGTCGCATGAAGCACAGCCCATCGGACGTCTGTCGGCCGCGCTCGCCGCGAGCGGACTCGAACGCATTCAGGACGCGCGGTCGGATCGCGAGCGTCGCGCGTTGCGCCTGATTTCTGCCGCACACTCGGGCACGCGCGGCTTCGCAGTCCAGCCCGCAGCCGGCAGCACTCCGGGGTGGTTGCGCCTGCCCATTCGCCAGCGAGACAACAGTGTGCCTCCGGCCGCCCTCGGCGTGTATCGCGCGTACCCTCGCGCCGTTCCCGAGCAGACGGAAATCCTCGACTGCGTCGTACAGCCGCCGGCATCCGTGCCAGGCGCGCTGGAACTGGCGCGCACGCTCGTGACCCTTCCCGTTCACGCCCGCGTGGCGGAGCAGGATCTGCAGCGGCTCGAACAGTGGCTGGGCGCGCGGCAGATGGGAGGTGCTCGTGGCTGAGGTCTCCGCCGAATCCGGCGTCGCTCGCAGCTCCGTATGGCTTTGGGTCATCATTGGCGTTGGCGTGGCGCTCCGCCTGTGGGGCGTGCTGGTGCACCCCGTCGATCAGGACGAGCTCTACACCGTCATGGAGTCGACCGACCTGTTCCGCACCGCATTGCAGCCCGGTATTCAGAGCCGACCGCTGTACTATCTCGTGCAGCATGCGCTGTTCTGGATGTCCCCGTCGCACGAGCCATGGACGCGCCTGCTGCCTCTCGTGGCGGGTGGCGTCGGGATCTGGCTGGTGAGCCGGATCACGGCACGACTGGCCGACGAACGCGCGGCGCTGGTGGCCGCCCTTGCCGTCGCCTGCTCCCCCTGGCACGCCTACGCGTCGGAAACCGCACGCTATTACTCGGTGATTTTCGCACTGGTCGCCGCGACGATGCTGCTGGTGTTTACCGCTCGCGAGCGCGACACGGCGTCTTCGTGGGCGCGCGCGTCGGTTCCGGTTGTGATTGGAACGCTCGTACATCCGGCCTTTGTGCTGGCCACTGCTGTGCCCTTGGCCTGGTCGCTGTTTCGCGGTCCCATCTTCGCGCCGCGATGGCGGTGGCCGTCTCGGGCCCGATGGATCGGCTTTGTGCTCCCGGTCGTGGGCGGCGGTGCGGTGCTGCTCCTGTCGATCGTGCTCTTCCGGCGCGAGACCGGTGTCAGCAACGGAGGCGTTCGTCTGATCGACGCGAATCTTCGATTGGTGCCAGCCATTCTGGAATGGGCGTCGCCCGTCCTCGTCGCCGCCGGTGCGCTCGGTTTGCTGCTGATCGCGGTGCGTAAACCGCGTGCGCACGGCTCGGAGCGCGATGCGAGCGATGCCGCGGTCAGTGCCGAGACGCGGCGGCGTGAAGCGGCGAGTACGCTCGCGCGTGGCGCGGCGAGCACAGTCGCGCTCGTGGCGATCGCATCGACAGCCACCGCAGCCTACGCGGACTATGCCATCGGTCTGCTGCCGGCGCTGTGCGTCGGCGCAGGCCTGCTGGCGTGGTGGCTCACGCAGTCTACCCGCGCGCCGGTCGTGGGCCTTCTCGTCGCCGCCGGCATGGCGCCTTCGCTCATCTCGCATGTGGTAGATGGATCACGCTTCGACTATCGACCCGCATTCGCCGTGGTGCGCGAGGAAGCACCGCATCAGCTGATGCTGACGTGGCCGGTAGCCATCGGAGTGCACTACGCGGCAGATCTGCGCCGCGGCTCGCTGGCGCAGTCTCCCGCGGTCCTCGATTCGATTCTCGCCTCGGAGCAGCAGCTGTGGGCAGTCGCATCGTTCAAACGCTTCGGCCTGGTGACGGACGGCGGAGACGGCCTCCGGCAGTGGTTACAGGCACATTGTGTTGAACAGCAGTCGTTCGAGCGGCTGCGCTTCGACGTGCGACAATACCGCGTGTCGCTGCAGACATGCCGGGCCCCGTCAACACCGCGCTGATGCCCGCGAACCTCGCCAGACTGTTGCATCCGGCCGACTCGTTGCCCGAGGGTCAACCGAGCGTGCGCCGGCGCCTTCTGCTCGTGGCATATCATTTCCCGCCGTCAACGGCGATCGGTGCGTTGCGCTGGGAGAAGTTGGTGCATTTCCTGGTACCCAAGGGCTACGAGGTGGACGTGCTGACCCTCGAGCCGCAGCAGCTGGCGCGGCGCGATGACGCGCGACTGCGAGCGCTGCCGGCAGGCGTGCGGGTCTTCGGTGTGCGGCACGATGCTCCGCTCGCGGAACGGGCCTGGAACGCGCTGGCCGCGGCGACCCGACGGTTTCGCTCCTCCGCTCCTACCGGGCATATCTCGGCTGTCTCCAACGCCGTTGTGGGAGGGCCTAACCCCAGGACTGCGGCGCCGGTCTCGCGTCCTTCGCTCGGTCGCCGGGCACGCGCCATCGTAAACACGCGCCTGCATGTCGCGAATGAGCTGGCTTGGGCGCGTGCCGCGGCAGCCGCCGGGGTGCGGCTGTCTTCGGAGACACAGTATGACGCGGTGATCACGTCAGGTCCCCCACATCACGTGCATGTGGCGGGCGCTCTCATTCACACCAAAGCCGGCATTCCGCACATCGCCGACTTCCGGGATCCATGGCGGCTCGCCGAGTCGGTGGCGCGCGACATGGACCCCACGACGCACGCCGCCCTCGCCGAGCGCTACGAGTCGCGAGTGGTGCGAGGGGCCTCGTTCGTGATTACGAACACGCAGGCGGCTGCGGCGGCCATGCAGACGATGTACCCGGAGGCCGCTGAGCGGATTTCAGCGATCATGAATGGCAGCGATCCCGAGGACCGTGTCGACTCGCCGAGCCGAGAGCGTTTCACACTCCTGTACGCGGGCTCGTTGTACCTGCAGCGCGACCCGCGCGTGTTGTTCCGTGCCTGCGCGCCGTTGGTGCGCGAGCTCGGCCTCACCCCGGCGCAGTTTGCGATTCAGTTCCTCGGTCCGACGCCGGAATACGATGGCAAGCCGGTGCCGGAGCTGGCGGAGCCGTACGGACTTCGCGAGCACGTGATCATGAGCGGCCTGGTGCCACGGCAGGCGTCACTGGAGGCCGCAGCCGCCGCGACTCACCTCGTGTGTCTGCCCGACGGGCAGCGATTGACCATACCGGCCAAGCTGTTTGAGTACGTCCAGCTCGATGCATGGCTATTGGCGTTCGCGGAGCCAGACAGCGCCATGGCTATGGCGCTGAGCGCGGTGGACGCCGATGTCGTCCCTCCCGGTAACGTGGAGCGGGCGTCGGCGTGCATTCGCGCGCGCTGGAACCTGTTCGTCGCGGGCGTTCGACCGGTGGCATTGGGCGCCGACGGTCGATTCATGCGCACCACACAGGCAGCCCGACTGCAGGCGCTTCTGGATTCACTGCCAAGGGTTTCACGTCGCTAAGCAGTCGAGTGCTACCGCACGTGTACTCCGAGTGACGTTTCGCCACTCCCGTCCGGCTTCAGCTCGAGTTGCCGGCCAAGCTGCTGGACCAGACTTGCAA
>JANNEV010000589.1:0-2217 GCA_031379145.1 Gemmatimonadaceae bacterium
GGCACGGTACAGCGGTTGGACTACACGTACGCGCAGATGGTTGGAGCGAGTTTCGCATTCTCCGTGTGGAGTCCTGTTTGAATACCATCGGTCCCAAAGTCGTCGCAGCATTGCGGGACGAGACGCATGACTCCCGTTGCCATCTGCTGGTCGTATGCACGCTGATCGCCAGTTGCATCGGGTCGCTACTATGCCTGATGCACAGGCCCGCGTGGACAACCCAGAACTCCTGACACCGCCAGACATGCACGCCAGCCCGCTTACCGTTGCCGGAGTTCCACTACTACTGGCAACACCTGAGGAGTCCCGTACTCCGTTGCCGACCGTCTTGTGGTTTCACGGCTTTCGCGCCGATGCATTGGCCCACGCGGCAGAACTTGAGCGGTGCGCAGATGCCGGCTTTCTCGCTGTTGGCATCGATGCCGCAGGACACGGCGCGCGGCGTGACCTCAACATGGCGGCGCGGATTGCTGCTTCCGGCGGCGCCATGCCAGTCGTGCTCGACCTGATCGAGCAAACACTGACTGAACTCCCGGCGCTGCGGTCAGCTTTGGTAACGGAGCACAACGCCGACCCGCATCGGATCTCCATGGTGGGCATTTCCATGGGTGCGTTCCTGGCGTATCGCGCCGCGCTTGCTGCACCAACGCCGCGCGCGGTGGTCGCCCTCCTCGGCTCGCCGGCGTGGGCTCGTGCCAGCGACCAGACGTTCGACCACGACGCGTATCGGCACGTGGCATTGCTGAGCGTGACTGCGGAACACGACGTGAGTGTGCCTCCCGATGCCGTGGAAGCGCTACACGCGTTGCTGGGTGCGCGCGCAGTGCCGCAGGCGCCGCATCAGCATCACACCCTGTTGGGTGCGGGACACCTTACGTCGGCTTCGCAGTGGGCGGAGGCGATGCGGGTGACGTTCGCCTGGCTTGACGAACACGCGCGATAGGAGCTCACGGGCGGGCGGGAGTTGCGGACGGAGCCATGGCATCGCCCCACTGTCCGTGGCGCCGGCGCGTCGACATGTTCCGCATGCAGGGAGCGTCGCCGTTTCCGTTGTGAGCGCGCTGGCGTCCCTGCGAAGACATCTCGTGAGGACGCCTTCATGCCCACGCCTGAGTCCCGCTTACGTCCCGCACCGAGCGCCCGGCTCGGCGAGCCGGAACGACACATCGATTTGCAAGCGATGGCCGAGCGACTTCGCCACGAAACAACGCCATCGCGTTCCGGTCACCGACAAGAGACGCTGCAGCACCGCGGGTCGGCGCGCCTGATTCTCTTTGTCTTCGATGCCGGTGGGCACATGGCACGACACAGTGCGCCGGGACAAGTCACCATCCAGGTGCTACGCGGATTGGTGCGCGTCACCACCCCCAGCCTGACGTATGATCTCGAAGCACAGCACCTGTTGACGCTCGATCCCGGCGTAGTGCATGACGTCATCGCGCTCGCGGAATCCGAGATGCTGCTGGGTATTGCGCTCGAGACCGGGCACTGAGCAAGGCGAGCGCAGCGGCCCCCCGTCCCGCCACTGCCGGAACGGGGGCGTCTTGATGCAGCGACTCAGTTGCTCTTGAAGTTCGGATTGTTGCGCGTCTCGACGAACGGCAGCGGAATGCAGGTCATGTTGCTGAACGTCTGCCCCTTCCGGTTCACACCATTGGTGCCCATCTGAAACGGGATCTTCTTGCGCAGCATGTCGTTGAAGCGATGCCCCTCACTGAACAACTGGCGTCGCCGCTCCTCAATCACGAGCGCGCCAACGTCCGTGCCCGAAGCGAAGGCCGGTAACGGCGCGATGCTCGACAACGCGCGCACACGGTTCATGGCATCGATGGCCGCCTGTCCAGCTGAGGCCTCCGCCAGAATGAGCTGCGCTTCCGCGTAGGACGCGATGGGGAGCGACACGGCGCCCGTGCCAATGAACTTCTGCTGCTGCCACATCGGGGTAGCGTTATCTGGCCCGATGCGCCGCATGTCGGTCACACGAACGCGTGGATCTGCCGCGCCGTTCACCGTCATGCCGCGATAGTCCGGGTGCACCGAGAGAAAATCGTTGCGTACGGTCAGGTTGAACAAACGATTCTCGCGGTTGGTGACCGTCTCGGAAAACTCGGCATTGCGCACAAAACCGGCGGGGACCAGTCCGGCATCCGCCGCAGCTCCGGGCAGATTGCCCAGATCGAGCCGGGTTCGGGCACGCCCCACGCGCGCCATTATGAG
>JANNEV010000598.1:0-2158 GCA_031379145.1 Gemmatimonadaceae bacterium
GTTGAATCACAATTGATCCCAACCGTAGGTCGGGACCAAACCAAGCAAGTTGAATTACAATTGAAACGTTAATGGCTTTTGCGTAAGCGATAGATACACTTGTTCCAAACCAGGCAAGTTGAATTACTATTGAAACGAATAGTCCACGAATCCCCTGTTAACATCTTCAAGTTCCAAACCAAGCAAGTTGAATCACAATTGAAACTTTATAACCTTGAAGTCCCGGTCATAAACGTAGTTGTTCCAAACCAAGCAAGTTGAATCACTATTGAAACGATTCTTTCTTATACCGTCACTTCATTAAATGGTTCCAAAGCAAGCAAGTTGAATTACTATTGAAACAAGCATCCTAATAATGGCAAGGTTATTAAAACCGTTCCAAAGCAAGCAAGTTGAATTACTATTGAAACGATTGAACTAAAGATGTCCGACACCACAAATCTGTTCCAAACCAAGCAAGTTGAATCACTATTGATCCGCCTGGGGCGGACCAAACCAAGCAAAGCCTGCCCCGCCCCCTAAAGCGGGGTTGAATAATAATTGAAACTTGTAATGCTTTTATTCCTGATAAGGGACCCTGCGCACTATTGGCCTGCCAAAGCTTACCACCAAATAGCCAGCAGCATTTTGCCACACTACCAGGCACATAAAAATGCCTGCGCCAATATTCAGGTACAAAATATTTTTACAGTTTAATTTTACCGGGATTTTGCCTGTTGGAAAAAAATGACAGTATCTCAATGGTATTATCAGCAATGCGGTAGTACAGGGTATTAAACTTTGCCACCACTGCTTTTCTAACTCCCTTTTTAACATCAGATTGGGGGAAGAGTGTGGGATTTTTAGCAATTAAAAAAGTGATTCTTTCAATTTCATTAGCAAGGAAAGCAATTTCTTTTGCGGTAAATTTTATTTCCAGGTACTTGATGGTGACGGCCAGTTCTTTCAGGGCGTTATCCGTCCACAGGATGTTATAACCATTTTCCATATAAGTCCCTTGCCTTTGAATGAGCGTGTAACCTTCCTTTGTCAGCATCAGCAATCCCTTTTTCAATGGAATTTTTTGCTGCTTCAGAAGTTTCGGCCCACCAATCGCTTTTTTGCTCCCGGGCTATCAAATCGGCTATTTTATTCAGGATGCTTACATCTTCAATAGCCGAAAGCCATTGAATCAGCTCAATTTTTTTTGTTTGAATATGTAAATCGGCAGCCATACTGTATCGCTTTTTTCAAAATTAAGCATTTTTTGGCTTACTATAGTAGCAGATAAAAACAGGCTCTAAAAGATACATACCAGCTACAGGCAAAAACTTCGGCAACAGTATAATTAACGGCATATTTGAGCAGGATATGGACTATTTACCGGGTGAAAAATTAACGCTTATTTTTTAGGCCCAAAAAGGTGAAATGCATAATTATGACGTTCGGAGCAATTTTTGGCAGATTACGCAATAATAATCAAGCTCTTAGAAAATGATGCAGTTCCAAAGCAAGCAAGTTGAATTACTATTGATCCGTCTGGGGCGGACCAAAGCAAGCAAGTTGAATTACTATTGATCCGCCTGGGGCGGACCAAAGCAAGCAAGTTGAATTACTATTGATCCGCCTGGGGCGGACCAAAGCAAGCAAGCCTGCCTGCCGGCAAAGGCAGGTTGAATTACTATTGAAACTTTTTGCAAGCAATTGCACTGCAAAGTAGGCCAGTTACAAACCAGGCCCCCTAACAAGTTGGGAACAGGCAAGTTGAATGACTCCCCTTAAAAGAGGCAGCAATTACCTGCATACATTTCGACCTGTCATGCTTAGTCACAGGGAGCAAAGCGAAGTTCTCCTGCGTCTGACCGTCCAACCTGCGGAAGGACAGGTGCTGACGCAGCCCTCCGCAACAATCTTCGCTTCAATCTCCTCCACTATCTCCGCAACACCTTCTCCACTTGTGGAGAAGGCCGGGATGAGGCCCCTCCTCCACTTAAAAAAAAGTTAAAATTAACCCCGCTGTTTGTGCACATGAAAACCCGTTTTTATTTTTACACTGTTTTTAGGTTTTAAAAAAATTGTTTTCATAGGGTACGGATTAAAAAGAAGGCAGGAGGTTTCTACCCCTGCCTTTTTTTATTGAGGGTAACTGGCAGGCGCCGGTTATTTTTTTGCCCGTTAA
>JANNEV010000601.1:0-2599 GCA_031379145.1 Gemmatimonadaceae bacterium
GTAACGGCCCACCGCCGAACGTGGTCCCGTGATCGCCAGGCTGCATGGCCGCCGCAACAGTCTCGTTGACGAGAATGGCACCCATCGGCAATCCGCCAGCCAACGGCTTGGCGACCGTCAGCATGTCCGGGTCAAACCCCAGCTGTTCGTACGCAAAGAACGAACCCGTACGACCCAGTCCACATTGAATCTCGTCGAGAATCAGGAGCACATTCCGCTCGCGCGTGAGCGCGCGCACACCACTCAGGAACTCCGGGTCCACCACACGAACTCCGCCTTCGCCCTGGATGGGCTCCACGATGACGGCGGCGGCCGTTTCCGGATCGAGCACCGCACGCAGCTCGGTCAGGTCCCGCTCCACAATCCGTACTCCGCCCATGAGCGGGCGAAACGGCAGTCGATACGACGGCCTGTCCGTGGCTGCGAGCGTTCCGGGCATGCGTCCATGGAACGCGCCACGCAGCGCGATGATCTCGTGCTTGGCAGGGTGTCCTGTGGTGCCCGCCCAACGTCGCGCAAACTTGAAGGCGCCTTCGTTGGCTTCTGCGCCGGAGTTGCAGAAGAACACGCTCGAGGCGAACGAGTGCTCCACCAGCCAGGCGGCCAGTGCCTCGCCCGGCGCCGTGCGGTACAGGTTAGACGTGTGAATGAGTCCCGTAGCGAGCACCTCCTGCACGGCCTGCGCGACGCCTGCATCTGCGTGGCCCAGCGAGGTCACGGCGATGCCCGCCACCAGGTCCAGGTAGCGATTGCCGTCGGCGTCAAACATGTACACGCCCTCGCCACGCACGAACAACGGCGCCTGTCGTTTGTACGTGCCGAGAATGGGCGACGTGACCGCCGCCGCAGTCGGGAGCGTGAGAGACACGGTTGAGGTCTCGACCAACGGAATCGCAGGTGCAGTCATGAGAAGGGACTCAGCAAGGGACGACAGCAGCGCAACAGAGCAATAGAGCAACGGCGCTTTCAGCGCAGGGGAACGACAGGACACGACATACACACCCTCAGTGGCAGCAACACGAGACTCGCGGGCACCACCACACCAAACGACAGACGAAGACGTGACTGCTAGCGCGACACCCGTGTACCGGCGTCGGGATGCGTCAGCGCCGCGAGATCACCGATACGCACACGCACCACTCCTCCAACGAGTGCGTGTGCACAGGCGTCAAGCTTGGCGGCCATTCCCCCTGCGGCCGTACCCGACGCCACGAGCTGACGCGCCTCTGCCAGCGACATTGTGGTGATCAGCTGCTGTGCGTCGTCGAGCACCCCTGGGACATCGGCCAGCAGAAACAGTTCGGATGCCCCGAGCGCAGACGCAATAGCGGCCGCGGCATCATCGCCGTTGACGTTGAGCGCACCACCGATGCGTGTGTCCGCGTGGGTGGCCACCGGAGAGATGACCGGCAGATAGCCCGCCTGCAGCAACGTGTGTACCAGCGTTGGATCCACTGCAGTGGGCGATCCGGCATGTCCAAACGTTGCCTCGTCAATCGGCTCTGCGCGAAGCATGCCACCGTCCTCGCCAGACACTCCCACGGCGGGAGCGCCAACCGCTGTCAGTGCCGACACCAGCTGCTTGTTGGCGAGTCCGGACAAGACCATGCGTACCAGCTCCAGCGCCGCCTCGGTGGTGACCCGGCGACCGCCGACGAACACCGGTTCCTCGCCACGCAGTCGCTGCAGCGCGCTGATTTGATCGCCACCACCGTGCACGATGACCAAGTGCTTTTCGCTGCTGAACCATAAGGCGGCCAATGCCGCGGGCAACGCTGGATCGGACTGCGTACGTCCGCCGAGCTTCACCACGATCGGCCCCTCAGCGTTGGCCCGTCGAGCAGTGGTTGCCGCCATCACCGCCGCGTTCGCCGCAATCGTCGCCGCCAGGGCCCCGATGTTCATGAACGGCTCCGACGCGTTAACGCGGCAGGCCCGACGTTTCGTCGAGCCCGAGCATGAGGTTGGCATTCTGCATGGCCTGACCGGCCGCGCCCTTGACCAGGTTGTCGATGGCGCTGAACACCAGCAGCGTCGGCGTGCGAAGTCCCGACGGCGTCCGCGCATGCAGCCGAACGACGTTGCGATGTGCCACCTCGGTGAGGGCCGGCAAGTCCTCCGTCAGTTCGACGAAGGGCTCGTCGCGATACAAATCACGGTACGGCGCCATGGCATCGGCAAGCGACCGAGTCAGCGGCACGGAAATTGTGGAGAGAATGCCGCGATCGACCGGGAGCAGGTGCGGCGTGAACAGCAGGTCACAGTCGGTGCCGAGCGCCTGCATCGACGCCCGCATTTCAAACAAATGCCGGTGCGTATTGCCGACGCTATAGGCGCGGAAGTTCTCGGTGACCTCAGCAAAGAGCAGCTCCAACTTGGGACTCGCACCGGCTCCGCTGACTCCGCTGGCCGAGGAAATGCTGACGGTCGCTCCGGGCGCGATCAGTCCGGCGCGGGCCAACGGAGCGAGTGCGAGCAACACACTTGTGGCATAGCAACCTGGATTGGCCACCAATCTGCAATCCTTGAGTTCGCTGGCGAAGAGTTCGGGTAAACCGTAGGGCGTCATTCCTAATCGACCTGCGTCCGGATGCTTTTC
>JANNEV010000620.1:0-17414 GCA_031379145.1 Gemmatimonadaceae bacterium
CAAGCTCGCCGGCGTGCTGCCGGGTGCGGAGGTGGTGGATTTCCAATCGTTTGATTCAGGCTATCACGAAAGCTGGGATATGGACAGCGTGATGCATCCACAGACGCTGGTCGTGTACGCCAAGGACGGTCAGATGCTTTCGGCTGGCTACGGCGCGCCTGCGCGCCTGCACTCGCCAGTCAAGCTCGGCTTCAAGAACACCAAGTATCTCACGCGCATCACGTTCATGGCCGAGCGCAACGGAGGCTACTGGACCGATCGCGGATACGACTGGTTCGGAGGAACCTGACGTGCGCGTCGCTGACACCCGCCGGACTCCCTCGTAGTCCGGCGGACCTCAGCGGACGATGGCGGCGAATGCCAACAGCACGATCACGGCTCCAATCGCGAGACTGATCGCCGGGAGATGTGCCTTGGTGCTCACGGCGATCGGCGTGTGCGCTCCCGCAGCAATTCCGCCAGCCAGTGAGGGTCTCCGCTCCGCCTCTGTCACGTGATCCCTGGCATCCGCCACCGCGATCTCCTCGGTGACGGCCGTGTCGAAACCGGTTGGGAGTCGCGGGGCGGCGGGTCGCAGCTGAGCCGGTGAGAGTCCGTTTGCACTCTGCGGCGCGCTCATCGCGGAGTCCAGTTCCTCGACCAGCGCTTCGGCGAGTTGCGGACGGTCCGCCGGTGCCTTCTCGAGGCAGCGCATAACCAGATCCACCAGATTCGCTGGCGCGTTCGCGCGGTGCACCGAGAGCGACACTGGCACTTCCTTCACGTGCGCGCGCAGCTGCCCGTGCAGACTGCGGCCACCGAACGGGGTTTGGCCGGCGAGGAGTTCGTACGCCACGATGCCCCACGCGTAGATGTCGGCACGAGTTCCCACGCGCGGATCGCCGGACGCCTGTTCCGGCGACATGTACGTGGGCGTGCCCAGCGCGATGCGACGCGTGGTGAGCGAAGGACCAGCCTCCTGTGCCGCCTGTCCTTCGGCGCTCAGTAGCGCCTTGGCGACGCCGAAGTCGGTGATCAACGCGGTGTCGCCGGAAAACAACACGTTCTCGGGCTTGATGTCGCGGTGTACGACGCCCTGCCGATGGGCGTAGGCCAGAGCGCTGGCCATGTCACGGAGAATGCGGACGGTCTCCAGGATTGGCAGCGATCCTCGTCCTGTGAGGCGCTCTCGCAGCGATTCGCCGTCCACGAAGGGCATGGAGAACCACGGCGTGCCCTGGGCGTCACCACTCGTGAGGAGCGGCACGATGTTGGGGTGCTGCATTCGGCTCGCGACCGTGATTTCACGTTCGAAGCGCGCGAGGGAAATGCCAGCCGCAAGGTCCGTGGGTAGCACCTTGATCACCACGTCATGGCCGCTACGCAGATCGGTGGCCCGAAAGACTCGCGACATGCCTCCGCCGCCGAGCTCCCGTCCCAACTGATACTTTTCGCGCACTGACTCGCTGATGCGAGCCACCAGCTCATCCCGGGCCATACAGGGAATGTGCTGGCAAGAAGCGCAGGCCGAAAGCCTCGCGGGCTATTGGCAGGGTATTGGCGGGGCACCGATTGTGCGTTGCCGCACACTTGCCCGCCGACCACATTCCGCAGGTTGCCCGTTCCTTTGTATCGTCCTTGAGACGTCCCTCCGCCCGCCCATGAACATTTCCTGGATCGATTGGGTCATCGCCGCCGCGTCCATCCTGGTGTGCTTCGTTCCCGCGCTGTTTCTCGCCAAACGATCCGGAGCCAGTACCTCGGAGTTCTTCGCGTCGGGTCGGTCCGTGCCGTGGTGGCTGGCCGGACTGTCCATGGTCGCGACGACCTTCTCGTCCGATACGCCGAACTGGGTCACGGAGCAGGTGCGGCGCTATGGTGTTGCCGGCAACTGGCAGTGGTGGGCGTTCGTCCTCACTGGCGTGGCTACGGTGTTCTTCTTCGCGCGAATGTGGCGACGGTCCGGTGTGCTCACGGACCTGGAGTTCTACGAACTGCGATACTCGGGGAAATCGGCGTCAGTCGTTCGCGGCTTTCGCGCCGTCTACCTGGGGTTGTTTTTCAACTGCTTCATCATGGGCATGGTGACGCTTGCCGCGTGCAAGATCGCCAACATCCTCTTCGGCATGGCGCCGTGGCAGACCATCCTGATCTGCGGTGTGCTGAATGTGGTGTTCGCGGCACATTCGGGACTGTGGGGCGTGCTGGTCATCGACATGATCCAGTTCTTCATCAAGATGACGGCGGTCTTTGCTGCGGCCTGGTTCTCGCTGGTGGAGGTTGGCCGTCGTCTGGCGGGCGAGGCCAACGGCTGGCTCGGCCTCAAGCTGCTGGTGAGCAAACTCTCCACGCTGCAGGTAGTGCAGAGCACCGCAGCCAATGCGCAGCCGGTCATGTCCACCAAAGACGGATCGGGTCAACCGATTCTCGACATGCTGCCCAATTTCAGCATGTCCGAACTCGCACTCATGATCTTCATCCTGCCCATCGCCATCAGTTGGTGGGCCAACTGGTATCCGGGCGCGGAGCCAGGCGGTGGCTCTTACATCGCGCAGCGCATGCTCGCGTCGAAGTCGGAGAAGGACTCGTTGGGCGGCACGTTGTTCTTCAACGTCGCCCACTATGTGCTGCGCCCGTGGCCGTGGATCATCACGGCACTGTGCTCGATCATTGTGTATCCGGATCTGGCATCGATTCAGGCGGCGTTCCCCAATGCCGATGTCTCGCTGATCGGTCACGACTCGGCGTTCCCGGCGATGCTCAAGTTCCTGCCGGTCGGCTTCGTCGGCCTCATGATCGGTGGACTGCTCGCCGCCAATTCGTCAACGATTCTGACGCATCTGAACTGGGGTTCGTCTTATCTGGTGCATGACTTCTACCGGCGTTTCATCAAGAAAGACGCTTCGGAGTCGCACTACGTGAATGCGGGACGAATCTCCACCGTGGGATTGTATGTCGTGGCCGCGTTGCTCAGCCTCACCATGAGCTCGGCACAGCAGGCGTTTCAGGTGCTGCTGTCCATCGGAGCGGGCACTGGACTGCTGTATATCGCGCGCTGGTTCTGGTGGCGTGTCTCGGCGTGGTGCGAGATCGTCGCAATGGTGATGTCGCTGGTCACGTCGCTGGCCGTGCCGTATTTCATGCCCGGCGCGGATTTCGCCACCACCACGATCGTGCAGGTCAGCATCACGACGGTGGCCTGGCTGATCACCGCCTTCGCCGGTCCGGTCACCGATCGCGCCACGCTCATCGCGTTCGTGCAGAAGGTGAAGCCAGCGGGCCCCGGATGGACGGAGCTCCGCGCGGCAGCCGGTGTGTCCGATGCGGACGTGGCGCGGGACAATCGTATCGGCGCCGCGCTGGTTGGCTGGATCTCCGGATGCGTCGTGATCTGGTCGTCGTTGTTTGCGATCGGGAACTTCCTGTACGCCTCCGGCGATCCCTCGCGTCTGTCGACGGCGTGGATGTTGACGGCGGTGCTCGCGGTCAGCGGCTTCGTGCTGCTCCGTGTCACACAACAGCTGTGGGCAGACAGCACGCAGTCGCAGGCGCGAGAGGACGCGCGGGCACGGGGGTAGCGAGTCGGGATAGCTGATCAAGACGGCATCCGTCAACCGAACTCGGCAGCAACCGTACGTGCTTATCAGAGTGGCGTGAGCTGATTTCTGGCCAATTGGGGTGATGTCTGGTGATGGGTTGCGCGTGTCCCGTCCACATCCCCCTCTTGCCCACAGGAGTTCTGCGCCATGACTCGTGTTTCCCGAATCACGTCGTGTACCATTGGCGCCCTCGCCGCGACGATACTTGCGTCGTCGTCGGTGCAGGCACAGCGCCGGTTGGTGACTGTGACGATCAACAATCTCGCGCCGAACAATAGCGTGAGCTTTGCGCCGCTGCATCTGGGGTTTCACCGCGGTGTGTTCGACGCCTTCAACAATGGACAGCGGCCGGGCGCCGGGATTGTATCGGTGGCTGAAGGTGGAGCGGGTGGACAATGGCAAGCGGACTTCGCGGCGGCCGACCCCACCGCCACGCGCGGCACCATTGGTGGTGCGTTGCTCCCGGGCGGCACGCGTAGTCAGAGCTTCCTGGTGAACGCAGGACTGAACCCGTATTTCACGTTCGCCACCATGGTCATTCCGAGCAACGACTTCTTCCTCGGCAATGACAATCCGCTCGCGTTTCGCCTGTTTGACATGATGGGCAATTTGCGCATCAACAGCATCAGCCAGTCCAGCAGCCAGATCTGGGATGCGGGCTCCGAAGCCTTCAGCGTGGCAGGTGCGGCCTTTCTGGTGAACGGCGTGAACGCGGTGCGCACCGATCAGAATGGCGTTGTTTCGTTCAACTTCGCGGAGCTCAATGGGTTCAACGGCGAACAGACGGCGGCCGGGTACACCTTCGACAGCCAGTTGAGGGAAAACCAGCCGGTCTACCGAATTGATTTCCAATCGTCGGTCGTGCCGGAACCGAGTTCACTGGCACTGCTCGGCGCTGGTCTGATGTCGCTTGGTGTGATGGTTCGGCGTAAGCGCGCGAAGGCCTGACTGTACTGCGTGACCCAAGGTGCGTGTGAACGGCGGGCTGACGTTGGCAAACAAGCCAGCGTCGGCCCGCGAGTGCTTGGTCTCAGCAGGGAATGACCGCGTCGTGTTTCCTGTGATTCGCCCACCGCACCGTGCTCCTGATTCGTCGGCATGCCGACTCTTGCGCCGCGTCGATGCAGTACGCGACTCTTCGATTCGGCACTCTACCGAGATTCAGGTCATGGATGTTTCGGACGCGGACGATGCGGTTACAGATTTGCTTCGCCGATGGGCGAAGGGCGACTCCCCGGCTGGCGATCGCCTGTTTTCGCGGGTCTATGAGCAACTGCGTCACGTTGCCCGGCAGCAGCGTCGACGTTGGGTTGGCGATGAGACGCTGAACACTACGGCGCTCGTCCATGAAGTGTTCCTGCGCATGACTGGTGCGCGTGAGCTCGCGATTCACGATCGCGCGCACTTCTATGCGGTCGCCGCGCGCGCAACGCGACAGATTCTCAGCAATTATGCCCGCCGCGGGCGAACGAAGAAGCGTGGCCCGGGGACTCCGCTGCTCGACATTGCTGACGCACCTGGACTTCCGCCCGTCGAGGCGCTTGAACCGTCGCTCGGTGTGCTCACGGCGCTTGAGGAGGCGCTGCAGCAGCTGCACCGTATTCATCCGCGACCATGCCGGGTGGTGGAGTGCCGCTTCTTCGGTGGTCTCTCTATTCCCGAAACCGCGCTGGCGCTCAATATCTCGGATGCGACGGTCAAGCGCGATTGGGCATTGGCGCAGTCATGGTTGTGCCGCGAGCTCCGCGAACACGCGCCCGATCATGTCTAGCGACTACCTGAAGACCGCTTCAGCGGAGCGTTCTGCTGAAGCGTGGGAACGCGTGTCTGTCCTGTTCGAGTCGGCGTTGTCGTTGCCGCCAGCTTCGCGCGCAACCTTTCTTGACGCCGCGTGCGCCGATGATGCCGCGTTGCGCGCCGAGCTTCTGACCTTGGTGGCTAGCGCGGAAGATGCGCCGCGGTTCCTGCGAGGGATCGTGAACGATGTCATCGGCCCAGCCTTCGACGCGGCCGTATCCGTAGACGATCCTGACGCGGATTCCCGTGACGGGGCGACCTACGAATTTCCGTCCGAAGGTGAAGCATCGCCGAACTCACCGTCGCGGAGCGGCTCCGTGGGGTCGATCGCCACGTCAACCACGTTCAGCGGTCGACGCATTCGACACTTCGAAGTCCGGACACTGATTGGCGCGGGTGGGATGGGAGTGGTCTACCTCGGGCGAGATACGATGCTCGGACGAGATGTCGCGCTGAAATTCCTGTCATCGGACCAGGTGGATCCCGCTGCCCGACGACGGCTGATCCGCGAGGCACAGGCCGTCTCTGCGCTCGATGATCGTAACGTGTGTGCGATGTATGCAATCGAGGAGGACGAAGACAGCGGGCTCTGTCTGGTCATGCAGTACTGCGCCGACGGTACGCTGCGGGACCGCATGCGCAACAATGGGGCAACCAGCGCGCTTTCGGTTGCGCAGGCGCTGGATATCGCGACGCAGATCGCCAGCGGTCTGGCCAGCGCGCATCGCTCCGGGATCGTGCATCGCGACCTCAAGCCGGCCAACATCGCCTTTGTCTCGGATGTCGCCAAGATTCTCGACTTTGGTGTCGCGGTCCGGTTCAATGGAGATATCACGACGGCCAGTGGCGAGAACGCCGCACTCGCCGGGACGCTTCCCTACATGGCGCCTGAAGTGATCCACGGCGTATCGGCCGACGTGCGGGGCGATGTGTGGGCACTCGGAGTGATCCTGCACGAGATGCTCACGGGCCGCCGTCCGTTTGCCGGCGAAACCCACGCAGCCTTGCTGTACGCCATTCTGGACGAAGTACCTCCGCCGATGGTTCGTGGCGATGGTGCGGTCATCCCGACAGCGGTTGTCCAACTCGTGTCCGCGATGCTTTCGAAGGAGTCGGCACGCCGGCCTGCGGACGGCGACGAAGTGCTGCGTCGACTCCGGCAGTGTCTCGACCCGTACGCGACACTCGTGGCGGTACCGGTGGCGGCGAAGACGTCGATGGTGGCGGTGAATGCGTCGCGCGCAAAGTCGCGCCTCGCGCCGGTCGTGGGGAGCTTGGCGGTCGGAGTGGTGATGTTGTTCGCACTGTACGCGGCGCAACGCATTCGCTCGGCGCCTCCCGAAACTGCACCCCTTGCGGTGGCGAGGAGTAGCGCGCCGGTGCCCACCATCGCCGTGCTGCCGTTCGCCGTACGTGGCGGGCCTGATCTTCAGTATTTGCGCGAGGGAATGGTTGATCTCCTCACGCCGGCGTTCGATGGTACGGGGCTGCTTCGTGGCGTCGACCCCAATTCGAGCATCGGAGCCGCGATGGCCACTGGGGTATCCACGATCGACTCGACCACGGCCCGTGCGGTGGCCGATCGGCTTGGCGCGCAGCGGTATGTGGTGGGTAGCGTGGTGCGGGAGGGTGAAGGGTTGATGTTGCGCGCCACACTTCATCGAGCCGATGGCCGAGATGTCGCGCGAGCGATTGCGAGTGTTGCGCAGAGCGGGGGATTGTCCGCCGGTGTGGAGTCGCTGGTGCGTCAGCTCATCAGTGCAGAGTTGCAGGCGCCGGGAGACACGGTGGCGGGACTGGCTGCGAACATGACGACATCCAATCGCGCACTCCGCGCCTATCTCGATGGTGAACGAGAATTGCGTGACGCCCGCCCTGCCGCTGCCGTGACGTTTTTTGCACGGGCTGTTCAGGAGGATTCGCTGTTCGCGTTGGCGTGGTACCGACTGGCCCGCGCCGCACGGTGGAGCGAGGTGGATTCTCTGAGCATACGCGCAGCGGCACGTGCGTATGCTCTTGTCGGGTCGCTACCACTTCGCCTGCAACAGTTGGTGCGAGGCTATCACGCGCTGCGGCTCGGAAGTCCGATGGACGCCGAGCGGCAGTTTCGGCAAATCGTGACCGACTATCCCTCCGACGTTGATGGCTGGATGCTGCTTGGCGAGACGTTGTTTGACAACAACCAATACCTCGGGCGACCGACCAACGATGCCGCCGTGGCGTTCCGTACAGTCATGGCGCTGGACGCTCGCAACCGCGAAGTGACGGTCTACCTGATGGAGCTTGCCGCCCGCGCGAACCGTCTTGGGGAGCTGGACACACTCTTCCAGATGTACTTCAGTCCCAACAGCGCGGGCGAGCAACCGGGAATTCGCCAAACGTATCTCGCCCTGCATGCGCGTCGTGCGCGACAGTCCGACCGTGCGATCACCGACCCCATTGGCGCGCAGATCGCGCTCGGGCGCGCGGGAGCGGAGCCCAGCGATCTACGTGCGGCCCGACAGTTTGCTACCGTATTGGCACGCCCGTCGAATACGGTCGCCATGCGCGTCGAGGGGTTGTTGGCGCTCGCGACCCTGTCGTGGAGCGACGGGCAACCGGACGCGGCCGGACAGTACTGGCGCACTGCCGCCCTGCTTGATGGCGAGGCCACGTTGCTCCATCGAGCCCTGATGATGGCGACACCGACGATCGAAGTCAGTGACGATTCGCTCCGCGCCGTACGTCGTGCTCTGGAACTTCCGCCGCGCGCCTCGACCTCCGGGCCACTTTCGCGTGATGAGGAGCAATCCGTGCGACTGTATCTGCGCGGACTACTGGGCCGACGTTTACGCGATTCGCTCGGGCTCGAGCGCGTACAGGTGCAACTCGGTCGAGGTCCGGTCTCGGATCGCCTCGCTGCGCCGCTTGCTGCAGCGCTTCGCGGTCATCTCGCGGTGCTGCGAGGCGACCGCCGCGCAGCCGTTGCCGCGTTTGAGATCGGTATGGTGTCCATACCATTGGATGTGCGCTCACGTGTGCCGGCACTTGGGCAGCAGGCGGATCGCTTTGCGTTGGGCGACGCGCTGCGTGCGCTTGGTCAGATGGACGACGCAACGCGGTGGTACGCGTCGATCCGGGACGGACCGGCACTCTGGAGCACACCGTATCTGGAGGCAATCCGCGCGAAGTTGACCCCGTGACGATAGCGTCGCCTCGTGGTCAATCGCCGCGCCGAAGGGTGCCGAGGCGAAGACCCATGACGCGAGCCTCGTGCGCCAGGAGCCAGGCCTTTCGCTCCACGCCGCCGCCGAACCCGGTGAGCGAACCGTTCGCTCCGACGACACGATGGCACGGCACAATGATCGAGATGGGGTTTCGGCCATTGGCGGAGCCGACGGCGCGCGATGCCTTCGTATTGCCGATGGCGGCGGCGATGGCCCCGTAGCTTCGTGTTTCGCCATAAGGAATCCGCGTCAGGGCGGCCCAGACCTCCCGCTGCATGGTGGTGCCTGCCATGTGCAGCGGTAGCTCGAATCGCTCGCGGGTGCCGGCGAAGTACTCCGAGATCTGCCCGCGAGCGGTCGACAGTACCTCGTCCTTGCCTGACGTATCCTGTATCCACTCGATACGATTCCCGGCCGCGTGTCGGTAGGTCTCCATGAACAGGCCAGTGATGGCGTTGCCGTCGCTGGTCACGGTGAGCATGCCGATGGGGCTCTCAGTTTCGATGTAGCGTATCACGGGGTCTGAACTCACCGGCGTGGCATGCATGGCGGATCTCGGTGTGAGGTTTGAATCGGCGTACTTGAATCTGTCGTGGTCAGGTCCCGTGTTCCGTGACCGAAACAACTCGTCCGGCACCAATCCCACGCCACAGGTGCATTGCCGCATAGGCGCGCCACGGCCGCCAGCGTTCAGCAAAGCGGGTGAGTTCTGCGGCCGATACGTTACCTGCAGCTCGTCGCAACCAGAGATCGGATGCGGGGAAGCCATCGGGCCATCGCAGGGCGCGCATGGCGACGTACTGGGCGGTCCACTCGCCGATGCCGGGCAACGAGAGCAGCTGTGGGATTACCTTGTCGACGTCGGCTCCAGGGCCAAGCAGCAAGTCACTGCCGGCCACCGCGCGGGCAAGTGCACGGATCGACTCGGCGCGCCTGCTGGTCACGCCGAGCGCCCTGAGCTGCGCGATGTCCGCGTCCGCGATGCGGGTCGCGCTCGGTGCCCCATGACGCAATCGTTCATCGTCCGTCTCGATCCTCTGCCCGAATTGCTGCGCGAACCGGCCCGCCAGCGTTGTGGCACCTTTCACACTGACCTGTTGGCCAAGGATGGCGCGCAGGGCCAGTTCGAAACCATCCATCGCTCCGGGCACGCGCAGGCCGGCGATGGCCGATACGTGCGCCGCAAGCCCGTGTTTCGCCAGAGTTGCTTCGATCGCGAAGGGGGCCGCGTCCAGATCGAACAGGTCGCGAAGCGCGGCTGCCAGTGGCCCGACTACCGGAGTCAGCGACGCGGAAATCTCCACGTGCAACGCATGGCGGTTGATCAGCCGCTGTGCGCTCGCCGAGTGTGCCGCGGTAGGCTTTGTCGCGGTAGGCATTGTCGCGGTGGGCTTTGTCGCGGTAGGCTGCACGCGTACCCAACCGGCACTCTCGCCGATTTCTACCGTTCGGGAGTACGCGCCATGCTCCACGAGTTCCACGCCGGGTGTTGCGCGGTCCGCCAGAAAGCCGAGGAGTGCGTCCCACGCGAACGGTGTTCGATAGTCGAGCGTGAGCACGATCGCGTCAGACAAAGAACACGCGCTGACATCGAGCGTCGCGAGACTGCCGTGCGCGGCGGCAGGCCGTGCGGTTGTGTGTCATGCGTGAACGCCAGCGACGCCTCCCTGTCCGAGCTGGCCGTGTTCGGACATTACACCCCACGATGCGTGCGTTCGAACATATCTGAATCTGTCAGGGCTTTCGTGCCGACTTCTTGTCGCCCGCCAGCGCGCGGTAGTACTCCTCGATCATCGCGCGGTACTCCGCGGGTACCGGTGCCGACGCGCCGAGTGCGGGCCGCCCCTGCTCGCCCAGGCCGAGCGCGCGATAGAGGCCGAACTCGAACGTCTTGAGCCCTTCGAGCATCGCGGTCTGCAACTGCTCGAGTCCGCGGGGGTCTCCAAAAGCGCGGCCAGACTCCAGCTGGCGCAGATTCTCGATCGCGCGATCGAGTTCGCGCGTGTCCAAGCCCTGACCGGCGACTTCACGACGCAGGGCCATGGCGTTCTCGCGGCGCAACTGGAACTCGCGGGCAAACTGACGCGCATCTGCTCCCGAGATTCCGCGTGGCGCTCCAGTTGGTTGACCGCCAGCGAGTGAATTGTTGGGTGTGCCACCCGCATTCGGGGCGCCGTTGTTGCTTCCGCCGCCGCCCTGGCGCTGTGGCGAGCCCTGACCATTCCCTCGCTCGCCCTGCTGCCCCTGGCCTTGGCCCTGTTGGCCCTGTTGGCCTTGCTGGCCCTGTTGGCCTTGCTGGCCCTGCTGGCCTTGCTGGCCCTGCTGGCCCTGCTGGCCCTGCTGACCCTGTTGGCCCTGCTGACCCTTCTGGCCTTGCTGGCCTTGCTGGCCTTGCTGGCCTTGCTGGCCTTGCTGGCCTTGCTGGCCGGCGCGATCGGCGACGCGCTCACGCAGTGACTCGAGCCCCTTCACGAGCTCGCGGGTGCGTTCCAGCGAACGCTCCTGCTGTCGCGATGCCGATTCGCCCTGCATCGATCCCGCGGCGGCACCGATCCGATCGGACACATCCTTCAGGTTCTCGCTGATCTGCTCCTCGAACGCGTTGGCGTACTCCGCCGACCCGCCGCGCATGACGTTCTTGGAAAAATCGATCTTGTCCTTCAAGCGCGCATCGCGAATGGCATCGGCCGCTTCGCCCAGCTTGCTCGCTGCCTTCGGCTGTTCGCGGCGTCCATCGCGCGCGAGCCGATCGGTTTCCGACTCCAGGCGCTGCACATCCTGCGCGAGGGCGTCTTTCTTCTCTGCCAGTCGGCGCTGCTGCTCTCCCCGCTGCTCGCCTGCTGCGCCTTGCATGGTCTGCACACCTTCGGCGATGTCACGCTGCCGCTCCTGCAGCGATCTGGCCTGCTCGGCGAGTTTCTTGATGCCGTTGTTCGTGTTGGACGACTTGTTGTCCTCCAGCTGCCGCGCGGCACGATTCAGCTCCTCCAACGCCGCACTCCCCTGCGACGCAGACCCGCCGGCCGCGCGGCGCATCGCGTCCGCTGCCTGCTGCATGCGCTGGGCCGCGTCCGCGAGCTCCGGTGACTTCTGCTCGCGAGACAACCGCTCCAAACGTCGGGCCTCTTCTTCCGCTTGCTTTGCCAGGTCACGCTGGCCGCCGCCGCCACCGCCCGCACTCGACTCCCGGCCCAAGCGCTCGCTCATCGCTTGCGCCATCCGCTGCATGCGTTCGTTCTCCTGCTGTTGCCGTGCCGCCAGCTGCTTCAGGCGCTCCAGCGTCTCGTCCACTTCACGCTTGGACTGTTCCTGCTGCTGCGCTTCCTGCTGTACCGACTCGTACTGGTTGCGCAGTTTGTCTGTCTCCAGCCCGAACAGGTCGGCCAGATCTTCCGCCTTCTTCTGTTGCCCGCCGCCACCGCCGCCGCCGCCCTGCTGCTGACCCATTTGTACCTGCACGTCGCGGTAGAGCGCCTCGGCGCGCTGCAGATACTGAAGGCCACGCTGTGCGCTCGGCAGCGCGGCACGACCCATGCCTCGACCAAGAAGTTCTTCCGTGGTCTTGATCTCCAGGACCGCGGTGTCCAGTTGACCCTTGATGTTGGCAAAGGACGAGTCCTGCGTCGCAACACCGCGTTCGGTGAGCTTCTTCGACAGGCCGGCGACATCCTCCCGGAGTCGACCTTCAGCAATGGTGAGCGTGGTGATGTCCTCCCGACGCTTCTTGGCGGCCGTTTTGCTGCTGTCGCGCAACCAGTTGAACGCTCCAGCCACCACGTCACGTTGACGCTCCACGAATCCACCCGGATCCTGTTCTCCGCCGCCACCACCACCACCGCCTCCGCCACCTTGTTCCGCCTGACGGTAGTTCTTGGACAGCGGCCGGACTTCCAGGAAATACACGTCACTGCTGCCTTCGTGGCCACCACCGTCCCTGGCGACCGCGTGATAGGCCACCAGATCGCCCGGCGACAGAGAAAGCTCTTCCAGGAACAACGTGTGCGCGGCGCGCACGTCGCGCGGCGTGCGGCGAACGCTGTCCTTAAGCGCGATCCGCTTTTCTTCGCCGCCGTTCACACGATAGCGCATCTCCAACGACGCGACGCCGAGGTCGTCCGACGCTTTCACGGAAATGACGACTTCATCGGTATTCGCCACTTTGGTGTCGCGCCCCGGTTCGTCGATCGACACCACCGGCGCACGATCGGGAATGGCTTCGATCACGTACTCCACCGCGCCTGCAACGGTAGTACCGTCGTCGGTCGTGAGGTCAACACGATAGAATCCACTCTTGCTGACCCGGAACGATCCTGACACCGTGCTGTCGCTGTCCACACTGAGCGTGACGCTCGTCCCGTCATCGAAGTGCAGGGTGCCGCCCTTCACGCGACGCGTGAGGCGCGCCTGCACACGAACGGTGGTCCCCACCACGGCGGCCACGTCCCCACCATCCTCGACGCGCTCCGTCGGCAGCCCGCTGTACGCGGGAAAACGCAGCTCGAGCGAAATCTGCCGAACGGCGGGCAGATTGCTGATGCCCAGCGTAAACGTGGGCGAGCGCACGTCGGCAGACTCGACGTAGTACTCCGTCGGCTTCGTCAGATCGAACAACCGTGTGCGAAACCCGGTGGAATCAGCATCGCGCGCCATCGGCAGTCGCACCCATTCCGCCGACGAGTCGCTGCGAAACACCAGTTCCGCTCCATCTGCCGCGAAACCCACGAGCGTGGCCAGTACCTCGGTTGCGCCGCCGCGGGGAATGGTCGCGTTCCCCGGTTTCACATTGACCAGCCGCACCGGCGTCGCCGCTTCGGCCGTGCTCCACGGCACAAACAACACGCGTGCCCCATCGCGCACGCGTTCCGGTGAGATCAGATATATCGCCACCGCGGTCAAGGAAATGGCACCGAGCGTTGTGGCCGCGCGCTGCATCCGAGGGCGCTCCAGCGAGGCACGCTCCTGGAGGGGGCGCACGGCGGCAATCGCTCGCGTGAAGAGTCGCCGGGCCAAGGGACCCGAGGCGCGCTGGTCTTCCGGTGTGTGCGCTTCCTGCACGGCCGAGAGTAGCGACTGCCGCAGCTGTGGCGCCTGCTCCTCGACATAGAGGGCGAAACGTTCGTCGTCGGGGCGGCGCAGCATCGGCACCAACAAAAAGCGAATGATGGCAACGCCAACCAGCGCGTACCCCACGCTGCGCGCCACAAGCGGGGCGGACTGGCCGTTCGCGAAATACAGGAGTCCCATCGTCACCAGCACAGCCAGGAGCAGTGCGAGCGCGATCCAGGCCAACGACTCCAGCAGTATGCGTTGACGCCATTGGCGACGCAGCGCGGACAGCGCGGACAGCAGCTCGCGATCGGGACTCATGAATCGCTCCGTTCCGGATTGGCCGGACGATACCGTCTGGCGACGGCACGCCAGCCGCGGGTGGACATGAAAGTCTCGCCCAGCAGCGCGAGAACAACAAGAATCAGCAACAGGCGCCAGCTGTTCTGGCGGCGCTCAAGCTCATCTGTGGTGGGTGGTGCGACATTGGCACTTGGCGCACCGTCCGTCGCCCGCACGCCGAGCAGCAGCTCACGGGCATCGATCGGAGTCAGCTCCGATTCGGCACTCGGCGTGTTGACGGCCAACAGTGCGTCAGGCGCACCACTCACCGAGCCGGCGAATGCGGCATACAACCCGGCGTCGGCCAACGGGACGGCGCTGCCGAGGGAATCGCGCTTGGGCCGCAATAGTGACTCGTCGGGGGCGCGAACAACAGGATCTTTCAACCCATCGGGCAACGACCAATTCTCCGCCGTCGAGCGCCAGAGAGGTACCGCATCTCGGCCAGACGTGTGCAGCACCAACTGTCGCACCAGTGGCAGGAATGCCGGCTGCAGTGGCAGGTCGCCGTTCTGCGCATCCAGTGGCGTAGCGAGCATGAGGACCAGTCCACTGCCAACACGTCGCTCAATCATGGCTGGCAAACCATCGTCGAAGCGCGCCAGCACTTCCGTTCCGCCCATTGCATCGAGCCGCGGATAGCGGAGAAAGCGCGCTCCCCCCAACGCATCGGGCGACGACCGAAACGGCGTGAAGAGCGCGTGTTCGAGATGCAGCTGCGTCAGTGTTCCCCCTTTGTCCGCCAGACGATCCGCCATGCCCGTGACTCGCGCGGGCAGAACGGGCGAGCTCGCGCGGCTCGTGCCAAGACGCCGGCCGGCTACCGCAATCACGCCGCCACCATTGCTGGCGTAGGCATCGAGCGCACTGGCGCCGGTAGTCGATGGAACGATGTCCCACAGCAGCACCGCCGCAACATCCTGCAGCGCGGTAACGCTCAGCTGGGCGGATCGAATACGTTCGAGACGGATCTCAGGAGTCTTTCCGATCGAGAGTGCGCGATCGAGGAACAACGTTTCGTCCGACGATGCATCGTCGGGCAGGATCAGTGCCACGCGCACGGCGTCTTCGCGCGGCACCACGAAGAAAAATACATCGTCCGCAGTTAGTGCGTCGGCCTCCAGCGATACCGTACCGCTCACCGCACCGGAAACCACGGCGGCCGGCGGGAAGGTGATCACGGTTTCTCCGCTCCCGGACAACGTCACCTGCTGTGACGCTGCCTCGCGGCCATTGAGCTGCAACGAGGCGCGCACCGTTCGAGCGGCGGTCAAGTCACGCGTGGACACCCGTGCTTTCACGGCGAGCAGGGACTTGTCTCCTTCGCTGATGCGCGATGCCTCGATGCCGCGCACTGAGCTGTTCGATCGAACAGTCGCGCTCACGTTGACACTGCGAAGTTCGACCCCCGCCGGTAGGTCGAGACCGGCGATACCAATCGTCCCGGCGCGCTGCAGATCGGACACCAGCACGATTTCGGCGGCGGCAAACGGCGCATCCAGCAGCATCTGTCGCGCCGTGCGCAAGGCAGGGGCAAACCTTGTGCCGCGCGGCAGGGGGCGTGCGGTCGACAGAACCGCAGTCGCCGCGCCCTTGTCGTCGGTCAATCGTTGCGCCACTTCCGCGGCATCATCAAAGAACACAACGCCCACCCGATCGCGCGCTCCAAGACCGGCAATGATGCGTCGCGCGGAATCGAGCGCCGCCGGCCACACCGCCGCGTGGCCCATGCTCTGCGACCGATCGATGAGCAGCACCACTGCTTTTGTGCGCGTGTCGGCGGCAACGACCGACTGCGTATTGAACACCGGCCGAGCGAAGGCGAACACCAGCAGCGCCACGGCGAGCGCGCGAAGCAGCAGCAACGGCCAATCCGTGATGCGTTGACGCTGCGCAGTACGAATCGGGAGCTGCTCCAGGAACATCAGCGAGGGGAACCGATACGGCCGGTCCTTGTCCCGATGCCGCAGGTGCATGAAGATCGGAATCGCCAGTGCGAGCAAGCCTGCGAGAAACGCCGGAACCAGAAATCCGACGCCCATCAGCGGGTCCGGCTTCGCGACAAGCGCGAGTCGAGGTAGGCATGCAGCGCGCGATCCAGCGGCTGGTCGATATCGACGCGCACGTAGTCGGCGCCAGCCGCCGCGATACGCTTGGCCAGCGCGCCGTGGTGGGCGGCGACCAGGGCCTGATACTTGGTGCGAAGTTCACCCGGACGGAGCGGCAGCAGCACTCCACTCTCTGCATCCTCGTACGTGGTGGGCATATCCCCCGGCAGGTCGCGCTCTGCTGGATCGACAATGTGAAAGACGATGACGTCATGTCCGCGCATGCGCAGAGCGTCCACCGCGCGACCCAGTGCGTCAGGCGGAGCGTAGCAGTCGGACACCAGCACGACGATGCCCGCGCGCATTGCCACCAAACCGAGCCGCTCGATCGAGTGCACCAGTTGACTGGTTCCCGAGCTCGATGTGCGGGCCAGCGTGTGCAGCAGCAGTTGCAGATGCCGCACGGATGGTGGCACGACATCCACCAGATCACCAACGAACGTGGCCAGCCCAACGCGATCTCCCTGATGCTGTGACAGCCACGCCAGCGACGCCACCAAAAAGCGGGCGTAGTTGAATTTGGTCAGGGAACCACTGCCGAAATCCATGCTGCCCGACGCGTCGAGCGCAAACACGACGCTCGCGTTGGTGTCCGCGTCGTACTCCTTGATGTAGAAGCGATCCGTGCGACCATACACCCGCCAATCAATGCGACGCAGGTCATCGCCCGGCTGGTACGACCGGTGCTCCGCGAAGTCCAGCGATGCGCCCTTGCGCAGGGACCGATGCTGGCCGTGCATGAACCCGTCCACGACGGTTCGCGCCAACAGCGCGAGGTCGGAGATGCGGGCCAGCATGGCCGGATCGAGGAAGGACGCCGGAGCGGTCGGCATGGGTGCTAACGACTCATAGCGCAGAACGCGGAACGGGTACGGCGTCGAGCAGTTTCCCGATCAGCGCATCCGTCGTGACTTTCTCAGATTGCGCCTGGAAGTTGATCAGCACACGATGACGCAGCACCGGTCGGGCGAGCGCGCGAACATCCTCGAACCCCGGGCTCGCGCGTCCCTGCAGCAGCGCTCGCGCCTTCGCGCCCAACACCAGCGCCTGGGCCGCGCGAACGCTGGCGCCGTATGCCACCCATTGCCGAATGAAATCCGGTACGCCAGCAGCGCTGGAGGTGTCCGTGGGACGCGTCATGCGAACCAGCTTGACCGCGTAACGTGTGACCGCATCAGCGATGGGCAACCGACGCACCACGCGCTGAAACGCCAGAATCTCCGCCTTGGAGACCACCGGTTGCACGGCGCTCGGCGGCAACGCGGTCGTGGCCTTGACCACGGCGACTTCGTCTTCCTCTGGGAGGTAGTCGAGCATGACTTCCAGCATGAAGCGAT
>JANNEV010000647.1:0-5049 GCA_031379145.1 Gemmatimonadaceae bacterium
GCCGCGTTAGTGGGTGTGTTCTGGGGGGAATTCGCCAAGCGCGAGCCACAGGCCAATGCCCTCGCCATGCGACAACTGATGGGGTGGATGGCGGAGGGCAAAATCAATCCGCACATTTCTGCGCGCTATCCGTTGGCCGACACCGCGCACGCGCTGAATCACATGGCGGCGCGAAAAGTGACCGGCAAGGTTGTCATCCTCCCGTAGCGCGTCGCGCGAGGTGCGCAGCAACACCGGGCACCGCGCAGAGATCGTGCGCTAGTTGTTGGCCCGTGTCTTCCACTCACTGACCTGTCTCTTCACCGACCATGCCCGCCTTCCGCACGGAAACCGATACCTTCGGCCCTATCAACGTCGACGCTGATCGCTACTGGGGCGCACAGGCCCAGCGATCACTCGGCAACTTCAAGATCGGGTGGGAGAAGCAGCCCGCGTCCATCGTGCGTGCACTTGGCGTGGTCAAGCAGGCATCGGCGATCACCAACATGAAGCTGGGCAAGCTCGACCCAATGTTGGGCGACGTCATTGTTCGAGCCGCGCAGGAAGTCATCGATGGCAAGCTCGACGAGCATTTTCCGTTGGTCGTGTGGCAGACCGGTTCGGGCACGCAGTCCAACATGAACGCCAACGAGGTCATCTCCAACCGGGCGATCGAGATGCTCGGCGGGGTCATGGGGTCGAAAACGCCCGTGCATCCCAACGACCACGTGAACATGAGTCAGAGCTCCAACGACACCTTCCCCACCGCCATGCACATTGCCTGCGCGCAAGAGGTTGTCGTTCGGCTCATTCCAGCGCTGGCGCACCTCCAACACGCGCTCGCAACCAAAGCGACGGCGTGGGCCGACATCATCAAGATCGGCCGCACACACACGCAGGACGCCACGCCGGTCACACTCGGCCAGGAGTTCTCCGGCTACGCGCAGCAGGTGGCCAACGGCATCGAACGCCTCAGGCTCACGCTTCCCGCGCTGATGGAGCTGGCGCAGGGTGGCACAGCGGTGGGCACCGGCCTCGCCTCACCGGTGGGCTTTGCCGACGCGGTCGCGAAGGAGATCGCCACGCTCACCGGCCTGCCCTTTACCAGCGCACCAAACAAGTTCGAAGCGTTGGCTGCACACGACGCCATGGTGTTCACGCATGGGGCTATCACGACGGCAGCGATGTCGTGCTTCAAGATCGCCAACGACATCCGCTTTCTTGGCTCGGGCCCTCGCGCGGGACTTGGTGAGCTCTCGCTGCCGGAGAACGAACCCGGGAGCTCCATCATGCCCGGCAAGGTGAATCCCACGCAGTGCGAGGCCATCACGCAGGTGGCGGCGCACATTCTGGGCAACAACACGGCGATTGCCTTCGCCGGATCGCAAGGGCACTTCGAGCTCAACGTGTTCAACCCCATGATGGCCTACAACTTTCTCCAGTCCGTGCAGTTGCTGTCCGACGCAGCAGTGAGCTTCACCGACAACTGCGTGGTCGGGATCGAGCCGCGGTTGGACAACATCGCGCGCGGGCTGGCCAATTCGCTGATGCTGGTGACTCCGCTCAAGGAAAAGTACGGCTACGACCGGGCGGCGAAGATCGCCAAGACGGCCCACAAGCACGGCACGACTTTGCGAGAAGAAGCGATCAAGGATGGCATTCCCGCCGATGATTTCGACGCGATCGTCCGACCGGAGTTGATGCTCGCACCAGCCTGACGGGAGCACGCCAACGCCCACGCGAGCATGTGCACCGGGCAACATTTGGCCTGCGAGTCGGTCACCCCGCGGCACGCGGCTTGACTCGGCGGCTCCCTTCCGTGTCGTCCCCCCCGTCTGCGGCGTGAGAGTGCGGCGCATTGCGTTCCCGCTGTAGGTTGGACGAAGACGTCCCCAGGAGCACGGTCCGTTGTAAGTTCGCATGCGCGGCACTCTTGGATGCAGCGCACGTGGGGTCCGAGCGGCAACACCCACGAGGATCAAGCGCGGGGAACGCTCCCTACGGCCTGACCTTGCGCTCCCGTCTCATGGTCGGCCCATGGAGCGCCCGAGACGAATCCAACTGCGCTCGCTGCGTATCCGTCAGCATCAGACGAATCTCCTGATCCGTGGAATCCATTGCCGACTGCATCGCCGGCTCGAAGCTATCCACCACGCGAAGCACGCGGTCGCGCCCACGGGACAACGCCGCCTGCGCCTCGCTGCGCTGGGTATCAGAAAGTCGCAGGCGCTGCAGCTCGCTGGGCAACGCGTCGGTCGCGGTAATCATCACCCGCACGCCGGTGCCACGATCGCGCAGCACCCACCACATACTGCCGCAACCGAGACCAAAAGCGCCGAGCAGCCACAAGGCGCCTGCAATTCGGGCGCGCTGCAGGCTATCCCGTGTACCGAACGACCACCCCGGCGTCATCGCTGCTCCATCGTGGAAGTACCATCAAGGAACTCCGGGGGGACCCCCAGAGACTCGGCCACCGTACGCGGTGGTGCCGTATCGTCGCGCCGGTCCATGCCCACGATGAGTAGCAGCGTCGCCGCCATCGCCAACAGAACGATCCCGAGGTGTGGCGACGTTGCCCACACGCTCACCAGCGACTCGGGCTGTGCAGGATAGCGCCGCTGCCGCCCGTGAAGCACGTCACGAACCAGTCGCTCCTGAGCGGTTGGATCGCGATCCGGATCGAGCGCCGACAAATCGAACGGTGTCTCATCAGCGGATTCCAGCCTGTATCGCGGGTGCATGTCAGGGGCCCTGGATCGTGAGAAGTTCACGCAGACGCTTTCTTGCGTCCGACAAATGACGACGGGACATCAGCACACTGATTCCCAGCAGTCGAGCGATTTCTGCGTGTGCGCAGCCTTCAAGATCCGACAACAACACCACCTCGCGCTGAACCGTGGGGAGTTGAAGTAACGCGCGGAGGAGCTCCGCCTGCAGATCGCCGCCGAGCGTCGTGCGGTCGGACAACATCCGATCGTCGGGGACGTTGCGGTAGTCAACCGCGTCGATACGCCGACGCTTTCGTGTCCGTTCGGCATTCAAGGCGAGATTGCGCACGGTGGCCATCAGCCAGGGCCCCAGTCGCGCCGGATCACGCAGCAACGAGAGGCCGTCATGCGCCCTGATGAACGCCTCCTGCACCACGTCTTCGGCCTCTGCCGGGTCCGATACCAAGGCAACCGCGCGCGCCAACGCGACTCGTCGATACCGGCGTACCAGTACCTCGAATGCACGCTCATCACCGTCGAGCGTCATCGCCACCAGTTCAGAATCCGGGAAGTTCTCAGTCACGATCGGGAAACAGACAGCGGTCGACCCGAGAACGTGAGTACCACGATCCCCGCGTACCCGGCGCTGGGAGCCTCTCGACTGTGTGCACTCACAACAGAGTGCCTGCTGGTGTCGTTCCTGTGTTCGTAGCCGCTCGTCATTCGCGGTATCCAGTCCATCGCACCCTTCGGAACCCCGATGCTCTCTCCTCTGCTCTCCGTCTCCCTGCTCATGGCCGGTGGCACACTCGTGCCGCCTGCTGCACCCGCGTGCAGCGACTCGCTCGCGTCGCGTCTCGCGTCACATCTCTCCGCACAGCTCACACCCGAGCTCAAGAGGTCCGCCGACGAGCGGCGGTTTTCCGGCGTCGTGCTGATCACGTGCGAAGGGCGTGCCATCTACTCGGCCGCGTACGGGATGGCCAATCGCACAAAGGGCGTTCCGAACACGATGGACACACGATTCAACTTGGGCTCGATAAACAAGATGTGGACGGCGATCGCCATTGCCCAGCTGGTCGAACGTCAGCAGGTCGACGTGAACGCGCCGGTCGGACGCTATTTGCCCGATCTCCCCAACCGCGCCGTGCGCGAGCAGGTGTTGGTCAAGCACCTGCTGACCCATACCTCCGGACTTGGGTCGTACTTCACGCGGGGCTACCTGGAGGACCGCCCAGCGCTCACCAAAGCGGCCGATCTACAACGGTTCTTCGTGGACGACTCGCTCGCGTTCTCACCTGGCGCGCGCTTCGCGTACAGCAACGCGGGCTTTGCACTGCTCGGCATGATCGTGGAGCGCGTGTCGGGCACGAACTACTACGAGTACATGAAGCGGAACGTGATCGAGCGCGCCGGCATGGCGGGTGCCGCGTTTCTCACGCTCCCCACCGATGATACCCGCATCGCCATGGGCTACGCCACACCGCCGGGGACCTCGGACACGCTCGAGAACATGAACATGGTTGAGCGCACGTCGAGCCCGGCAGGTGGTGCATTCGCAACTGCGAAGGATCTGGTCGCCTTTGGTCGCGCGCTGTGGAGTGGCACGCTGGTGAATCGCGCACTGGTGGACGAGTTCACCGCCGGGAAGGTGTCCATGGGAGGTCTCAAGTACGCGTATGGCTTTGGCGAGGGAAGCGCAAATGGCTGGCGCGAAGTGGGCCATAACGGTGGCGCGCCCGGCGTATCCGCCGACTTCAAGTCGTTTCCTGAGCAGGGCATCGAGATTGTCGTGCTGGCCAACGTGGATGCCCCAGCGGCCGACAACGCCATGAGCCTGGCGGTATCAGCGGTAACCGGGGCGCCACAACGTCGTCGCTAAACTCCATGGTCGGCCAACGACGGAAAGGGGCGCGTGGAACGAGTGGTGATACGTGACTCGCAGTCACGGTCTGTAAGCGTTGACCTGACAGACGGGCGAACGAGAACTCTGCAACGTACTCCATCTCGTTCACGCTCCTGCCCTGAGTGTCGCCATGACTATCCCAACTTCCGCGTCTCCGATCTTCTCCAACTACGCACCTCCGCCAGCTGCGGTCGGTCCGCTTCTGGTAGCCTCCGATGCGTCAGCAGGATCCGACGCAGCCGTGCGCGTCGCCCAGATGCTGTCGGAACGCACGAGTGCTGCGGTTCAGGTCGTCACCATTGCGCAACCGTATACACTCCCGGTGTATGCGTTCGACGCGATGCCCGTCGTGCTCGAAACGTCGGAGCTGATGCGCGCCAGTCGCGAAAGTGACATCAGAGCTCAGATGGCGCGAGTGCTTGCCACGGCCGTGTCGTGGCCAGTCACTGTCCGAGG
>JANNEV010000661.1:0-4394 GCA_031379145.1 Gemmatimonadaceae bacterium
GCCATACCGAGCTCGGGATGAGCAATCTGTCGGCCGCGGAACATCAACGTCACCTTCACTTTGTTTCCTTCTTCAAGGAATCGCCGGGCGTGGCGAGTCTTGGTTTCGAAGTCGTGGTCATCGATCCCAGGACGATACTTCACTTCCTTGAGATGAATCACATGTTGCTTCTTCTTGGCGATGCGGGCCTGTTTCGCCGCTTCGAACTTGAACTTGCCGTAGTCCATGATCCGGACCACAGGGGGCCGCGCTGTGGCCGCGACTTCCACAAGATCAAGCCCCTGCTCAACGGCCTGGGCGAGTGCTACATCGACTTCCATGATGCCGAGCTGACTGCCATCGGCCGCGATCACGCGGACGGGGCTGATCCGGATCTGCCGGTTCACCCGTGGCGGACGCTTCGTGGAATCCTGAATACGCCGTGCTCCCTTGAAGAGAAACAAAAAAACGCGAACCCGTGAAGAGCCCGCGTCGCGTCAGGAAGAAGTCCGATCGCACGCGATGCGTGAAAAGGCTACAACCTGGTCGATGGACTCCTGCAGCACACCTCGGGGAATGTGGGCATTCCTGACCGAGGGCCGAAGGGTGAGGAAGGCGTCGCTGCCTTCCCGCTTGTCGGATTGTCTGGCACCAATAACGCAGCGCCAAGAAACACCTGCCGGGCTGCGCCGCACCGCCGCACCCCACTCAACCTGTAATCCTAGACCACCCGACACTGTCCGGCAAGGGCTGATGACCCTCCATCTTTCAGCGACGGTCAATCAGGCGGCAACAGATGATACCCCTTCCCGTCGTGCCCCACTCGGCCGAAGCCGTGGTGGGCGTCGTGCTCGAATACCAAGAGCCAGTGCTCAGCCTCCGCCTCACGCAGCAGCGCGCGCTTCGACTCGAGGGTCACAAGAGGCTCCACGTCGTAGCCCATGATCCAGGGCAGCGGGAGGTGATGGCTCGTCGGCACCACGTCCCCAAGAAAGCAGGCGGTCTCTCCCTTCGACGTCAGGACGACGCTCTGATGATGCGGCGTATGTCCCGGCGTTCGACGCACCCGAATGCCCGGAAGTACCTCGCGTTCGTCGTGGAGGAATTCAAACCGGCCGGCGCCGATGATCGAGTCCCAGTTGCTCGGGAAATAGCTCGCCGATGTCCGCTCGTTGGCGCGTTGTGCGTATTGCAGCTCACCAGCCTGCACCAGGTATCGCGCGTTGGGAAACGCCGCCTGCACAAGGCCGTCTGATGCTCGGCTCGTATTCCCCCCGGCGTGATCAAAATGCAGGTGCGTATTGATCACCACCGTGACGTCGGCCGGAGAGAAGCCAGCCGCACGGATGCCATCTTCGAGCGCCGTTGGACCGTCGCCGACGACGTTCTCGATACCATAGATCTCGTGGAACCGCGTGGACTCCTTGTTCCCGACTCCGGTATCCAGCAGAACCAACTCACTCTCGTGTTCCACCAGCAGGCACCGCATGCCCATGGGGATGCGATTGCGCTCGTCGGCGGGAATGCGTCGCTCCCAAAGCGGCTTGGGAACGACACCGAACATCGCCCCACCATCGAGCTGCTGCCCACCAGCCTGGATGGCGTGAATACGCCAATCTCCAAGTGTTCGCACTTCGTGAAGCGGAGTCGGGAAGCTCATGCGGAATCGTCCGAGGCGACGGGGTGCGGAAAGGCGCGGCGGCGGTATGCTGATGCGGTCCGCGCGCGGCGAAGCGAGGGGGGATGCAATCGGGCGTCAAGCTCTGCCCAATTCGCGATTCCAAGATCCGAAGCGACGCCGAGGAGGCGCAGCAACACTTCGGCCGTGGCGACGGCATCGCCGGCGGCGCGATGACGCTCGCCGATGGAGATACCGAAATACTGAGACACGTGGTCGAGCGAACGACGAGAGAGCTGCGGCACCAGGAGTCGAGTGAGACGAACGGTGCAGAGCGTCGGACCGGAAAGCAGTGACCCGGTTCCGCGAGTCATTTCTTCGCTCACGAAGCGCCAGTCGAACGAGGCATTGTGAGCGGCGAACACGCGACCGGCCAGGCGCTCGCCGACGGCTGGCGCGATCTGGCGAAAGACGGGCTGGTCGCTCACCATCGCCCATGAAATTCGTGTCAGGGCGGTAATGAAAGGAGGGATCGGACGTTCCGGATTGACCAGCTGCGAGTACACTTCGCTGATCGCCCCATGCTGGACGTGCGCGATGGCGATTTCGGTTATTCGATCGCCGGAGGAGGCTCGCGTGCCGGTGGTTTCGACGTCGACCACCGCGAACGCCACGTCGGAGAGCGTCGACGGCGAAGCATCGTTCACGCGACTGGCGGCGTCATTCGCCGTGGACTGATCGCGCAGTGCCCAGTGTCCCGAAGGCAGCTGCACGAACTGCACGTGCGTCGCAAGCAACGCGATTGCCATCCGCTCTGCCGCATCCCGCTGCAGCCGCGCCACCTGACAGACATCCTGCATCAGCGTCAGCGCGTCCAGCGGGCCCTGCTGCAGACACCGCTCGGCCCGCCCCGACAGCGTGGTGGGCCTGGGCTGCATGCTGGTCCCGAAGGCTGAGGCGCGCGGCGTTGTCATGGCGCGGAAGATACTGCGCCCCGCGACCTAGTAAATCGAGCCGCCGGAGTCTACGTTTGTGAAGAATTTCACAAGCTCTTCCCCGCCCGTGAAACGCATAGCCGATTCCACCGTCCGCCGCTTGTCCATGTACCTCCGTTATCTGGAGGATCTGGACACAAGCGGCAAGAAAACCGCATCCAGCGACGAACTTGCCCTTTTGTGCGGCACCACGCCCGCTCAGGTGCGCAAGGATCTTTCGTTTTTCGGTTCGTTCGGTAAGCGCGGGCTCGGATACCCGGTCCACGAGCTCAGCGCGCACCTACGCGAGATCCTCGGCCTGGAGCGCGACTGGAAAGTCGTCATCATCGGTGCCGGCAAGATCGGCGCTGCCCTGGCCAATTACCGAGGCTTCAAGCAGCGCGGATTTCATGTGGTTGGCGTGTACGACAACAACCCGGAAAAGATCGGCCAACCGTGGGGCGAGGCGATCGTGCGGGACATTGGTGAGCTGGAGCGGGACGTCCGCGCGGAGGGCGCACTGATCGCGGTGCTCGCGATCCCCTCAGACGACGCGCAGGCGATGGTGGATGGCGTAATTCGAGCGGGCATTCGCGCCATCCTCAACTTTGCCCCGGCCCAGATCGTGGTTCCACCTCACGTGTCCCTGAAGTCCGTGAACATGGCGATGGAGTTGGAAGGTCTCTCGTTCGCCCTCACGAACGCCATCGGCAGCAAAGGGACCCCGTAGGAGCGTTAACGGCCCCCGACTCCCCTCGGCGGAACGAACGCCAATCTCAGTCTGAGACGACGGGACCGCTTGCCGACGACCGCGCAGACAGCGCGACCACCAAACGGGCGAAATCCTCGGGCGACAGGACCTCGGGCCTCGACTCGGGACGCAGCGCACACTGCGCGATGATCGACTCCGCCGCCGGTGCGTCGAGTGCCGCGATCGTGCGCACCACACGCACCAGTTGCTTTCGACGCAGACCAAAGGCCGCCTGGACGAACGAGCGGTAGCGGGTCTCCATGGACTGTGGAATGGCTGGATCTGGCCGAGGTGTCACCCGTACGACTGCGGACTGCACGGTTGGCGGAGGATTGAACGCGCCGGGCGCGACGCGCCGGACGAGCTCCACGCGGGCAACGGATTGCACATTGACGCTGAGTGCGCCGTAGATCTTGTCACCGGGCGGTGCTGCCAGTCGATCCGCAACCTCCTGCTGCACGAGGTACACGGCCACGTCAGCGCGGGGGCGCTCCAACGCGTGAAAGAGAATGGGCGTGGTGATGTAGTACGGCACGTTTCCCACCAATACGAACGGACCGCCAGCCGCCTCGCCGAGGTCGGTCTTCAGAACGTCACCCTCAATGATGCTGACGTTCGACCGTCCAGCGTATCGCGTCCGCAGATGACCCGCCAGGTCGCGGTCCAACTCAATGGCGATCACCTTTCCAGCGCGTTCCACCAACCGATCCGTCAGTGCGCCGCGCCCCGGGCCAATCTCTACAACCGTGCGATCACCGATCGGACCCAACGCATTCACAATCGCGTCGAGGACGTGATTGTCCCGCAGAAAATGCTGGCCGAAGCGCTTGCGAGGCGTGGGAAGTGCCGCCGCTTCCGGCGGGCGAGGACGCTGACGAAACCCCATCAGAAACGATCCACCACAACAACCGCCACGTCGTCGCGCAGCGGCATGCGTCCGACGTGCACGTCGACACTGGCGAACACGGCGGCGAGAATCTCCTCCGGGGTTTCGCCGTGCGTCATCGAGGCGAGCGTCGTCAGCACCGTGCTCTCTCCAAGCCGGCGGTCACCTGCATCGCGCGCGTCTGAC
>JANNEV010000573.1:0-2604 GCA_031379145.1 Gemmatimonadaceae bacterium
CTGATCGAGACTCGCGAGCAGCACCTCGACCAAGCGCGCGCGATCGGCAGGCGGCAGGATCAGGAGCTGCGATTCGAGCAATTCAGTCGAGCGCACCATGGCAGTAGTCCGGTGTGGAAGCGTCGAAGCAAGATAGCCCAAGAGCCGTCGGGCCGCACTGAATGCGTATTCCGGTTGAATCCGGCCACCCATTCCGGGGGAATTCGGCCAGCCTTCCCGCGGATTTCGGCCAGGGTGAATGCGACATGGCGACCGTGCGCGACGCGAGATCCTCATTCACGTGGACGGCGCGTGCTTCGGCGATTTCTACCCGAGCGACCGCGTGCCACGTGACAGGATGTCGATGCCAACCATTCGTGAGGTACACGGGCTGCGCCTCGACGCGAGCCGGAGCGAACGCCACTCGGCGCGCAGTCCGGGGGTGCCGCGGACGCCGGTGGCCGGGATGGGGGCATTTCACCGGCGAGTGTCGTCAGGGCGTGCCCGCGAATGGTCTTCCGATCGGCACCCGTGCGCTGCGCGATCTTACGCAGCGACACGCCGCTCGAATTCGGCTTTCCACCGGCTGGGGGAGTTTGGGATGGCCACAGCTGGGGGAGTTTGGGTGGCCGCCGGGGACACGATCATACGTTGACGTACGACAACACAATAGATATGTTTACGTTAGTCAACACAATGCAATGTTGACGACCGACAACATTTCCTATGACCAGGCCCATCAACCCTGCCGTAATCGGCGCCCTCGTCCGCGAAGCACGCGAAGCTGCCGGCCTCACACAAACGCAACTGGCCGAGCGCATCGGTGCCAGCCGGTTTTGGGTGGCCGCGTTCGAGAAGGGCAAGCCGAGCGCCGAACTGGGCCTCGCTCTCAAGGCCATTCAGGCCCTCGGCATGTCGATCCGGATACAGCCCGAGACCGACACCGCAACGCAGCAGGCGAGCAGCCCAGCGCGAGGCAAATCGGCTAGTCTCAGCGGCCATGTATCCCTGGCCACCCTCATCGCGAAGGCGACACTCACGCACGCAGCACCCTCAAAGGTGACCGGCTGGCCAGGCGCGATACCGCCAAAGCAGAGCAGGCTGTCGGATGACTGAGCGCAGCCGTCTCACTCGCTCAGCGCGACCAGTGCTTGCCGTGCTCTTGCATGGCGAGCTGGCCGGCCACGTCTACAAGGGGGCGGATCGCAAGCTGGTCTTCAAATACGAGCCCGCGCGGCGTGATCAACCCGACACGTTTCCGTTGTCGCTCTCCATGCCGCTGAACAAGGCGGAACACGGCCCCCGAGCGACGTCGGCATTCCTGTGGGGGCTGCTCCCCGACGATCCGCGGGTGATCGAGAGCTGGGCGCGGCAATACAACATTGCGCGTACGGATGTGACATCGCTCCTTGCAAACGTCGGCGAAGACTGCGCGGGTGCAGTACAAATCGTGCCGCCCAGCCGAATTGACGAGGCGCTTGGCGCACCCAGCACGGTCGACCAGCAGAAGTCCGTGGAGTGGCTCTCACCACGAGCCGTGGGCGAACTGCTCACCGCCCTGCGGAAGAACCCAGCAGCCGGACGCACCTCCAGTGCGCAAGGCCAGTTCAGCTTGGCTGGCGCGCAACCCAAGACCGTGCTGTACCACGCTGACGGCAAGTGGGGAATTCCCAGAGGACGTGTGCCAAGCACACACATCCTCAAGCCGCCCGTGCTTGATCTCGCCAACGTCGCCTACAATGAGCACGCGTGTCTGGCGTTGGCGCGCGAACTGGGACTGCCCGCAGCGCGATCGCGCGTGCAGAGATTCGGAGACGAACTCACCATCGTGGTCGAACGCTACGACCGCGTGCGCGCGAACGGCATCGTGACACGTGTCCACCAGGAAGACATGTGTCAGGCACTCGCCAAACAGCCGACCGACAAATACGAAACGGATGGCGGTCCGACCCTCTTCGACATCGCCGCCGTACTGAACCGGCACTCGTCCGAGCCACAGATCGACCTCGCACACTTCATCGAGGCCAACGTATTCAACTGGCTCATCGCAGCACCAGATGCACACGCAAAGAACTATTCGATACTACACGCCACCGGCCCGGCGCATCGTCTCGCACCGCTCTATGACGTGATTTCTGCCCTACCGTATCCGCAGCAATGGTCGAACGGTGTTTCACTCGCGTTGGCAGTTGGCGGTGAGCGTCGCGTTGATGCCATCACAGGCAGTCACTGGCGCGCGGTCGCCCGCGACGTTGGACTTCCACCGCACGCACTCATTGACCGCATCGCCGAGTTGGTGGAGCGGGTTCCGACCGCGATCGATCGAGTCATCGAACAGCACGTCAGCGAAAAGGCCGCCCGCGAGATCGTCGCCGGTTTGCTGGAACCGATCGGCAAACATGTGACCCGCTGCCTCAATCAGTTGTAGACGCCAATGCAGCCACTCATTGGCATGCGATCTCAGACCGCACCGTCGCGCCGATCCTCGGTCTCGTCGAAGAGATACCGGAAGTACCGCTCCGGGTCATTGAGAAACCCGCGCGTCAACTGGAAGTGCTCCGTCTCATCGTAGCGAACCTCGCTGATGCGACCGTCCTCGAAGCTGAGGACGCGCGCGCCTGGGAG
>JANNEV010000668.1:0-2171 GCA_031379145.1 Gemmatimonadaceae bacterium
GTGGTGCCGACGGCGGCGTACGCAAGCACGTGGGGCTCGAGATCCGCACGGTCGACGACTACCGCCGTCGCTACGCGCTCTACAAGTCGGACGCCGAACTCCAGGCCGCCCACGCGCGCTGTCCGTGGCTGGTGGTCTGGGATGATCACGAAGTCGATAACAACTACGCCGGGCTGGTTGGCGAGAATGGGATGGAGTCCGACGAGCAGATGCACGCGCGCCGCGCTGCCGCGTACCAGGCGTGGTGGGAGCACCAGCCCGTGCGCGTACCTCGAGCGACGTCCTGGGCCGACCTCAACATCACGCGTTCCGTTGAGTGGGGCGGGCTGGCCAACTTCTGGCTGATGGACACGCGACAGTATCGCAGCGATCAGGCGTGCGGCGATGGCACCAAGCCAGTCCCCTGCGGCACGTGGGCGGACCCGAGCCGAACGCTGATGGGCGGCGCGCAGGAACGGTGGCTGCTGAACGGCATCGGATCGTCACCAGCGCGGTGGCAGGTACTCGCCAATCAGGTCATGATGGCTCCATACGACAGCGATCCCGATGACGCGGTGACCGTCTCGATGGACCAATGGAGCGGTTACCCGGTCGCGCGTGATCGACTGTTGAACGGCCTCGCGAAGCGAGCGCCCAACCGCACGGTCGTGATCACCGGCGACATTCACTCCAACTGGACGAACGAGTTGCATTCCGACTTCTCGCGTCCCGACCGGCCGACCATCGGTGCGGAGTTCGTCGCGACCAGTATTTCGTCTGGCGGGGACGGCACTGCCGTTCTGCCTGCCAACGCTCAGGCGGCGGTTGCCGCGAACCCGCATATCAAGTGGCACAACCGGCAACGCGGCTACGTATCCTGCCGGGCCGACCTCACCACGTGGCGCACGGACTTCCGTACTGTCCCGTTTGTGACCAAGCCAGATGCGCCGATTGAAACAGCAAGCCGCTGGCAACTCACGCACGGCAAGCCGGGCATTCAGGCGGTGTAGGACAACGCAGCGTCAGCGCGACCGACGGCGACGACCGACGGCGACGACGGAAGGCTACTTACCTCGCGACGCTGACGATGCGCCGCTCGCGGTCAGCGCGGGCATCAGTGAGCTGAACTCGCGGGTCTGCATGCGCGCACCGCCGCGCAACTGCTCCACGATATCGTCTGCGCGGTCATCCTCCACGCCAAGCGCACGCAGGCTCTGGTACGCCATGCCGAAGCCGAGTTCTCGTTCACCCAGCAGCGCCTTGCTCACGCCGAGCGACTCGAACAGCTGCTGCTCCTGATCGCTGTGCGTGCGCACCACGATGTCGATGGTGGGATTCTTCGCCCGTACCAGGGCGATGATGTGCCTGGCGTGATACGGATCAGGCGCGGCAATGACCAGCAGCTTCGCCAGCGCCGGCTGGGCGTATTCGAGCACACCAGGCGTTGTCGCGTCTCCGTAAACGGTAGCCACGCCGGTCGCGCGCATGGCCTCCACCACTCGGCGGTCCTGTTCCACCGCGACAAACGCAATGCCGGAGCGCTGCAGCGCGTCGCCGATGGTCCGACCCACTCGGCCAAACCCCACTACAATCGCGTGGTCCGGCACCATGGCGACATGCACTTCCGTCGTCGCCATTCTCGGCTCCTTTTGCCGCTCCAGCCGCGCTTGCAGCGTGGGCCGCCTCGCGATCCACGCCCCCAACGCCTCCGCCATCCGGAACAGCAGCGGATTCAGCATGATCGTGACCAGCGCCGAGGCCAGAATCAGGCTGCGTGCAGACTCGGACAGGACCCCGATGGAAACGCCAAGCGCCGCGAGGATAAACGAGAACTCCCCGATCTGCCCCAGGCTTGCGCCGAGCCGCAGCGAAGCGCGCAACGGATGCCGCAGCAGCACCATCAGGATCGTGCTGGTGACGGCATTGGCCAGCAGTACCACGCCAACCGTCGACACCACCTTCGCCGGATCGCGCAACAGTACCGCCGGATCAATCAGCATGCCGACCGACACGAAAAAGAGCACGGCGAACGCATCCTGAAGCGGCAGGGCATCGGCGGCCGCACGATAGCTCAACTCTGATTCGCTGATCACCACACCCGCTACGAACGCGCCGAGCGCAAAAGAAACGCCAAACAGCGACGCCGCCCCCACCGCCACGCCCAGCGCGACTGCCAGCACCGCCAGCGTGAA
>JANNEV010000683.1:0-1890 GCA_031379145.1 Gemmatimonadaceae bacterium
CAAAAAACGCCCCGCGGACAACCCGCGGGGCGTACGGAAAATTTAGTCCAGACACGGCGCAAATCAACCGCCGCCGCCGACCGAGGCGCGGACGTCGGAACCGGAACGTTCCAGCTGCGCGTTGGCGCGATCTACTCCCAACGTCACCATCTCGCGGAGCCGATCGGGATAGCGCAGGTCGAGCACACGCACGCCACGACGCGCGACTTTGTCCTCGTAGGCCGGCCCGATTCCGCGTCCCGTGGTGCCGATGGCCTTGCTGGCGGCGCTCGCCCGGTCCATCAGCTTGTGATACGGCATGACGAGATGCGCACGCTCGGACACGTAGAGTCGCCCCTCCACATCCACGCCGTCGGCGACCAGCTCGTCCACTTCAACGAACAGGGTCTCAGGGTCCATGACAACGCCGTTGCCAATGGCGCAACGCACACCCGAATGCAGGATGCCGCTGGGAATCTGATGCAGAACGAACGACGTGTCGCCGATATGCACCGTGTGACCAGCGTTCGCACCGCCCTGATAGCGCACCACCCAGTCGGCGCGTTCCGCGAGCACGTCGACGAGCTTTCCCTTCCCCTCGTCGCCCCACTGCGCTCCCACCACTACCATCGTGCGCGTCGTCGAATCGAACATGCGTGTCGTGTCTCCGGCGGCGGCAAGGCCGCGAACAAAAAACGCCCCGCGGACAACCCGCGGGGCGTACGGAAAATTTAGTCCAGACACGGCGCAAATCAACCGCCGCCGCCGACCCCGGCAAGCAGCGCGGCACTGAAAATCAGCAGCGCCACCATGACGCCGATGCCACTTTTCACCGCCGCCGCGACGGCCCGACCGATCAGGGCACCCGTAGCGGCTCTGGTCGGGTCGCTCCGCTGGTCACGACGCACGGTCAGCTCTCCCACGAACGCCCCGGCGAACGCTCCTGCCAGCGCCCCGACCACCGACCCGACGATGGGCACGGGTACCCCAACCACCGCACCGAGTAGCCCGCCAAGGATTGCGCCCCACGACGCACGGGAGGACCCACCGTACTTTCTCGTGTATCGCCCCGCGATGGTGTACTCCAACACCTCGGCGACGACGATGAGCACCGAGGCGGTCGCCAGCGTCCACACGCCTACCCCGCCCGCGGGTAACAGCAGCCAGTGCACCAAGGCCGCTCCCAACATTATCCACAGGCCCGGCAGGCCCAATGGAACGAGAACGAGTCCGCCCAGCAGGCTCAGCCCAAGCAGGACGAGCGCCAGAACAGACGAGAGCGCAGCGGGAGAGGTCATGGCGAGCCATACGGCTTCGACTGGTGTGAGGATTCGCTCACGGGGCGCCAGGCAGGCACGCGCGCTCCTACCTCAAGGTTCCACCGGCATCGGTCGAGACTACGAGGGGCAGTAGGCGCGCGACGTGGCGAGCCGTGATCCGTCCGGCGCGCCGCACGACGCTTTCGTGCCGAAGCTTCTGGTTGAGGTACCCCATGTCCGTAGCCGTCCTATCCCAGTTGTCAGCGCAGCTCGCGCGCGTGGCCGATGAGCACGACGTCACCAATGCGCTACGTGAGTTGACCGGGGCCGTTCCACTGAGCGAAGTCAGTCGGGCCAACATCGAGGCGGATGCGCTGAGGCTCTGCGCCGAGTTGCGGACCTTCGCCGCAGCGATGTGGTCGGATGATGACGAGACGCAACTCTATCGCACCCTCGCCATAGTCTGGCTCGAACTGCGCTTCGAATGGCAACGACACAACCTGGTGGCCAGCCACGATACGTCGCGCACGGGAGCCACGGACCTGGCCGTGCTGGTGCGCGCGTCCGCGTCCACGTACCTGATTCAGCGCATCGAAGTGCTGCTGGAACGGCCGCAGCTCGAACGACTGATCGCCACGGCCATGGACATCAT
>JANNEV010000702.1:0-3127 GCA_031379145.1 Gemmatimonadaceae bacterium
ATCACGTGGGCTTTGCGCCGCCGGTCGACAAGGATTCAGTGCGGGCCTACAACATTGCCAAGAACCGGTACCTGCTCGCCAACGGTATGGATCAGCTCAAGGCGTCCGGCGCACTGACTGCCGACGGCTGGAAGGTGAACATGGACAGCATCCGCAAGATCCATCTCAAGGCGCGCATCGACTCGATCAACAATGGCGCCGATGATGACGGCTCCGGCTCCATGGGCGTGCTGGAGATCGCGGAGGCGATGGCGGCGATGCCGGTCAAGCCGAAGCGTTCGACACTCTTCGTCTGGCACACCGGTGAAGAGGGCGGGCTTGTGGGCTCGGCGTTCTTCGTCGCGAACCCCACCGTACCACTGGACTCGGTGGTGGCGCAGATCAACGTGGACATGATCGGACGCGGACGTGCCGAAGACCTGCCGGGCGGTGGCGATGACTACGTGGGTGTGGTGGGCTCCTGGTTCGACTCCAAAGACCTCGGCGAGACGGTGCAGGCCGTGAACAAGAAGCGCTCGAAGCCGTTGGACTTCGACTACAAGTTCGATGAGCCCATCGCGTGGGGCGGCTACAACAACATCTATGCGCGGAGCGATCACTTCAACTACGCGCGCTCCGGCGTTCCGATCGCGTTCTTCTTCACCGGCCTGCATGGCGACTACCATCAGCGCAGCGATGAGCCGGAGTTCATCGACTATCCGCACTACGCCAAGATTGCGAACTACCTGAAGGACCTGGTGGTCGAGGTGGGGAACGGCCCGAGGCCGCGCCTGAACGGAACGAAGCCGGCCAAGCCGCGGGTGATCACGCCGTAGTGGCTCTGCGGTTGTATCGCGTACCACGCGCCTTCGATGCGCGCGAAACGGTGCCGTTAACGGAGGCCGATGGAAGAGACTCGCGTGAAGAACAAGTGCGAGTTCATGCCGGGATTGCTGCCGCCAATGCTCGCGTTCGAGAGGTGGTGAAGCGTGTAGCCGAACGCGATGCGGGTTCGCGGTGACGGGCTCCACTGCAACGCGGCGCTCGGAGACACCGTGAAGTTGAACTGCGTCGCCTTTCCATAGGGCACGACCTCGCTGAACCACGCGCCGCCAGACGTCACCTGAACAATGGTGGAGAGTCGCGGCGAGTGCGTGAGCTCAGCCTGCGCGCTCAACGGCGAGACGCCGAATCCCCAGCTGTCATGACTCAGGTAGCGCGCGAGTTCTTTCGGGTCCGGGGGATTGGAGGGATCCCGCAACGACGGGGGAACACGCACCGCCGGTGCACTGCTCGTGGCCGAGATGAGCGGCAGCACCTCGGTGACCCAGCTGAAGCGCGCGCTGTGCCAGGAAAAAAGATCCCGCGTCCACTGCACACCAACAAGTCGCAGTGAACCGTTGCGAATGGTCTCGTTGTCAGAGGCGGTGAGCGTGGCCACGGAGCCGCCAACCCACACGGTGTACGTGTTTTGCGGCGGGAGACGCCGGAATCCTCTCGCGACCGTACCGTCCGAACCAACGCTCGACGAGTCACCCGTCGGGGCGGGCTGTGTCGTGCTCAGCGCTCCACCTTGACCGCCTGCCTGCGCACGGGCGATGCTCGGCGGCCCGGCCAGGCAGGTTCCGGCAAGCAACACCATGCGAATCCGTTGCCCGTGCTGTCGTCTGCGCCGCAGGAACGCACCCGCGCCGACACGGCGGTTTGAGATACTTAGCGCGCACACGATGGCGTTTCCCCCCAATGTAGACGGTCGATTCGGACGGCGGATCAGGCAATCTCGGCAGTCGGCGCGCCGGGCGCAAACAGTGCGATCGGCTGATGGTCGAATCGGGTGATCGTCGTCGGATCGTTGCAAAGGGACCATCCAGCTTTACACGACCGCGGGCTCGTGTACATGGGGCTGTGACACTCAGCGCCGACTCTTGGCCTTCGACCGGATAGAGGCCAATCCGATCCTACCCATTTTTCGGAGCACCGCATGCGCATGAGACTCTTCACGGCCGTTGCCGTCGCGCTGTACGTGGCGCCTATCGGGGCGCAACAACCCGCGTCCGCGCCAGCGAAGAAGGACACCACGCAGAAACTTGGAACCGTCCAGATCACCGCAACCGCCTCCGGTCAGGGCGAAGCACGTACGGCCAACGGACTCGGCAAGAGCGAACTGCAGGAGCGCACCGCGGGGACCACCGCGTTGAAGGCGCTGGAACGGCTGCCCGGCGTGAACTTCAACAGTTCAGATCCGTGGGGTCAGTATGAATGGTCGAACCGCATCACGATGCGCGGCTTCCAGACGCAGCAGGTGGGCCAGACCTTCGATGGTCTGCCATTGGGCGACATGAGCTACGGCAATTTCAACGGGCTGGGTATCGGCCGTGCTGTTGACGCGGAGAATCTGGCCGGTGCCAGCGTGGCCCAAGGCAGCGGCGCGTTGGGCACGTCGTCCGCGAACAACCTCGGTGGAGTTGTGCAGTATGCATCGGATGCGCCGGCCGCACGGCGGTCGTTGCTGCTCAAGCAGACAGTGGGTGGTGCGAACACTTTTCGTACCACCGGGCGATTCGACACGGGCTTCTGGACGTCGGGCAACAACGGTGCCAGCGCGTACCTGAGCTTCACACGACAGGACAACGACAAGTGGAAGGGCGCTGGCGAGCCGGCCTCTCCCATCAATCGAGGACTGCTGAATCGCAACGGGCTGTTTCGTGATGGCGAAACGTGGTTGGAGCAGATCAACGCGAAAGCGGTTGGCTTCCTCGGCTCCGCGAAGTTCACGGGATTCTACTCCTTCTCGAATCGCAGCGAGGCCGACTATGTGGACCTCTCGCTCGCTCGCTTCCAGCAGAGTGGACGCGACTGGGACCAGTTCAATGACTGGAATCTGGCCAAGCAGTTCGCGTCGACGCCCGGGCAGGAGGACGAGGCCTACTGGCGGTCATCGCTCGGCGCTCGTCGGGACAACCTGGCCTACGCACTCGCTGACTTCACGCTGAGCGAGCAAGTGCATGTGACCGTGCAGCCCTACTTCCACGCCAACAAGGGCAACGGCGACTGGCATGCCCCGACCTACGGTCCGAGCTCGTGGAGCAAGGACCCGATCTTTTTCCGTCAGACGCAATACGACGGCCAGCGCGATATTGGCCGTGAG
>JANNEV010000594.1:0-11132 GCA_031379145.1 Gemmatimonadaceae bacterium
ACCGCGAGTGCCGGGACCGGCGTGATAGACAGTGACCCAGAGACCTCGCTGTCGCCGAACGTCACGGTTCTCTCGCCCGCCAGCTCCACGAACTTTCGCGGTGGCGGACTTGCCGTCAACTTCGACGGCCGGTTGGTGGGCGTGACGCTCGGCGCCGCGGCAGGCCGGTTACCTGACTGGCTCGAGGACAGCCCGATAAACCTGACACGCGTATCGCCGGTTGTCGGTCTCCGGATTGGGAGGCTGTCGAAAGGGTTCGCCGAGATCCAGCTGGGAGATCCGCGCGTGCCAGACTGGTTAGCCGCGCCGCCGCGTTTCGGCGGGGCGTATGTCTTCGATGATCGCGGCTCGTTGGTGCGCGCCGGCGTCTCCCGTGGGCCGTATGTCTCTCTCGTGATGGTCACACAGCGGGCCTGGGAGATTGAGCCGTGGGCTGAATTGTCCGGTGAGAGCATTGTCGGACGCATCGGCATTCGCCGTCGCATCGGTGTGACGCATACTGCCAAACATGGCGTGCAGTAGACGACCGTCCGGAGCAGACCACGACTCCCGTTTGCGCTTTGGTCAACCTCTCTGCACCATCTTGCAGGCGAGCAATAATTCAGCGCGATGGCGCAAAGGACTGTCAGGAGGGCTTCATGCGTCCGTTCCAGTATCACGAAGGGCAGCGCGATGTTCAGCGCGAAGCGAACTCGATCCTCTGCGCAGATAAGTTATCGTCGTGGGTTGGACCGGTGGTCGACTATGCGAACGAGGCCGACCTGATCGTGCTAGCCTGCGCGGTGCCGGATGTGCTGCATGTTGCGGTACTCTCGGGCCCCGCGCCGCTCGTATCTGCCACCGCCGTGGCCGGTGAAATCGCCGTTGAATTGCCGAGCGAGGTCGCCGACCAGCTACCGCTCGATCACCGGTGGGGCGGGATCGTGATCAATCCGTCGACGGCCCGGCGATCCCGAGTGGCCGGTCTCCCAACGCCGCGGCATGACGGCGTAGTGATCATGTGTGAGGTGGCGTTTACGAACTGCCGCAAATACATGACGCCCACCAGCAGTACCGGCGAGACCACGCATCACGGCCCGACACGGCAGGACCCAGTTGCCCTTGATGATCCGTGGATCGTGCAGGCCGTGACTGGCGGCGAGACCGCGTTCCTGGTCACTGAGACGCCGGACGGCGTGGCCGATGTATCCCATCGCGGTGGTCCGCCCGGGTTTCTCCATTACGACGCCACCGGCGGGACGATCACTTGGACCGAGTACCTTGGCGACGGCATGTTTGTGAGTACCGGAAATCTCCGCACGTCGTCGCGATTTGCGCTCGTGGTGCTCGACTTCGCATCCGGTGATGCCGCGCGTCTCGACGGCGTAGCGCAGTACACCACGGTACGGCGTGATCGTCACGAGCGCGTGGATGCGTTGCTGCAAGCGTCAGAGCCATTCCCGGTGCAAGGGAAAATGGAGGCGACGGTGCTCCGCGCGTCGCGCCTGATGCGCTTCTGTCATCCGCGCGTGCGCGTTGCGCGTCGCACACGGATTACATCGGCCGACACCATCGCGGTGCAACATCCGCAATAGGCCGTGCATCGAGGCGCACGTTTACCGGTCCTGCAGCTGCGGTGGATGCATGTCATTGGCGGCAGCGGCCTTTGCGCCCGGGGTTTTTCAAGCCGCGGCGGCGGTGTCCGGGTACGGCGACTGGATTCACATGATTCAAGAACAGGAGCTGCGGCACCTCAAGCTGGTGGACTACGAGTTCGGTCCCTTGGCCACGAATCCCGAGGTGTACAAGCGCGCGTCGCCGTTCTTCTACATCAAGGACATTCAAACACCGATCATGCTGCTGCACGGGATAGGGCAGCAGCTGCCGCGTTCGGAAGCGTTCGCCGCGCCGTGCTCCGGTTGTTCGTGCGCCTTGCGCTGTTCGCCGATGACCACGCTGCCGGGATGCTGACGTGGCCGCACTCCGGGTTCCACGTGCATACGGCCCGCTGGGAGGGCCCCTTCGGGTGCCCAAGGACGATCGCGCCTTCGCCATCCGGCTCGCCCGGTATTGCGCGCGGAATCCGGTCGCGCTGGAATGGCTGACGTACGACCGGACCGCCAAGGCGGTGACCTATCGCTCCGACAAGTCGGACGGCCCGACGGCGGGCACGGAGACCGCCGACCCGCTGGAGTTCCTGGCCCCGGTGCTGGTGCACATTCTCGCTGCTGCGGCGTCAATCCTCAGCCGGAGGCGGCAGTGCGCGCAGCGACGACAGCCCCGTATCGAGAAACGCGCGAGCCTGCTCCTGCTGGGACTCGGCGGCCTCCGCAATTACGGACCCCGGGAGCACGGCGCCGATCCACTCATGCGTGTGCCAGTGCCCGCCACCAGCCAGCGTGTCAGCCAGCGACGCCACCGCCGGGCGCGGATAGGCGTTCACGTAGAAGTACGGCTCGTCGTAGTATCCGTCCCCAGCCGCGAGTCCTGCGCCGGTGGTGCGGCCGGGGCCTACTGTGATCAGCGTGGCGATGTCGAAATGGTGCGGCCAGCAGGCCACCGCCGACCCGTGGTGTAACTCTGCGGTCGTAGTCAGCAGCCCCGCGGCGTTCCCGAACCAGCGCGCGATCTCGTTAAATGCCGCGAGGTCGGACGCGTCGAACCGACCCCCGGTCGCCACCGGATGCGCAGGTATCTCGAAGTGTCGGCGCAGCGTATACCGATCGGGCGCGAGCGAGGCCGTGGCCAGCGCCAAGCGGATCGCTTCGTGCAACTCGTCGATCGTGTGCGCATGCGTCGGCAGCTCGACGTCCGGCGCACCGGTGCGCACCACGAGCAGTACCAGATCCATCAGCCGAACACCCAGCGATACGCCGGCGACGGTGCCAGACATGAGCGCGCCGCGACCGGCGTCCCACGACAGCGCCGTGTGGCTGTCGTCGCTCGCGGGTGTCAGATACGAAATGCCGAAGGCCGAGGCGAACTGCACGCAATGATGCGCTTGGAGTCGTGCGTCGGTGAGCGCCTTCGCGAGGGAAGGGCGCACTGGCGCCCATGCGATGGCTGAGAGACTGGGAGCCTGGGACATGTCCGATGGGTGAGAAGTCGGGGCGAGGAGGCAGGAGAGGAGGTACATGCACCGTGGCCTAGCCAATGGCGCCTCCGCTACAGAGCTTGGCGAAGGCGAAAGAGTTCCGTAGACGCGGCACGGGCGATGCCCGGGCCCCCCACCGACCCCGTCATGACCCAGTGGCACGACCTCGGCGACGCGCAGAATTTCTCGCGGCGACCGCTTACGGCAGCAACGATGGGCACGACGCGCCTCGTGGTCACGCACGTGAACGGTGAGTTCAGTGTGCTTTCCGGTACCTGCAACCACGCGGGTGGTCCGCTGAGTGAGGGGCGAATCGACGGCGAGTATCTCGTCTGTCCCTGGCACAACTGGAAATACCATTGTCGCACCGGGCAGGGCGAGCCGGGCTTCGAGCAGGATGCCGTGCCGCGCTACGACGTGAAGATCGAGGACGGCCGACTGTGGGTGTCCCGCGAGCCTGTGAGCAAGCGCACGCGAGGGCCGCATCCCGTGCACCCGCTCGCGAGAAAGGTGGAGCGCGCGCCGGGACCGGTGCGGGTGGTCGGGATCGCGACCACAAACATGGACGTGGCCAACCCGCGCTATTCCACCAGCGACGCGCTGCTCGCCGAATCCATGGCAGAGGCCACGGCACTCGACGCTGAAACGCGGCTGATCCGTCTGGCCGAACTCGCCTTCCGCCCCTGTGAGGGCTACTACTCGAAGAGCGCGCACGCCTGCACATGGCCGTGCTCCATCACGCAGATGGATCCCGCCGACCAGATGGAGCGCGTCTACGAAGCGATCGTGCACTGGGGGGACGTGATCATCGTCGCCACGCCCATCCGCTGGGGGAATGCGAGCTCGCTGTACTATCGCATGGTCGAGCGCATGAACTGCGTGCAGAACCAGGTGACGATTGCCAATCGCGTCCTGCTGCGAAACAAGGTGGCCGCGTTCATCATCACCGGCGGACAGGACAACGTGCAGGCGGTGGCCGGGCAGTTGATGGGCTTCTTCGGCGAGATCGGCTGTCAGTTTCCGCAGTTCCCGTACATCGCGCACTCGCGTGGCTGGAGCGCGGAGGACATGGAGCGAAACATCGAGGTGGTGAAGGGCAGCACGGAATTGCGCGAGGGCGCTCGCGCGCTGGCGGCACGAGCCATCGATCATGCACAATTGCTGTTGGATCACGAGTCGGCGCCGCACGTTGTCGGGCGCGGCGGCCGCAAGGCGCACAAGCTGGTGCTTGACGAGCTGGGTGCAGACGCGTCGCCATCGGAGCACGGCCACGCGGACGCCGCCAGTTAGCCGTCAGCGCTCGGCGCGATGCTCCGGCTGTTCGTGCGCCTTGCGCTGTTCGACGAACACCAGGCCGCCGGGATGCTGACGTGGCCGCACGCCGGGTTCCACGTGCATACCGCCGTGTGGGAGGGCCCCTACGGGTCCCGGAGGACGATCGCGCCTTCGCCACCCGACTCGCGCGGTACGGCGCGCGGAATCCGCGGGCGCGAACGGCTCACCTACGACCGAGCCTCGAAGGCCGTGAGGTATCGCTCGGACCAGTCGGAGGGGCCAACGGCGGGGACCGACACCGCCGACCCACTCGAGTTCCTGGCGCGAGTGCTCGGGCACATCCCCGACAACGGCCACGTCGCGACGCGGTACGAGGGCTGGTAGGCCAACCGCCCGTGTGGCATGCGGGGGAAGGTCAATCTCGGCGTCGCCGGTGCGCCGCCCGTGATCGTCCCCGCGCCGAGGCTGGCGCCCACCGAGGCCACCCGCCGGTGGGCCCATGCCCTACGGCGTCGCTCCTCCAGCAGATCTTCGAGGTCGACCCGCTCGCGTGTCCCACCTGCCGCGGCCCTCCGCGAGTCGTCGCGTTCATCACCCAGGTCTCGATGATCGACCAGATCCTCGCGCACCTCCGGATCCGCGCAGCGCGGTTGGAATCGATCGCAGTTTCATGCGCTGGACAGCAACGGCAGTCAGAACCTGACCATAGCGCTCGTGCGCGTCACTTCTTGTCGTGAGCATTCACGCGCTTCACGTCGCGCGTGAACATCTCGGGCACAAACCAATAGCTGTTCCCATACGGTTTCTGTTTCGGCCACAGCTCATCGAGCGAACTCGCATCGTAAAGCGTGCCACCCTTCATCACATAGCGGATGTCGGCGGTGTTCCGGATGTTCTCGAGGGGGTTGGCGTTGAGCACCATCAGGTCGGCGAGTTTGCCCACCGTGATCGAACCGATGTCGTCGTCCATGCCGAGGAACATGGCGCCGTGCATGGATGCAATCTCGAGCGCCATGTGGTTGCCCGTCGCCTTGGCCGCCATCCAGACATCCCAGTGCGAGCCAAGACCGGGCTGCTGCCCATGTGCGCCAACAGCGGAGAAACCGCCGGCCTCAATGATGTCGGCGATCCCCTGCGCAACGATGTCCTTCGAGTAGTCGGTCTCGGGGCGCGTGATGAAGCGACGCGTGTGTGGAATGAGTTGTCGCCACGGAATCCACCGCGCTTGCTTCGGGTCCTGCCAGACGGGACTCTCCTGCCAGAACCACTCCTCGTTCCACGCGCCGAATCCGAAAATCAGCGGTGTGTGCGAGTAGAAGAACTGTGCCTTGCCGAGGAACGTCGTGAGGTCGGAGTAGAACGGCGCCTGCACCATCATGTGTTCACCGCCCGTGTATCCATCCATCACCAGGCCAAGCGCGTACTCCATGCCGTCGGACGCTTCAGCGGTGAGGCGCATGCCCCGCTCGCGGGCCGCATCCGCCACCCACTGTCGCTGCTGTCGCGTGGGCTGCATGTACTGCTTGATCATGGCGGCGCCCCAGCTCTGGCGCCGTGCGACCTCGCGCACCGCCGCATCGCGCGAAGAGATGCCGTTGATCAGCCCTGCATCGCCCACGTACAAGGCTTCAGCCGTGGAGAACACGCGTGGACCAACCGTCTCCCCCGCCTCGATCATTTCCGCCGTCGGAAATGCCTGAATCGATGTCGTCGCCGGATCATGGGTTGTCGTGATGCCGTAGGCGAGGTACACGGCGGTTGCGAAATTCTGACGCGGCATCATCCCCATATGATCGGCATGGAGGTGCGCATGCATGTCCACCCATCCCGGAATCACCGTCTTTCCCGCGACGTCGACAACTTTGTCGATTCCGGTCGTGCTGCAGGTGCCAACACAACTGATGCGACCAGCCTTCACAACGACGGTGCCATTCTCGATGATGCGCTTCCGATCGAGCGTGACGATGCGCGCGCCAGTCAGTGCGATGGAACCGGAGGGTAGGGCTCGCGGCGCCGACAGCTTCACGGTGATGGTATCCGTCGTGTGTGTCACGACGTTGTGTGAGTAGAACTGATTCCCCCCGGCAAAGTCGACGATGGTGGAGGTCCGCCAGCGGGGATAGAGTCCGCCGCCGGTGCTGAGCGCGGTCACGGGAAGATCGCCACCCTCTTTGGTAATCTTCGGCACGCTCCCCCCAGTCCCGCCAGCCGGCACCGGCGCCAGATAGACATTCGCGCCTTGCATGAAGGCCAGCCACTTGCCGTCGGGCGAGAGCACGGCGTCGTCAGCATCGCGGATGCTGGCATGCACCCGGCGATCACTCCCATCCATCCGTACCGATGCGAACTCGACGCCGCGCGGGTCGATGCCAAACTGCTCTCCCGATCCAAAGTCGTTCGGGGTTGACCAGTACACGCGTGAATCGTTCCCGACCATCGGACGCAATTCAACGCTGCGGTTGCCAACGCGGCGCCTCTCGCCAATCTCGGTCTCGTCACCGCCGGTCGCCGCGATCCGCACGACATCCCAGTACGGGTTTCGCGCGATCGCCTGTGCCCGCGCCGTCGCCCCCGCGCCTCGCGCGACTACAATCTCGCGTCCATCGGGCGTCCACGTGGGGTTGAGATATTCGCCCGCGTCTTTCGTGATACGCTGCGGGATTCCACCGCTCGCTGTGATGCGCCACAGCGCACCGCGATTCAGGGAATCGACCGTGGTGAACGCAATCGTGCGACTGTCGGGAGACCATGCTGGCTGAAACTCCATCGCGTCGAATGACGCAGACGTGAGTCGACGCGCGTTTCCGCTTGGTAAGCTCTGCACGTAAATCCGCCCAAGCGCCTGGAAAGCGAGCATGCGGCCATCGGGTGATGCACTGGCCCATCGGATGAAGCGCACGTCGACGGCGGCATCCGTAATGCGCTGCTTGGTGACCGCCTGTTCGGAAATGGTGCGACTGACGCGCGCACTGAACGGAATCGTGGTGACCGCGCCGGTCGCGACGTTTACGCGCCTGATCTTGCCGCCTTGGTGTATCACGATGCTCTGTCCGTCGGCGGCCCAGCGATACATCGGATAGCTCCCTTCGATGGGCCAGCTTTCGGAGAGATCCATCTCCACCGGGTCCATCAGCAGGCGTTCGGTGCCGACACGCAGGTCGCGAATCCACAGTGCCCCACGCGGGCCGAACTGCTGGCCCTTATACTCGAGCGTCCCTCCCGGCACCTTGCGAATGAACGCCAGTAGTCGTCCATCGGGACTCGGCTCTGCCGCGAAGGCACCGCCACTGCTGGAGCGAACCTGTTGCCCCGCTTCACCGGCTGTGATGGCGCGTACCGCGCCGGTGTGCAGGTCATACCGATGCACCTGCACGGCCCCCTTCAGAACGTCTGCCTGTCCCTCGGGCGCGTTGTTCTTGGCATACACGTCGTAATACAGGTAGCGCCCATCGGCAGACAGCGATGAGCGGAGCGGCATCCTGCCTTCAACGCCTTTCAGCAGAGTGATGCCTTCACCGCCGTCACGGTGGTACATGACGAGCGCACGCGACTCGTCATCGTCCTGCGTCACCACGATGTACTGGTTATCCGGGGTCCAGTGTGGGTAGTGCATGCGCGTTTTCGGTGCAATGGCGACCGCATGCGCATTGCCACCATCGGCGTCCATCACCCACAGGTTATAGTCGCCGCCAGCCCGATCGGAGATGAAGGCGATGGACTTCCCGTCGGGTGAGATCCGCGGGTGGAAGTTCGACGCAATGCCTGAGTTCTGCGTGAGCGCCACCGCATCCCCACCGGCCGCTGGCATGCGGTAGATATGACCCAACAGGTCGAAGGCAATCCACGCGCCATCGCTGGAGAGGTCGACCGACGTCCACGTGCCTTCGGTGGCGGTGAATTCGATCAGGCGGGTGCGTCCGCGCGGCGCGGTGGCGTCCCATGTTGCGGCCGATGACGATCGCGCGGGCTGGGCCGCCAGGTCGCCGATCGTCAGTGCGCTGAGCAGGCATGTACCGAACGCGGAGCGGAGCTGCATGTGCGGCGTCTCGCGGAAAAGATTGATGCGTGCCGTTCCCACAGTGTTGTACGGCCGGTAAGACGCAGAGACTGCTTCCATCACCCGCGACAAGCAAGACCGCGGTTCACGCGCCACGGCGTGATTCACCGGCCGACGCGCTCCCACACCTGCTCGACCGGCGTCAGTTTCTCCATCCGCCGTTTGGTCTCGGCCACCCGCGGCTGGAACTCGGGCTCTGCATTTTTCCAGAGCGCGATGAACGTCCGACAGTTGTTCACCGCCTTCGGCGTGTCGCCCTTGGCTTCGTAGAGTTGGCCGAGGCGCTCGTGCACCATCGCGCGCAGGAGGTAAGCGTCGTAGCCGTTGTTTTGCCGACGCGGTGGAATGGCGAGATACCGTTCCATGGTGGCGACAGCGGAGTCTGCCGGGGTCGCCGCATCGAAGGTCCGGGCGAGATTGATTTGCGCACACTCTGCGCACGCAGCCGGGACGCCGGCGGTGTCGTTGTCGCTGGCCCGATACTCGCGGATCGCGTCCGCGAAGCGCCGTTCCGCGAGTGCGATGTTGCCGCGCGCTTCATGCCAGGCTTGACTCGCCGAACCGTGAACCCCTCCCAGCGTCGTGGACTCGTACCGCGTCAGCACCGCCTTCGCTTTCCCCGCTTCACCGGCGCGCGCGTACAGATCTGCCGCCGCAAGGCTGGGCTGCATGACGGCCACTGCAGCAAGATGCCGCACGCCCTCCGGCATGCGGCCGTGTGCCCCACGCCCGTCCGCCGAGGCCCCGACGACCCCATAAGTGCGCCCCCCCCGACACCCCGTTCCCCCGCGGGGACGTTCGGGGCGTGCGGCGATCGCGCCGTAGGCCCGAAGAGTTGTCGGACGACCCCGATTGAAACTCCTTTCGTGGGATAGCACTCGGCCTGTCGCCTCAGGGCACGCCTGCTCGCGACGTAGCCGCCGGCACGCTGCCCTTCCGATAGTCCAACTGCGGCTTCTGCGTGCCGAGCAGGGTGGAGTACTTGAAGTTCGCGCCGCGCCGCTGCACCAGCTCCGCCTTCGCGGCCGTGATCGTCGCGGGGCCTGTGAACAGGTCGGCCGCAGTCAGGGCCATCGTCTTCGCGGCCACCATCATGCCGCGCGCGCCGATGCTCATGCCGCCAGCCGCCACCGCTTGCCACGAATGGGCCGCTGTGCCCGGCACCCATGTCGCGGTGGAGAGTTGCACCGTGGGCACATTCCAGCTCACGTCGCCCACATCGGTAGAGCCGAGTCCGGGCTGATCGAGCACCAACGGCTTGATCTTCTCCGTGTTGCCAAGCGGCAGGATCGTGAAGTTGGGCGACTGCTGCAGTTGCTCGGCGAACGTACGCTCTTGCGCCGAGAGCGCGAAGCCGCCCACGCGCTCGAGTGCGCGCTGCTGCACACGTGCGAGCGTTTCGTTGGGGAGCAGTGCGTACACCGACCCCACGAGTTGCAGGTCGTACGTGGTGCCAGTGCCAAGCGCGGCACCCTTGGCGGCATTGACCACGCGCGACCAGACATCGTTCACCACGTTCATGTCCACGTGGCGCACGTAGTAGTACACCTCCGCTTCGTCGGGCACGACATTCGGTGCGCGGCCGCCGTCGGTGATGACGTAGTGAATGCGGCTGCCGTCGGGGATGTGTTCGCGCAGAAAGTTCGTCATGACGTTCATGACTTCAACCCCGTCGAGCGCGGACCGTCCGCGTTCCGGTGCACCGGCGGCGTGCGCACTGATGCCGTGAAAGCGAAACTTGCCCGAGACGTTGGCCATCGTGCGTTCGCCACTCACGGCATTCTCGTCGCCGGGGTGCCACGCGATCACCGCGTCCACATCGCCAAAGATGCCGTCACGCACCATGTACACTTTGCCGGAACCGCCTTCTTCGGCCGGCGTGCCGACCATGCGCAGCGTGCCCTTCACCTTGTTGGCGATCATCCATTGCTTGACCGCGATCGCGGCTGCCGTGCTCGCGGTGCCGAAGAGGTGATGACCGCAGCCGTGTCCCGGTCCACCACTGATCAGCGGTTTGCGCACCGGTGACGCGTCCTGCGAGAGTCCGGGAAGCGCGTCGAATTCGCCAAGCAGCGCGATCACCGGTGCCCCGCTGCCGAATTCCGCGATGAACGCTGTCGGTTCACCCGCCAGACCGGCCTTCACCGTGAAGCCGGCGTTTCGCAATTCGCTTTGCAGCAGCGCGGAACTCTGTGTTTCCATGAAGCCGACTTCGGCGAAACTCCAGATGCGCTGGGCAACTTCGGTGTAGTGCCCCGCGCCCTTGTCGAGTGCGGCCAGCATTGGCGCGGTGTTGGCCGCCGGTGGCGGAAGTGTGGCGGTGCGCGGCGTGGTCGATGCTGCGCGCTGCGCCTGCACGGCGATGCACGGCCACAGGGCGACCAGGACGATTGCTGCGTGCGACACGCGTGCGAAGGCGAAACGATGCGGTGCAGGTGACATAGCGGTCCGGAGTATGTACGGCGGGATGATGATCAGGATGCGGACAACAGCGAGCGCGGATACGACCCGAAGATGCGGCATCACCGGCGGGCGCACCATGTCGTCGGCACGATTCACGCAGACGTCGGTGATCGACCAGATCCTCACCCACCTCCGGACCCGCGTCGCGCGCGAGGCACACGCCGGGCCGCGGAGCCCCCCATCGACGCGGGCCTCCAGGAGCCGGGACCGAACATGTGCCCCACGCCCGTCCGCTGACGCCCCGACGACCCCATGAGTGCGGCC
>JANNEV010000597.1:0-3781 GCA_031379145.1 Gemmatimonadaceae bacterium
GCCACGGCCTCGAACACCGGAAATTCGCCCGTGATGTCGAGGTAGTGCACCCCGTTGCGCAAACACGCGTCGATCATGGGCTTCGACGTGTACAGAAAAGGACCGGCGCAATGCAGCACCACCTGCACCCCAGCCAATGCAGCATCCACTGCCCGCGCATCGTTGAGCGCGCACACGCGATGTTCGAGTCCCAGCTCACGCGCCAGCGCGGAGAGGGCCATCGCGTTGCGACCCGCGAGAATCGGCGCCATCCCACGTCGCACGCACTCGCGCGCCGTTGCTTCGCCCACGTACCCGGTCGCACCGTACAACAGGAATGTCGTCGCCATGCTGGAACCTATCGCCTGACGCAATACCTGCACTTGTGGACGTCATGGTCCCGTCGTGGTCCCGTCGTGGTCCCGTCATGGACCCGTCATGGACCCGTCATGCGGCGCTGGCCCTCGGTTTACGAGATCGCCTCTGACGAGCGCGCCTGTTGGCGCAGCACGAACTTCTGAATCTTGCCCGTGGATGTCTTGGGCAGCGGTCCGAACACCACGGCGGTGGGGGCCTTGTAGTGCGCGAGGTTGGCGCGGCAGTGGTCTATCAACTCGCGCTGCGTCACCTCGAGCCCAGGCTTGAGCTCCACGTAGGCGCACGGCGTCTCACCCCACTTCGCATCAGGACGTGCGACCACGGCGGCCGCAAACACCGCCGGATGTCGATGGAGTGCGTCCTCGATTTCGAGTGAGCTGATGTTCTCCCCGCCGGAGATGATGATGTCCTTGCCACGATCCTTCACCTTGAGGTAGCCGTCGGGGTGAATGACCGCGAGATCGCCTGAGTGAAACCAACCGCCATCGAAGGCCGCCGCGGTCGCCGCGGGATTCTTGAGGTAGCCCTTCATGGTGATGTTGCCGCGAAAGACGATCTCTCCCATTGTTTCGCCGTCGTGAGGCACCGGTGTCATCGTCGCCGGGTCGACCACATCCACCGCCTCCTCCACCTGGAATCGCACGCCTTGGCGACCGTTGTGCATGGCGCGCTCTCCCTGCGCAAGCGACTCCCACTCCGTCTGCTTCACGCAGATGGTTGCGGGACCGTACACCTCGGTGAGTCCATACACGTGCGTGAGCTCGACGCCTCGTTGCTCCATCGCTTCAATAGTTGACGCCGGTGGCGCTGCTCCGGCGATGTATCCCTTGAGCCCGTGTGGTACGCCCTGCCACTGCTCATCCGGCGCGGCCAGCATGGTGTTGTGCACGATGGGTGCGCCGCCGTAGTGGGTTACCCCGTGCTCCTTGATGAGCGCGAAGATCGCAGCGGTCTCGACGCGTCGAAGACAGATGTTCGTGCCGGCCAGTGCCGCCATGGCCCACGTGATGCACCATCCATTGCAATGAAACATCGGAACCGTCCAGAGATACACCGCGTAGCGGGGCATGCCCCAGGCGACGATCTCTCCCAGCGCATTCAGGTACGCGCCGCGATGATGATACACGACGCCCTTGGGATCACCGGTCGTGCCACTCGTGTAGTTGAGCGTGATCGCATCCCATTCATCGTCCGGTGCGCGCCACGGGAACGTCGGGTCGCCCCCATCGAGGAACGCTTCGTAGTCGATATCGCCGAGCCGATCGCCGGGGCCGATGTACTCTGTGTCGAGCACATCGATGATCAGCGGCTTGGCGACGCAGCGCGACAGCGCATCGGCGATGACGCCGGAGAACTCGCGATCGGTGATGAGCACCTTCGCGTCGCCGTGATCGAGCATGAAGGCAATGGTCGCGGCATCGAGGCGCACGTTGAGGCAATTGAGAACAGCGCCACTCATGGGCACGCCGAACTGGCACTCGTACATCTCCGGCGTATTGAGCAACATCACCGCGACGGTGTCGTTGCGGCCGATTCCCCGTGCGGACAGGGCCGAGGCCAGTCGGCGGCATCGCGCGTACGTGTCACGCCAGCGGAAGCGGCGCGCGCCATGAATGACCGCCGTGCGCTCGGGGCATGCGGTCGCCGCCCAGTCGATGAGGGTGAGCGGAGTCAGGGCGGCGTGATTGGCCGCATTCCGGTCGAGATCCGTGTCGTAGGGACTGCGTACGGTGATCGACATGCAGGGTGTCTTGGTGGCCGGGGTGGCAAGGTGCCTCAGCACGGCACGCCGTGTCGGCCACCAGACGTTACGCTGGAATCGACACGTTCGAAAGCGCGTGATAGGTTCCCAGGCGACGGTCGGCTTGGGGGCGCGTAGGCGAGGAGGCACTTGATGCCAAACACGCGCGTTGCCCTGAAGACCACCAACGGCACCCCACTTCATCTGCGAGCACTCGACCGATGCCCATCGATACGGATCAGAAGCCCACGCTGTTCTGGGAGCTCCTCAACACCGCCCGGGAAGAGAACGGCTTGCTGGACTCCGCCTATATGACAGAGCGGGCCAAAGTCCCTGGCGGTTGGCTTGTCATCTCGCAGTTCAGAGTCGGCGCGTCCCATGGCATAGTGTTTCTGCCCGATCCCACCCATTCGTGGAATGGCGGCAGTCTGCGCTGATCGACTGGCGGAGTCTCACTCGTGGCAGCGCGCCCCGCGCGGAGGGGCAGCGCCTCAACAAATCCGCGGCAATTGATCTCCCGGCAGCAGGTCAACAATGCGCGTCCCGCCCACGTGCGTGCGCATCACCACCATGCCAGGGTGCTCGGCGACCACGCTCCCGATCTGAACGGCCTGCGCGCCCTCTGGCAGGGCGCGCATCGCCTCCAGCGCACGGTCGGCAAACGCTTCCGGCACGATAGCCATCAGGATGCCCTCGTTGGCGACATACATCGGATCAAGCCCCAGCATCTCGCACGCCGCCTGGACATTGAGCGGTACGGGGATGCGTGATTCCTCCAGTCGCATGCCCACGCGCGACGCGACCGCAATCTCGTTGAGGGCGCTGGCCACACCGCCGCGTGTGGGATCGCGCAGCACGTGCACGTTGCCATGCGTTGCCGTGCGCAGGGCGTTGACCAGCGGCCAGAGTGCGGCGGTGTCGCTGGTGATGGTGGTGTCGAAGCCAATCGACTCGCGTGCCGACATGATCGCCATGCCGTGTCGACCGATCGGGCCGCTCACGAGAATCACATCGTCGACTGACGCGCGTTCGGCAGAAGGCAGGAACGTGTCGGAGAGCACGCCGATGCCGGCGGTATTGATAAATACGCCGTCACCCTTGCCACGCTCCACCACCTTCGTATCGCCAGCAACAATACTCACCCCCTGGGCACGTGCCGCGTCAGCCATGGCGGCGACAATGCGATCGAGCAGGTCGAGCGGCAGCCCTTCCTCGATCACGAACCCCGCGGTGAGATAGCGCGGCTGAGCGCCCATCATCGCCAGATCGTTGGTCGTGCCGTGTACGGCCAGCGTCCCGATGTTGCCACCGGGGAACTCCAGTGGCTGCACGACGAAGGTGTCCGTGGACATGGCGATGCGGCCAGCCGCGACAGCAAAGACCGCGGCATCGCCTTGCTGCCGCAGAATGGGATTGTCGAATCGCGGCAGAAAGTGATCGCGAAACAGTTGCGCGGACAGCTTGCCGCCCGAGCCGTGACCCAGCACCACGCAATCGTGCGTGCGGTGCGGCGTGGGACACGTGAGGCCAACGGCGCCCACAGACGGCGAGCGAACAGGTGTCGACAGAGGTGTTGTCATCGCGCGCTCAGGACGTGGCCAGCACAGGCAACGCGGCACCACCAGACGCCAACGGCGATCCCTGTCGAAAGCGTCCGTAGTTGTAGTACGCCGCGCACGCGCC
>JANNEV010000216.1:0-9392 GCA_031379145.1 Gemmatimonadaceae bacterium
CGCGCCGAGCCGCGCATGCGCGCGCGCTATGACGTATCCAGCGAAGTCATTTCGCGAACGGCGCTGGGTCTCCATTCCGCTTGTGCCGTGAGCCAGGTGCTGGATCGGTTTCTTGATCACTACTATCGTGGTCGGCCGGTCAACGCGACGTTCACCGGAATGCACGCGTACGACGCGGAACTTCCGGACTGGAGTGAGTCCGGACTGTGGGCACTCGATGCGGAGATGCACGCACTCCGGGCGGAACTGACGACGGCGTATCCCGATGCCGTCTCGGCACCGGCCCACGTGCTGCGGGCCGACGTCGATGTGCTCGATGCTCGCCTGGCCATCGCGTATCTGGACATTCAACTGGCCGAACACGCCAGTCGACACGGCCCACGCGGGAACCCGGCGCTGTGGACCGGAGAAGCCGTATTCTCGATCGTATCGTTGATGATCAGGGAGTTCGCTCCCGCGTCGGTTCGCGGGGCGTCCATCGCGTCGCGTTTGGCGGCGATTCCGTCGTTCCTGCGCGACGGCCTGTCCGTGCTCGCCGATGCACCGATTCCCGGAGCATGGCGGGACAAGGCCGTGCGCGATTGCGAGGGGGCGGCCATCCTGATGGCGCGTGGTCTCCCCGCGTGGTTGATGGAGCAGGGCGGGCTCCCGCCGGCGCGCGTCGACGCCATCCAAGCCGTCAGCGCAGGTGCGGCAACCGCGTTCGCCGCCTTCGCCGATGCCATGCGTGGGCACCGCGTTGGTGCTGACGCGGGCATGGCCTGCGGCTCCGCGATGTACGACCTGTTGCTGTCACAGGGTCATCAGTGTACGCGCACGCGGTCCGATTTGCTGAGCACGGCGCGCTCGGCGTTCGCAGCGGCGCAGCAGGCGCTGACGCGGTCGGCCGAGGCCAACTTCGGATCGTGGGTGCATGCGCAGTCGCTGATGGCGAGTGACCATCCGAGCGTCGACGGCTATCTGTCGGCGTTCACGCAACGGTGGGACGCCTGTCGCGCACACGTCGCCGCGCACGACGCCGTCACCTGGCCCGACTGGCCCATTCGCTATGTGCCGTTCCCGGCGGGCACACGGGACGCGGCACCGTTTCTCTACTACCTGTTTTATCGCTCGCCAGCGCCGTTGGATCCGTATTCCGTCTACGACTACGTGGTGCCGCCGCTGCCGACCGAACCAGATGCCGCCGAGCGTCATCTGCGCGCGTGGAATACCAGCGTCATTGCGCTCAATCATGTGGTACATCACGGAGCGGTCGGGCATCACGTCCAGAACTGGCATGCATATCATCGCGCATCGTCACGCATTGGCAAGATTGCCGCAGTGGACTGTGCCAACCGCGTCGGGATGTTCTGCGCGGGGACGATGGCCGAAGGGTGGGCGTGCTACGCCACGGAGTTGATGGGGGAGCTCGGGTTCCTCACGCCTCTTGAGCAGCTCTCCGAACTCCACTCCAAGCTGCGATTTCTTGCGCGCGCGATCGTCGACATCGAGCTGCATCAGGGTACGATGTCCGCCGAGGACGCGATCCAGTTCTACTCGGGCGAGGTGGGCATGGCGCTGGAAGTGGCGCGCGCAGAAACGGTGAAGAACAGCATGTTTCCGGGTACGGGACTGATGTACTGGCTGGGAACGCAGGGCATTCTCGATTGCCGTCAACTACAGCGTGAGCGGCTCGGCGATCACTTCTCGCTCCGGGCATTTCACGACACGTTGCTCGGCCATGGCTCGATTCCCGTACCGCTGATCGATCAACTCATGACCGCCGACCCCGCGTGAAACGCTCCGTGAATGGTTCGAGCGGGTTCCTTGGCCCGATTGGTCGGCGCGCTGCCGCGATGGCGATCTGCGTGTTTGCCGTCGCCTGCGGCGGGGATGGTGCCAAGCCGCCGTCGAGTGACGTGTTGATCGTGGGATATGATCGCGAGCCGGACACGATGAACCGGTACGCCACGCACATTCTTGAGGACATCCAGTCGTGCATCATTGAAGGCCTCGTGACCAACGATGAGCAGATGCGCGTGGTCCCGGTGCTCGCTGCCGAAATACCCACCGTTGCCAACGGCGGCGTATCACTGCGCGCAGATGGCGGTATGGATGTCACCTGGAAACTGCGTCCGGGGGTACGCTGGCACGATGGCGTACCCCACACGTCGGCGGACGTGAAGTTCACCGTGGATGCCATGCTCAAGGGGGACTGGAAGCCGGAGAGCACGGACGGTTTCGATCGGATCAGCTCGGTGGATACGCCGGATTCCTTGACCGCGGTGGTGCACTACAAGGAAGTGTACGCGCCGTACCAGATGCAGTTCGCCCGCGGCACGCTCCCCAAGCATGTGCTAAAAGGGCGGGACATCGACAAGGCGATGGACTACAATCGCAATCCGCTGGGGACCGGTCCGTATCGCCTGGTGGAATGGAAGACCGGGGAGCACGTGCTGCTGGAGAAGGCAACGAACTACTGGCGCGGGCCACAGTTTCCACGGATTGACCGCATTCTGTTCCGATTTGTCGCGAACACGAACACGCGGATCAATCAGCTCAAGTCCGGTGAAGTGCACATGGTCGCACTGGTGCCGTGGGACAAAGTCCGGGAGCTCAAGAACGTGCCGACCCTGCGGCTTAATCGCGTCACGGGAAACGGTTATGAGCATGTTACGCTCAACGAGCGGCACTTCCCGCCGTTTGCCGAGCTGTCGGTGCGTCGTGCGCTCGCGCATGCCATCAACCGCGATGAGATCGTCACCACCATGCTCGACGGTCTGGTGTCGGTGGTGAACGGGCCGATTCAGCCACTCTCCTGGGCGTACGAACCGAACGTGCGGAGCTACGCGTTTGATCCGGAGGCCGCACGCGCGCTGCTCGATTCCGCCGGATGGTCTCCCGGACCGGACGGCGTACGCCGGAAGAACGGCACGCCTCTGGCATTCACGTTGATTACGCAGGCTGGGTTCTCGATTCGTGAGAACGTCGCGCAGGTGCTGCAAAAGCAGTTCAAGGATGTCGGTGTCAGCGCCACCATCAAGCTTATTGACGGCACGTCCATCAGCAGCGTCTGGTTCGCCGGTGAATTCGACGCGATGCTTCACTGGTGGCAGTCGGGTGCCGACCCGGAGATCACGCTCTTTTTCGCGTCCGACCGTACGCCGCCTGCGGGACGTAACATCAACTATTTCGCCGACGATTCATTGACGCGCCTGCTCTATGCCTCCGATCGAACCGCGGATCAGGCGCAGCGCGGCGTACTGCTGAAGCAGGCCCAGCGTCGCGTCGCCGAGCTGGTGCCGGAACTCGTGCTGTACAACACGGCCAAGATTGATGCCGTGCCGACGCGACTTGAGAACTTCAAGGGAAACCCAACGAACGCGGGTCCTTTCTGGAACGTGTACGAATGGGCTCTGGCTGCCGGCCGCCCGTGATGCGTCGCCGCTGCCCTCACCCCTGACAGGCACGGAATGCTGCGCTTCACGGTCCGGCGGGCGGCAGAAGCACTCCCGTTGCTGCTGGTGGTGTCCGTGCTGGTGTTTGCGCTGATTCACGCAGTGCCGGGCGGCCCACTGTCGCTCTATCTCGAGAATCCCAACGTGCGACCGGCCGACATCGAGCGCTTGCGTCAGGCAATGGGATTGGATCGGTCGCTTCCTGAGCAGTATTGGTCCTGGCTCACCGCGTTTGCGCGGGGCGACTGGGGCTACAGCTACGCCGATGGTCGGCCCGTACTGCAGCGCATCATGGAGCGCATCCCGGCCACGCTGCAACTGGTGCTGGTGTCCACCGGTGGCGCCATCGTCCTGGCCGTTTCGTGCGCGCTGTTGAGCCTGCGCGGGTCGGCGATGGACCGCATTACGATGTTCGGCGCTGTCGCGGGGATCTCCTTGCCGGTGTTCTGGTTCGGGCTTGTGTTGCAGCTGTTGTTCAGCAATTGGCTGGGCTGGTTGCCCTCGTCGGGTCGCACGGCGTTCGGCGGCGGCGACCTGCTCGATCGGCTGCGACATCTGGTACTTCCTGCCGCAGTGCTGGCAGCTGCGCATGCCGCCGGCTGGATGCTGTATCTGCGTGGTTCTTTGCGCGCGACCATGGCCACGCCGCTGCTGGCGGCACTGCGCGCCCGTGGATTGGGGCAACGGCGCATTCTGTTGCGGCACGTGCTTCGACTGTCGGCCTTGCCGTTCGCCACCGTTGTACTGCTCGATGCGTCCATCATGGCGTCGGGCGCGGTGGTGACCGAGAGCGTGTTCGCTTGGCCGGGAATCGGCAGCCTCTTCACCGAGGCGCTGGCGAAGCGCGATTACACAGTGCTGATGGCGTTCCTGATGTGCGCGTCCGTTGCCGTAGTCGTGCTCAGCGCGCTCGCCGACGTGGTGGTTCACGCCATTGATCCGCGCACGCGGGCGAGCGCCTGATGCACCACCGCTCGGAGGCGCGAGCATGACACGCACCCGCGCCGCTCGGCGGCCGGCCACGCCGATGCTCGTCGCGTGCGGCGGGTTGTCGATCGTGCTGCTGCTAGCCGTGTGCGCGCCGGTCATTGCACCGTACGCCGCCGATGCAGTGGACCTGGTGCACAGACGTGCGGCGCCATCGGCTTCGCACTGGTTTGGTACCGACGAGCTCGGCCGGGACCTGCTCACGCGCGTGCTGTTTGGCGCGCGAATCTCGTTGGCCATTGGCCTGTTGTCCGCTGCGGTGAGCGCGGGCATTGGCGTTGTGGTTGGTGCGACTGCCGGCTATTCGGGGCGCTGGATGGACGCCATTCTCATGCGCTTCACCGAAGCCATGCTGTCCGTGCCCCGCTTGCCCCTCCTGATGATCGCGGCGGCCGTGCTCTCGCCTTCTGTGCCCCTGCTCATCGTGCTCGTCGGCGCGCTTGGATGGATGGAGACGGCGCGTGTTCTGCGCACCGAAGTGCAATCGCTGCGCACCCGCGACTTTGTCTCCGCCGCGCGCGCGGCTGGCGCGACGTCTTCGCGCATCGTTTGGCGACACATCCTTCCCGGCGTGGCGCCGGCTGCCACCGTCGCGGTGACCCTGGCGATTGGCCGCGGTATTCTGCTCGAGAGTGCGATGAGTTTCTTCGGCGTGGGCGTCCAGCCGCCGACGGCGAGTTGGGGGAACATGCTGTATCAGGCGCAGTCCACGATGAGCTCTGAGCCATGGCTCGGTATTTTCCCGGGAGCGTTCATTTTTGTGACGGTACTCTGCTGCAACCTGATCGGTGACGTACTGGCCCGGGACCGACGGTCCGCCCCGCTGGTCGTGAGCGACAAGTCGCGTTGAGCGGGATGGTGCAAGGCGGTTAGCTTTCGGGGATGACAGACCTCTCTCGACAGCCCGTCATCGTGGGTGCGGCACGCACACCGGTCGGGCGTTACCTCGGTGGGCTTTCGGCGCTCTCGGCCCCTGACCTCGGCGCGATTGCCATTCGCGCTGCGCTGCAGCGATCGGGTGTTGCGGCAGCAGACGTGCAGGAAGTGATCATGGGCCATGTGCTGCAAGGCGGCACGGGGCAGGCACCGGGTCGACTGGCCATGCTCAAGGCTGGCATTCCCGCCACCGTGTCCGCGGTGACGATCAATAAAGTCTGCGGTTCCGGACTCAAGGCCGTCATGCTCGCGGCCCAATCGATCAAGGCAGGTGATGCCGAGGTGATCATCGCCGGTGGACAGGAATCGATGTCCAACGCGCCGCACTATGTGTACGGCATGCGTGGTGGCATCAAGATCGGTGACCAGACCATGGTCGACGGCATGATCAAGGACGGGCTCTGGTGCGGTACCTGCAACGTGCACATGGGGACGCACGCCGAATACACGGCTTCCAAGGCACAGGTCTCGCGAGAAGCACAGGACGCGTTCGCCGCGGAATCGCATCGCAAGGCCGTGGCAGCGCAGGCGGCGGGCAAGTTCGACGCCGAGATCGTGCCGGTGGAGATTGCCGGCCGGAAGGGGCCGACGCTGGTGAGCGTGGACGAGGGGCCACGCGCCGACACCACCGTCGAGTCACTGGCCAAGCTTCGTCCCGCCTTTCCCGACAAGCAGAGCGATCCGTCGCAGCTCACGGTGACGGCGGCAAACGCATCGTCGCTCAACGACGGCGCGGCGGCGGTCGTGGTCACGTCAGAGGCGTATGCCATCGCGCACGGCCTCACGATCATGGCCCGCATTACCGCGTATGCGACGGGCGCAGGAAATCCGCAGGACCTGTTTTTCGCGCCGATTACGGCGGTGCAGAATCTCCTCCGAAAGACGGGTATGACTATCGGCGACTTCGACCTGATCGAGGCCAACGAGGCCTTCGCGTCGCAGGCCATCGCCGACGGCGTCGGTTTGGGCTGGGATTTCGACCGGGTGAACGTGCACGGTGGGGCGATAGCACTTGGCCATCCGATCGGAGCGAGCGGCGCGCGAGTTCTCGTCACGCTGTTGCACGCAATGGCCGATCGGCAGGTGCGCCGAGGCCTCGCCACGTTGTGCTTGGGCGGTGGTGACGCAGTGGCGCTCTCCGTCGAACGGGTCGGCTAGTGGTGGTTCGGCCGCGGCGCGGCGATTTGCCGCTCGCGGATTCGCCGACGTGGCTGTACGCCGAAGCGGGTCGTCTTCGCGCTCCGTGGCGCTTGATGACGTTCGGCGCCGTGCTGTTTCTGGCGCAGGGAATCGTCGAGTCATTCCTCGGCCCGGTATTCGGCGTCCTGTCACGCATCGTTGGTGAGCCGATCGCGGCGTATCCGTGGGTCATGCTCGTGGGCGTGATCGTCGCACTCGGTGTGGCGGTGCGCTCCGTCGACGATCAGTCGTGGGAGCACCTCGGCGCGGGCGCGTTCTCGTGGAGAGCGTCGGCCATGCTCCGCTCCACGACACTGGGATTCGGAGCCATGCTTGCCGTCGCGGCGGTACTTGCCTTAGTGGGCGTGCTGCGGTTCGAGTCGACGGCAATCGTCAATGGCACCATGATGATGTCAGGTTCGTGGGCGGGCACCGCGGCGCGGCTGCTGTTGCTCCTCGCACCCGCGGCGCTCTGGGAGGAATTGATTTTTCGCGGATACCTTTGGCGTGTGGCCGCGGACGCTGCAGGGGCTCGTGTCGCCTTGGTGAGCTCGAGCCTCGCCTTCAGCGCCGTCCATTTCCTGAACCCGGGCGCCGGACTCCGAACGGGCGCGATCGTGTTGCTTGCCGGCCTTTGTCTCGGTCAGATACGCGAGCGCCTGCACAGCGTACCGGCGGCATGGGGCGCGCACTTGGCGTGGAACTGGATGATGGCGGCACTGCTGCACGCGCCCGTGAGCGGTCTGTCGTTTGCCGCTCCGGACTACAGAGCCGTGCTGACTGGTCCGGATTGGCTGAGTGGCGGCGTCTGGGGCCCAGAAGGTAGTGTGATTGCTGCGGTGGTAATGATGATCGGGTTGGCGTGGTCGGAGTGGCCACACCTGCGCGGTGTTTTTCGAACTCGAACTGGTCGAACCTCAACCGCAACCCTCGCGGTAACGGCGACACGGGGCACATAGATGAATCCAGCAGGCGGAAGTGTTGACGACGGCTCGCGCGAGCAGGTCGCCGTGGTGGGCGCGGGGCAGATGGGGAACGGCATCGCACATGTCTTTGCGGTCGGTGGCCATGCGGTCACCATGATCGACGTCAGTGCCGATGCTCTGGCGCGCGGCACGGACACCATCGCACGTAACCTCGAGCGGCAAGTCAAGAAGGGGGCATTGGCGGCCGAAGTCGCGGCATCGGTACTGGCCCGCGTGACCACGGCCACCTCGCTCGACGCCGCCGGTAGCGCCAGTCTGATCATCGAGGCGGCGACAGAACGAACCGACCTCAAGTTCCGCATCTTCGAAGATCTCGACCGCATCGCCCCCACGGGCGCCATTCTCGCGTCGAACACGAGTTCCATCTCCATCACGGAGATCGCGGCACGCACGAAGCGTCCAGCGCAAGTGATCGGGATGCACTTCATGAATCCCGTGCCGGTGATGCAGCTCGTGGAAGTGATTCGCGGACTGGCCACCAACGATGAAACGACGGCCCACGTGATGGCGACCGCGCGCGCGTTGGGCAAGGTGCCCGTCGAGGTCAACGACTTCCCGGGGTTCGTGGCCAATCGCATCCTGATGCCGATGATCAACGAGGCGATCTACTGCGTGCTGGAAGGCGTCGGCACGCCGGACGCCATCGACACCGTGATGAAGCTCGGCATGAATCACCCGATGGGCCCACTGGCGTTGGCCGACTTGATCGGACTCGATACGTGCCTCGCCATCCTCGAAGTCCTGCACGGTGGTCTTGGAGATCCGAAGTATCGCCCTTGCCCGTTGTTGCGGAAGTACGTCGCGGCGGGCTGGCTCGGTCGCAAGAGCGGCCGCGGCTTCTTCGCGTACTAGACGGATACACGACCACGACATGTCACTCCTGCCACTGTCAGACACCCAGCGCGAGATCCAGATGCTCGCGCGCGCCTATGCACAGCGCGAACTCGTGCCGCATGCCGGACGCCGAGATCGCGAATCGCACTTTGATCCGGTCATGATCGCCCAGCTCGCCGAATTGGGCTTCTTCGGTATGGTCACGCCGGAGAAGTACGGTGGCTTGGAGTTGGACGCGTGCAGTTACCTGCTCGCGCTCGAGGAGATCGCAGTGGGGGATGCATCAGCAGCGGTGCTGTTGAGCGTGCACAACTCTCTGCCCACGCAGATGCTGCTGGACTTTGGCAGCGAGGCGCAGCGGGAGCGCTTCCTGGGGCCGATGGCCCGCGGCGAGCTGCTCGGCGCATTCATGCTGTCAGAGGCGGAGTCTGGATCGGATGCTGGATCGCTGCGCACGCAGGCCGTACGCGATGGCGACGATTGGATTCTGACGGGCACAAAGGCGTGGGTGTCTCACGGGAGCGAAGCGGGTGTATTGCTGTGCATGGCGCGCACCGACACGCCTGACGCGCGGCGAAACAGCAGCGGCATCTCCACGTTCATCCTGACGCCGGATTTGCCCGGGTTCCAGCTGGGCAAGAAGGAATCCAAGATGGGGCTTCGCGCTTCGCCCACGCTGCAGATCATGCTCGATGGCTGTCGCGTACCTGGCGACCGTCTGCTCGGCGAGGTGGGGAAGGGGTTCACCTACGCGCTGGGTTCGCTGGATCAGGGGCGGCTGGGTATTGCTGCGCAAGCCATCGGAATTGCCCGTGCAGCGCTGGAGGCGGCCACGAAGTACGCCACGGAGCGGGTGCAATTCGGCCAGCCCATCGTGGAGTTTCAGGCTATTCAATTCAAGCTCGCCGACATGGCGACGCAGATCACCGCGGCCCGTACGCTGTTGCATGCGGCGGCCTCGGCGAAGGAGCGCGGCGAGAAAATCACGCGCTTCAGCTCCATGGCGAAACTCTTCGCCTCCGAAACCGCGATG
>JANNEV010000600.1:0-1590 GCA_031379145.1 Gemmatimonadaceae bacterium
TGCCCTCGGCGTACATGATGTCGAACTCGGCCTGCTTGAACGGTGGCGCGACCTTGTTCTTCACAACCTTGACGCGCACGTGAGAGCCGATGACCTCTTCCTTTTCCTTGACCGGACCGATGCGCCGAATATCCAGACGCACCGAGGCATAGAACTTCAAGGCCTTGCCGCCCGTTGTCGTTTCCGGGCTGCCGAACATGACACCGATCTTCTCGCGCAGCTGGTTGATGAACACAACCGACGTCTTGGATCGCGCAATCGCACCCGTGAGCTTGCGCAACGCCTGACTCATGAGCCGAGCCTGCAGGCCGACATGGGAATCGCCCATGTCTCCTTCGATTTCTGCCTTGGGCACCAAGGCGGCGACGGAGTCGATGACGATGATCTCGACCGCGCCGGAGCGCACAAGAATCTCGCAAATCTCCAGCGCCTGCTCGCCCGTGTCCGGCTGAGAGATCAGCAGGTTCTCCACGTCGACGCCGAGCTTCTTGGCATACTCGGTATCAAGCGCGTGCTCGGCATCGATGAATGCAGCCACGCCGCCGGCGCGCTGCGCATTGGCCACCACGTGCAGACACAACGTGGTTTTGCCGCTGGACTCCGGACCATAGATCTCCGTGATGCGTCCGCGCGGGATGCCGCCGACGCCGATAGCGGCGTCAAGGTTGATTGCACCGGTGGGAATGGATTCCACTCGCACCTTGGAATCCGTGCCGAGTCGCATGATCGAACCCTTACCGCAACTCTTCTCGATTTGTGCGACTGCGAGCGCCAGGGCCTTGCGCTTGTCGTCTGTCATCACCGTACCTGCCATGATACCGCCGTCGTGAGGAGTGAAGCCGCCATGCCCTGGCTCGAAAAAAATTTACCGGAAGCGCGCGCAGGACCAAGACCCGAACAAACTACGAAGAATCCCCGATGTGGACAACTGGCAATTTCCCAACAGTGGAGTTGGCTAACTGACCGGAAACGCGTCAGCAATGTGTCGGATTCGCACTCCAGAGGGGGTCACCAGCACCCCGAAAACGTCGAATCTGTAGCTGAACTCCGTCGTGCCGAAGCGATCCAACCAAACGCGGCACACTCGAACGAGTTCACGTCGTTTTTTGGCGTGCACCGCTTCGACTGGCCCGCCGAAGGACACCCCGCGCCGAGCCTTGACCTCCACGAACGCGACGTCCGAGCCGCGTCGGATGATGAGATCGACGTCGCGATGTCCGCTGCGAAAGCGGTGCGCCACTATCGTCCAGCCGTCGCGAACGAACCACCGCGCAGCGATACGCTCTCCCAGGAGCCCGAAGGCCTGCCGTTGTTTGGACATGCGCGGAGACTACAACCGACCGCCCGCGGCACCGTCACCGAATCACCGCTCTTCCGCCAAAAAGCGCGCCGATGCAGAGGAGCACCGTGCGAGGTGCCTCGCGGAGCTGTCGGTCGCGGCGGATTGCTACACCACGAACGGCGGACCATCTTCGCATCGTCGACGCGACGTCAACCACGAGGTGGTCGCCGAGCGATGACGTGTCGGCGTTCCTTCACTACTTCCTGAATCCCCTGTATGCGCCCTTCCCCGCTCGGCACGGCCGTGGC
>JANNEV010000659.1:0-17172 GCA_031379145.1 Gemmatimonadaceae bacterium
CTTCGCTTTCGTGATGCGCTGCTGTTGACGTTTCTTCCGCTGCTGGCATTGGGCGTGGTCACGGGTGGAGCGGTGCGCGACTACCTCCGCGCGCGGCTCTACGACGACTGGTTCTCGCGGGCGCAGAGTGTGCCTTTCCTCTTCGAATCCCGGGTGAACGCCATCCTCGCCGTGCCTCGGAGTCTGCGACTGCGTGACGGCTTCCTACCCGAGGATGCGGACGCCGGCATCATTCGACTGGCTGTTCCCGTTGCCCGATGGGATTCACTGGAAGTCGAACGCGATGGCCAGTGGGCTCCGTGGCTTGACGGTGAGCTCCAGTACGGCGGCTCCACGCTCCCGGTTCGCTTGCGCAAGCGCGGAGACAACAGTGTGCACTGGCTCACCGAGAAGCGCAGTCTCTCGGTGCGTACGCCCCGAGACGACTTCTACAAACGATTCCGATCGTTCGCGCTCTCCGGCAAGGATGTGCTGCCGTCGTATCTCGCGAACCGGCTCGGCCAGGCCTTTGGCCTCGTCATTCCTGCCACCGAAGTGTCGCCGGTGTTTCTCAACAATCGGTTTTACGGCGTGTACCGTTTCGTCGAACTGGTTGATGAATCGTTCCTTCGCCCGCTGGACCGTATGCCCGGCAACATCTATCGCGGCGACGCAGCCGAACGTGGCGAGTACTACAAGGGAACGAACCGCAATCTGTTTGCGAATCCGCGCATCTGGGATCGTGCGTCGGCCAACGACCGCTGGACCTCCGCCGGGCCCACACAATTGCGGCTTTTGCTGGAGGATGTCGCCGGCACGACCTTTGCCGATCACCAGCGCCTGATGCATCGCCTCGATGGTGAGGAGTACGCACGCCTGTTTGCGTATCTGCTGCTGATGGGGGATCCATACCATATGGATGGCGTTCACAACCAGATGCTGTACGAAGACCCCTCAACACAGCGGTTGCATCCGATCCCCTGGGATACCCGGCTTCGCCCCTTGGCGAAGGCTGGCGTTCCGTTGAACGATCTGTTCAAGGCGGTGCTGAAGAATCCGTTCGTCATCGACGCCACCATGCGGGAAGTGGCCCGCTGGCTGGAGCGTGATGCGCTCCTCGGTCTTGCCGATAGTCTCGTGACGAGCACCATGACGCGGTATGGTCGGTATCTGGAGTACGACAAACTGCGCACCGGGCTCATACCGGACGTGGGCGATTCTGCTGTCGCCATGCAGACGCTCCGGGCGAATACCTCGCTCCTGAAGACATGGCTGACTAATGACACCGTTGCCGTTGCGGCGGTCGACGCGGGCGGTCTGACCGTGGTCGATGTGGAGACCCGCGGTCGCGTCGGCGCGACCCTGAAGGCGATCAAGGTTGATCGGGTGGTCACGGGAGACGTGAGTCTGCGACTCGATGCCAATCTCAACGGTGTCCTGGACGCCACCGATCCGGCGGTTGGTTTGCGCAGGGAGTCGCGTGCGTCCGGAACGCATCTGGTGCTGACGACGCCCCGGGCGCTTCTCGCCGGATGGGATACGAGCGCCGATGAGTTGCGACCCGGGCACATTCCGTATCGAATGTTCCTGCAGGGGCTGCCGGCGGGCACCAGGGTCAGCGTCGAATTGCGCAATCGGATCAGCGGCGCAGAGTCGCATCAGATCATGCTCAAGTCCGGGGGGCTGTTGCAGGACGGAACAGCGTGGCATCCGTGGCGCTTTCCGGAGCCGGCGCATCGTGTCCATCGGCTCAGTGGCTCGGTCCAGCTGATCGCGGATCTGCGAGTGCCTGCGGGCGACACGCTGGTGATCGACGCCGGGACCACCATTTCCCTGGGGCCGAACGTCTCGATCATCTCGGAAGGACGGGTGCGTGCGTTGGGCACTGCGGCCCGCCCAATCATGATACGTTCCATTCGCGCCGGCGTGCCCTGGGGTACGTTCGCGCTGCAAGGCTCGGGTGCCGATAGTAGTCGCTTCGCACATATCGAGTTCACGCAGGGCGGCGGCGCGCTCGTGGACCGGGTGGAGTACACCGGCATGGTCAACGTGCATCGCGCCAGTGCGGTGGCCTTTGACTCGGTGGTGTTCCGCGAAAACCTGCGAAGCGACGATGCTTTTCATGCGCTGCATGCCAACGTAGACCTGCGCAATTCGCGTTTCATTCGAGCCAATTCAGATGCGGTCGACTACGACATTTCCACCGGGAATATTGTCGGGAACGTATTTGAGCACAGTGGAAACGACGCATTGGATCTGATGTCATCGGCCCCGGTGATCTCCGGCAACCGCATGATCGCCTCAGGTGACAAGGGAATCTCCATCGGCGAGGCCAGCCGACCGTTTGTGTTCAACAACTTCATCGATAGCTGCTACATCGGCATTGAGACCAAGGACCGATCGGATCCCATCGTGCTCAACAACGTCATCACGCACAGCAAGACCGGCTTGCGTGAGCGCCGAAAGAACTGGCGATACGGCGGCGGTGGCTGGCCGATCATTGCCGAGACCGATTTCGAAGACAACCAGACGCCGTGGAAGCGTGACGTGTATTCCCGCGTCACACTGCAGCATGTCGGCGGACTCGATTCCTCCAGTGATACCACTTCGATCGTCGAGGCCGATGCCTCGTGGCTGTATCAGATCACGGGGGTGACCGTACTCGGCACGCCGACGCATGGATTGTTGCGCAACTGGGTACCGACGGCGCCCCTCGCCGCCATCGATGAGCATTCGTTCGTGGACGATTTTGGCGACGTTTCCGACGGCTGGCGCATGGCCGGTGGCGTTGACCGGCTCGAGAAACGGCGGGATGCACTGGTGATTGAAGCCGAGCGGCAAGAGGGTACCGCGAGCCGCGCGGTACGTTGGAGTCTTCCCACTGGTGGTACACTGGTGCTGGAGCTGGCTGCGCGCGATCTCCGGAGCGCCACCGTAACAGTCACCGGCCGAGCGCACACCGTGCGCAGTGTCATCGCCGCCACCGGTGATATGGCGAGCGCACGCTTTTTTACACTCACGCTGCCGCCAGGAACGTACGAGAGCCTATCCATCACGTTGCGCCCAGTTCCGGGACTGTCGCGCATCGACGCGAAGACGAAGCTGCCGGTGCCCAGAAGTGCGCGCATCGACCTGCGCAGCTATCGCGTACTCCCAATACTGAAGCAACTCCCGCTGCCTGCCGGGCGGTCCTGATGTGTCGCTCTGTCCTTCGCCCGATGACGCTAGCGGTAGCGTTGGCAGCGTTCGCTGTCAGCACTGGCGCGCAGCCGTCCTCGGCACCGGCTGGAACAACGATGTCTGTGGCGGAGAAACCGTATTCGTTCGTGGTGCTTGGTCATTTACGCGGCGACGTCACGGGACCCAATCCGAAGCTGGGCGAGTTGCTGCACAAAGTCCGTGCACTCCGCCCCGCGTTCGCTGTGCTGACCGGCGATTTGATCTGGGGCGAGGTGGAGACGAACCCGTCAGACAAGGCGGTTCTGGTGCGCGACTGGACCGTGCTCGACTCGGCGCTCGCGACACTGAACATGCCGATTTACCGGGTTCCAGGAAATCACGACATCAACGATGTCGCCACACGCGATGTCTATCGGCAGCGGTACGGCTTGCTGCCCAAGGCCGTGACCATTGGCACGACCCGGCTGCTGCTGCTCGCCAGTCCCTGGGTACCGTCGGATACCGACTCGCGAAAGATGCCGTTCTTCCGGTCCAAGGCGCTGGACGCTGCGCATCTCAGTTTCCTGCGAACAGAACTCGCGAAACCCGGCTTCGCCCACACGTTCGTGGCGATGCACGATCTGATCTGGTGGCAGCCGGACTCGACGCAGTGGTGGCGAGAAGTGCAGCCGATGCTCAGGAATGCCAAGGTCGACGCGGTCTTTTCGGGTGATCTCGGCCCACTGAAGTTCTCCACCACCACGCGTGACGGCGTCCGCTACTTTCAGTCGGCCATGGAGACGAAGCCGTCGGTGGAGATCCTGCGGGACCTGGCGGCCTCACGAATTCTCTCCGCGCAGTTCGACAATTTCCTGGAGGTTCGGGTGAATGGTCCCGCGGTGGACGTGGTCGTCCACACGCTCGCCGAGGTTTCGTCGGGGATGTTCACGCCCGAATTGTACCGGCAAGTCATTATTCCGCCGAAGCCGCGTCCGCCGACGTCGTCGTTACAGTTGGCATGGGACGCGATCAATAGTCCGAAGCGACTCACCGGGCTGGCTGTCGTGCTTGGACTCGGCGCCTTCATGCTCATGTACACCGGTTTTCGTATCGGCCGTCGACCACGCTGAGCAACCGTGCCTTCCTCGCATCTGAAGCCGGCGATCAGCGTCGTCGTACCTTCCGTGAACGGATGGTCCGATCTGGAAGGCAGTCTGCGTGCACTCGCCGCGCAGGATCTTGGTCAACCCATCGAAGTGCTGGTGGTCGATCGCGTCGGAGGCGAGGTGCGGTCGTCGGTTCGTGCTCGCTTTCCGGACGTCCGCCTTCTTGAAGCGGCATCCGATACCACGATTCCTGACCTTCGTGCGATCGCGTTCGCCGCAGCCACGGCCGATGTGGTGGGCGTCATTGAAGACCACGTGCTGGTTCCTCCTCACTGGGCACGCGCAATGCTGGCAGCGCACGCGTCGGGAGCGCAGGTGGTTGGAGGGGCGGTCGCGAATGCCGCCACCGAGCGGCTGGTGGATTGGGCCGCGTTCCTCTGCGAGTATAGCCAAGGCTTGCGGCCGCCCGACGGTCCGTCGGAGTGGATTACGGGAAACAACACGACGTATCGACGCGCCCTGCTCGAGCAGTACCAGCGCGAGTGGACCGCCGGGCGTTGGGAGCAACATCTGCATGACGCCCTTCGACGAGATGGAGTCGTGTTGTGGAGTCGTCCGGATATCGTTGTCGGGCACAAGATGCACTATTCCGTCGGGAGCTATTTGCACCAGCGCTATCTCTACTCCCGAGCATATGCGGGCATGCGTGCGGAAGGCGTTGGCCTTGGCCGTCGCGCGTTGATGGGCGGGATCTCGTTCGCCCTTCCGCCGGTGCTGTTCAGCCGTATTGTCTCGCGCGTCTGGACCTCCGGACACCATCGCTCCGAGCTGCTGTTGTCGCTGCCGCTGCAGCTGTTGTTTACCGTTGCGTGGGCCGCAGGCGAGATCGTCGGCTGGTGGGCCGGTCCCTCCGATGCGCTTCGGCGCGTTGTGTAGCATGATGGCGAACATCGCATCCAGCGCTCAGACCCGGCGCCCCCTGCGTATCGGCGTCGATGCCAGCTGCTGGGCCAACGGTCGCGGATACGGTCGCTTTACGCAGGAGCTGTTGCGCGCCATGGTGGCGATGGCGCCGCACCACACGTTCGTCTGTTTCGTGGACCCCGCTGCGGAGGCGAAATGGGACTTGCGCATGCCCAACGTGGAGTTGGTGCGCGTGGCGCAGTCGGCGTCGCCCACCGATGCCGCCGCCGCCGACGGTAGCCGCGGCCCGAGTGACATTCTTCGTTTCACGCGCGCCGTCTGGGCACAAACGCTTGACGTCATGTTCTCGCCCAGTGTCTACACGTACTTCCCCGTTCCACCGGGGTTGCGGCTTGTCGTCACGGTGCATGACGCCATCGCCGAGCGGTTTCCCGAGTTGACGCTCCCGAGCCAGCGGGCCCGGTTGTTCTGGAGGGCCAAGGTATGGCTGGCACTTCGGCAGTCGACGTTGGTGTTGACCGTCAGCGAATACTCGGCTCGCGAACTCATGGAGGTCCTGCACATCCCCCGCAGGCGGCTCCGCGTTGCGGTGGAAGCGCCTGCGGCCATCTATACGCCGAGCGTGTCCGACGATGTCCGTGCGGCGGCTGCGCGACTCGGGCTCCCGGCGGCTGCACGGTGGCTGATTTATGTCGGCGGATTCAGTCCGCATAAGCGTGTCCACGCCATCGTCACCGCACACGGCGCACTCGCGCGCGAACTGGGGGCGAACGCACCGCACCTGCTGCTGGTGGGAAAACTGAGCGGCGATGCGTTTCTGGGTAACCACAAGGAGATTCGGGAGGCGATCGCGGCAGCGGGTACGGAGGCCCTGGTGCACTGGACCGGATTTCTCCCCGACGAAGAGCTCCGGCACTTGCATACCGGTGCCCTCGCGCTGCTCCTTCCGTCGCTGGCGGAAGGGTTCGGATTGCCCGCGGTGGAGGCAGCCGCGTGTGGATGTCCAGTGATCGCAACGACCGCCAGTCCACTCCCTGAGCTGCTCGAGGGCGGGGGCCTGTTCGTTGCGCCCGGTGATGATGATGCGCTGGCGTCCGCCATGCGGCGTGTTTCCACTCAGGAGACGGAGCGCGTGTCGATGGCGCGGACGGCCCTTGCGCGGGCGGGTGAGCTCACGTGGACGCGCGCCGCGCGCGCGGCACTGGACACCCTGCAGGAGGCGGCCGGATGACGGCGTTGCGGTTTGCTATGGTTACGACGTTCTATCCGCCGTTCAACTTCGGCGGTGATGGCATGGGAATTCTTCGCCTTTCCCAGGCGCTGGTGCGGCGCGGTCATCACGTCACGGTGATACACGACGGCGACGCGTACGTGTCGCTGGCGGGCCGTGAGCCTGCCGCACCCTTTGCCGACGACGGCGTCGAGGTCGTCACGCTGCGCAGTCGCATGGGCAAGCTGTCCAATCTGCTGACACAGCAGACCGGCGCGCCCATCGTACACGGTGCGCGTATCCGCGAAGTGCTTGATGCCGGCGCCTTCGATGTCACCGTCTTTCACAACATCTCGCTTGTTGGTGGTCCTGGGATACTGCAGTACGGTCGCGGTACCACGTTGTATATGGCGCATGAGCACTGGCTGGTCTGTCCGTCTCACGTGCTCTGGCGACATGGCCGAGAGGTGTGCACCGGACGCGAGTGTTTACGCTGTGTGCTCAGCTACAAGCGACCACCGCAGTTGTGGCGGTACACTGGCGCGCTCGAACGCGAGCTTCGTCACGTGGATGCGTTCATCGCGATGAGCGAATTCAGCCGAAAGAAGCATAAGGAATTCGGGTTTCCTCGGGAGATGAACGTGCTCCCGTATTTCCTGCCGGATATGGACGAGTCGCCGGCGGCAGTCGATGACCAGTCACCGCATGATCGACCGTACTTCCTGTTCGTTGGTCGGCTGGAGAAGATCAAAGGGCTCGATGACGTCCTGCCCGTCTTCGATCGGTTTGATCGTGCGGATCTGCTCATCGCCGGCGATGGCGAGTATGCAGAGCGGCTCAAGCTCATTGCGGCGGGGAATCCGCGTGTCAAGTTCATGGGGCGGGTCACGCCCGATGCGCTCCCGCGTTTCTATCGTCACGCCGCGGCTCTCGTTGTGCCGTCAGTCTGCTTTGAGACGTTCGGGATTATCATCATCGAGGCTTTTCGCCAGGGAACGCCGGTCGTGGCACGCCGTATCGGCCCATTTCCTGAACTACTCGATCGCGCGGGTGCCGGTGATCTTTTCGACACACCGGCAGAACTGGAGCAGGCGCTGCATCGATATCTTGACGACCCTGATCGTCGGGCCCGCCTGAGCGAATCGGCGCTTCAGGCGTTTCGCACACACTGGTCTGAATCCGCCGTGCTGCCCGCCTTCATGCAGCTCGTGGAGAATGTCACAGCGGCAAAGACGCCGGCGAGATAGTCCGGCGTTCGCTCACTTGGCTTGCAGCCACTGCCGCACACTCCGCAACGCACGCCGAGCTCGGAAGTATCCCTCCGCGCGTCCGAGTAGATAGTCACTCCAGCGATCCGGATCGCGAAAGTAATGCATTTCGATCCGCGGCAGATCATGGGGGTCGTCGTGTTGCGCCACACGGGCCAGACGCGTACCGCAGGACACCGCATAAAAGCGTCGTATCATCGCGATCACCTGGGCATTCGATGCGCCGTACGGCGGGGCGAAGCTGGTGGGGGCCACACCGAGCTCACGCTGCAGATGACTCTGCGCGTCGCGAACCTCTTGCTCCAGGGCGGAGAAAGGCAGCGTCGAGAGTTTGGCGTGAGTGACACTGTGGCCGCCGAAGGTGATGCCGCTGCGGTACAGTGCTCGTACCGCATCCCAGCTGAGCAGCGGGCGCGGCGGCGAGGATTGCTCGCCAGGCCAATCGGCAGGTCCACCCATCTTGCCCGTCGGAAGAAACACGGTCGCTGGCCAACCGCGGGACGCCAAAAGCGGAGCGGCATGCGTCGCAAAGTCGACGAAGCCATCGTCGAACGTGATGGCCAAACACGCGTCGGGTAGTGTCCGTCGCCCGGCAATCCAGTCCGGCACCAGATCGAGGGAGACGACGGTCTGTCCGCTGGCCGCGATTGCGTCCATCTGCGCGCGAAACAGCGCCACAGGGATGCTGGTGGGCCCCGGATCCTCCGAGATGGAGTGATAGGTCAGGATCTGCATCTGGCCGAATCTACGCGTCTGGCTCCGCGAAGCCATCACGTGCGAGCGCCGCACACGCCGAGTGTTGCGGACAGCGGCCACAGTGCGCGACACGCGCGGTACACACCAGCGCGCCCAGTTCGATCAAGGCCTGGTTGTGCGTCCAGCTATCCCGCCCACTCGGTGGAAGCGTTGCCTCGGCCAGCGCCCAGGCGATCCGTTGCCCCAATGCGCTCTTGGGCTCGTACTGCGGCGCAAAGACGCGGAGCAGGAGGCGTGCAACGTTGGTGTCCACCAGCGGCGAACGGCGCTCATACGCGAAACTCGCCACCGCGCCAGCGGTGTACGCGCCGATGCCCGGCAACGCCCGCAGTGCCCGTGGGTCGGATGGAATGGCCAGATTCCCGTTCCCGTGCGGTGTTGGTGACGTGGTGACGGCGTGCGCCAGTTTGTGCAGGTTTCGTGCACGCGCGTAGTAGCCCAGCCCTTCCCAGGCGTCGAGCACCGCTTGCGTGGGCGCCTCCGCGAGCGCATGCACCGTGGGGAAGCGTTCCAGAAAGCGCGCGTAATAGTCCACCACACGTGTAACCTGCGTTTGCTGCAGCATCAGTTCTGAGACGAGCACGTGGTACGGGTCGCGTGTGCGTCGCCAGGGCAGGTCCCGCGCGTGCTTGCGATACCATGCCCGCAATCGACGGCCGAAACCGCGGAGCGCCTTCGGGTCGATGTCCGCGACGACGCGTGCTGCGATCGCTGCGTGGGTCCTCCGGCGCTTCGCAGGGCTCAGCTGACACTCCGGGTCTTCTTTTTCAGGAAGTCCATAAGGACGAACTGTCCCAACGACATGGTGTTCGTGAAGTACGCCTTGCCCCGGCTGATCTCGCTCACGCGTTTCACGAACTCCACCAATGCGCGGTCACGCGCGAGCATGAACGTGTTGATCATGATCCCACTCTTTCGGCATGCCGCCACCTCGCGGAGTGTCTCGGCGATCACGTAGCCGTCCAGTCCCATCGAGTTCTTGTAGATCTGCCCATCCGGCATGGAGAGCGCGCTTGGCTTGCCGTCGGTGATCATGATGATCTGTCGCATGTCCTTCTTCTGCGACATCAGGATGCGTCGTGCGAGCTTGAGCCCTTCCGCGGTATTGGTGTGATACGGCCCCACCTGCGCCTTGGCCAGCGTGGCAATGGGAATCTCCTCCGCGCTGTCGTGGAAGAGCACCACACGAATGGTGTCCCCGACGAATTGTGTCCGTATGAGGTGGCACAGTGCCAGCGCGACCTTCTTCGCCGGCGTGAAGCGGTCTTCGCCATACAGAATCATCGAGTGCGAGGTATCGAGCATCAGCACCGTCGCGCAGCTCGATCGATACTCCGACTGTCGCACCATCAGATCGCCGTAGTCCAGATCGATCGGGACATCCAGCGAGCCGGTGCGCGCCAGCGCGTTCGCCAGTGTACCCGGTACGTCGAGGTTGAGTGCATCGCCAAACTCGTACGGTTTGCTCCAGGCATCGGACTCGACGCCCGTGGAAAGCTGGGGGGTATCGTGACTGCCGATACTGGACTTGCCGAGAGAGCCCAGCAGGTGCCGCAGCGTACGGTAGCCGAGAAAGTCGATGCCGCGGTCGGTGAGATTGAACTGCACGTCGTTGGCGGCCGCTTGCTCGATCGACCCCTTGCCAGTCACCGGCTGGTGTCCGGCTGGCACGCGCGCGGGCGAATCGACCGTCAGAAATCCGTCCTTGACCAGTCGTTGCACGAGATCGTCCAGCAGTTGGGCCAGCTTCTCCTCGGAAAACTCGTCGCCTTCGCCACGGAGCGCCTTGAGCATCTCCGGGGTGAGCTGCCCGCTGTCGATGAGCGCCTTGAGAATGGCCTGCTTCAGTGCGTCCAGCGACCGGTCACCCTCGTCCTCCGGCTCCCCCCAGTAGCCCTGCTCGCCGCCCGCGAACCCCGACTGCAGGAGAAAGTCGGCCAACTGGTCCAGCAACCCTTGCAGGTCGACGGCGTCCGCGAGCTGCGGATTGAACTTGGTGTAGGTATGAAACCGCATGGCCGATTCTCCGGAGCGCGTTATGCAAGGCGCGATTGAACTGCTGTGGTGTGCTCGGACGGGTCTCGGCCCTTGCCGCTGCCCGAACGACGCACACCCTACCATCATTGTGTACGCATGACAGTCGGCGCGCGATCCCTCAATCCATTTCGGGTACTCCGGACCCACCGGAACTTCCGGCTGTTCTGGATCGGCCAGACGCTGTCGTTGATCGGGTCATGGATGCAGACCATGGCGCTCGGGTGGCTCTCGCTCGAGCTCTCCAACAGTGCCCTGATCGTTGGCCTGGTCGCGTCGGCCGGTGCCGTCCCGATCGTACTGTTCTCCATGCACGCGGGAGCGTTCGTCGATCGGAGCGATCGGCTGCGGCTGGTTCGTATCACCCAGACCGTGTTCCTGCTGCAGGCCCTGGCGCTGTGGGGCCTGCATGCGCTGGGCCTGGTCACCGTCCCGCTGCTGATCGGGATGGCTATCGTGCAAGGGCTCTGCTCGGCCGTGGAGATTCCGGCGCGACAGAGCATGATCATCCAACTCGTGGGGCGGGAGGACTTGCCCCGGGCAATCGCCCTCAACTCGAGTGGGTTCAACCTGGCCCGGATCATCGGACCAGCAATCGGCGGACTGATCATTCACCAGTTCGGGATCGGCTGGTGCTTTGGCCTGAATGCGTTCAGCTTCGTGGCGGTGCTCTGGGGACTCCTGCTGATTACGCTGCCGCCGACCGCGGCCGATCGCGCACCGCTTCGTGTACTTGACGCGATTCGGGACAGCTCTCGAAACGCGGCGGAGGGGCTGCGTCATTTTCTGCAGCGCGGGCCGGTTCGCGATCTGCTCATGCTGGTCACCGTCGGTGCTGTGCTCGACGGGCCCTTCATCACGCTCATGCCGGTCATGGCGCGCGATCGACTGGCGCTCGGGGCTGATGGTTACGGTGGGTTGCTCACGTCGGTGGGCATCGGCGGATTGATGGGCGCGCTCGCCATCGCCGGGCCGGCCGCGCACTGGAAGCGTGGCCGAGTGCTGACGGTCACGAGTCTGGCGTTTCCGGTGTTGTTGCTGGGCTTCGCTTCCTCGCGCACGCCATTGCAGGCCAATCTCACGCTCGTCGCCACTGGATGCGCCATGATCATTTTCAACTCGCTGGCCAACGGCGTGCTGCAGTTGCTCGTGACCGAGCAGTTTCGCGGCCGCCTCATGGCGCTGTATTCGCTGTTGTTCGTCGGTCTTTCGCAGGCCCTTGGCGCCCTGCTGCTGGGCGCGGCCGCGCGCGCCGTCGGCGTGCACTGGGCCATCGGCACCAGCGCCGTCATTACGCTGGTGTTTTCTATCTGGACGGCCCGAACCTCGACGCTCTCCCGCCTGTAGTCGCCGGCAATCTCGCGGTCAGCGGCCCCGACTCACGCTGAAACTGACGGTGAAGCTCCGAGGCATTCCTGGTTCGAACGCCAGCGGAACGCCGCCCACCACATCCGGATTGAGGAAACTTGAACCGATCCAGCGACGGTCGGCGACGTTTTCCACGTTGAGAAAGCCACTCAGGCGAAACTCCCGCGTCTGCAGCAATCGGTCGGCGCGAACTCCAACCGTGATGATGTGGGACTCCGGCACGTTGACGCGATTGGCATCGTCAGCGAAGTACCCGCCCGTGCCCTGCAAGCTCGCGTTCGCGCCGAGCCCGCGCGGTGCCTTGGATGGTGCCAACACCAGGTTGGATGTATAGAACCAATCCGGAAGGCCGACGATACGGTTGCCGCTGAAGTCGGCGAGCCTGCCGGGCTTGCCGTAATGCACGGAATCCACCACATAGCGCTCGTAGGTGTTTCGCGACAGCGTGACGGCGTTCTCCAGTCGTACGCCGCCGCGCGCCTTGGCCGTGACGCCCACCTCGAGTCCCGTACGACGCGCCTCGCCCGCGGTGAAGTAGAAACGACCACCACGGTACGGTACCATCTCGTTCGCCACGTTCGTCAGATAGCCCGCCACGTCGTACGAGATCGACTGCACGAGCGCGCTGCCATCGCCAAGTGTAAAGGCTCGCTTGGTGCCCACCTCGTAGCTGGTCGAGCGAATCGGCTCCAGCAGGGGATTGAGCGCGGTGACGGTATCCTGCCCGAACGTGCTCGCGGGATCGGTTTCATTGCCGGCGGGAGCTTCCACGCCTCCGCCGACACTCGCGTAGAACATCAGTGTTGGTGATGCACGAAAGGACGCGGCGAACTTGGGCGTGATGCGCGCAAACCGACGGCTGGCATCAAGCGCTGGATTGATGAAGCTCTTGTAGTAGTACGAGATCGCGTCGCCGCGAGCGCCGAGCGTCACTGAAAAGCGGTCCGTCAGTTGGAGCTCATCTTCAATGAACAGTCCGCTGTTGTATGCGCCTTCGCCTTTGTTGTCGCGCAGGTCTCTGGCACGACCTCCAGTCGCGGTGAGCCCATAGAACAGAATCGCGCCGTCCTGATACGCTTGATCCACACCAGCTGTCAGGCGATTCGCGCGTGATCCCAATTGCTCGCGACGCGTATACTGCGCGTTTCCGCCAACGTGGTAGCGTGTGAAGTCGCGAAATGTGCCGCGCTCGGAGCGCTGCAGGTACTTCGGATTCACGTACACCGTGGAGGAGATGGACTGCTTGGCGTCAATCTGATGCTCGAGCGTCGCGCCGAGACGGCCGAGGCGATTGAACCTGCGCTCGTCGCGCGCGTTGTACGTCGCGTTCGCCTGATCGGGGTTGGAGGCCACCTGCGCCGCCGACAAGGGACCGGGAATATGGGACAGGTTATTGGCGCCGAGCAGGTGTACCCTCAGCAGCGTCCGGCCTCCGACCGGCAGCGCGACGCCTGCGTTCACCGTGACCCGTCTTGCGTCCGAGTGCGCTCGCCAGCCCTCGAACGTTGTATTCACGAGCGTCGCGTAGGCGACACCCTTGCCGATCGGTGTGCCAGCCTGAGCGATGATGCGCTGCATACCGAAGCTGCCGCTCATGAACTGCGCGGTCATGAACGGTCGATCGACGTCAGGAACGGTCGAGATGCTGACCACCCCGCCGGCTGCGTTCCCCCAGAGGGAACTCGAGTTGGAACGAATGACGTCGATGGCTTCCGCGGACGCTAGATCGACGTTGTCGAACGACGTGCGTCCGTCCGGTTCCGTTTCCGGCATGCCATCCATCAGGACACGAATGCCGCGTGAGGTGCCGGCATTGGAGCGGTCGCCCGCACCTCGCGCCCCGAATCCACGGATCGTGATGCGAACGTCCGAGGTGCCAAATCGCGATTGCACAAGCGCCCCAGGCACCATACCCATGGCGTCGTTCAATCCGAATCCGGTTCGCGTTGCCCAGTCCTTGCGCGTCACGCTCGTGATGGCCAGCGGCGCGTTGAACGAGGATACGTCTGAGCGCGTGGCGCGCACGTTCATGGGCATCAATCGCTGCGCCGAGCTGTCCGCGATTGAGGAGTCGCGCGGGCTCCGTACCTGCGCGTGTGCGCGGGACGGTGCAAGCACCAGCAACGCGGCGGAGAGCGGCAGAACGAATCGACGGCCGTGAAGGAGCATGGGCAGCAAGCTCGAGGGGAGGGCAGGAGGAACATAAATTATTCATGAACTCCCCCTGCCGCCACCGACGCCACCGCCTCGGCAATCCGTCTACCCGTTGAAGAAGTCCTGGCTGGGACGACGACGGGTCTCGCGCTCCGCCCGACCGTACTTACCCTCATCGCTGCGGGAGATCTTGCGGCGCGCCACGAGCGCCTCGAGGATCAGCTCACACGCCACGACGATCATCGGGTCATCACCTTTTGCGGCCAGGCCGAGCGCGGTGACCGTGGAGACCAAGCCGGGAACGAGGTCAAACCCTTTTCGTACCAGCGGCAGCGGCACTTCGTCCGCCACCTGCAATGCGCCGCCCGCGTCAAACCAGATGACCACGTCGTCCGTATCAAGATCGCCCACGCGCTCACGCAAGGTGGCGTCGCACGCTCGGCGGATAAGCTCGCGTGCGATCGTTGCGCCACCCACCAGTTCGCCTTCGTATTCCAGTTCGATCTTGCCGGTAATGGCCGGAAGCGCGGCGTACACATCAGCCACGCGCGGCACCGCTTCGGCGTCACCGGCGCGGATCGCGCGCTGCTCGGCGTTGGAAATCACGTTCTCCATGGCGGAGATCGGCATGCGCTGCGACACGCCGGAACGCTTGTCGATGCGCTTGTCCTCGCGCGCTTCGAATGCGACCCGCTCGACGACCTCTTCGATGAGATCCGGAACGCGCACCGGCACGCCTCCGTTGCGCACCGACCACGACTCCTGTCGGGTAATCTGCATGCCCAGTTCAACACTCTCCGGGTAGTGCGTGATGATCTCGCTGCCGATGCGATCCTTGAGGGGCGTGATGATCTTGCCACGCGCCGTGTAATCCTCGGGATTGGCCGTGAAGCAGAGCATGACATCGAGCGACAACCGGACCGGATAGCCTTTGATCTGGACGTCCCCTTCCTGCATGATGTTGAAGAGACCGACCTGCACCTTTCCGGCAAGATCCGGCAGCTCATTGAGCGCAAAAATCCCGCGGTTTGCCCTCGGCAACATGCCGTAGTGAATCGTGAGTTCGTCGCTGAGAATGTGCCCACCGCGCGCTGCCTTGATGGGGTCGACGTCGCCGATGATGTCCGCCACGGTCACGTCGGGCGTGGCCAGCTTTTCGACGTAGCGCGCGTCGCGGCCCACCCATGCGATCGGCGTGTCGTCGCCGTGCTCGACGATGAGTTGGCGGGCGAACTTCGAGATGGGAGCAAACGGGTCGTCATTGACCTCGCTACCGGAGACGACGGGCATCTGCTCGTCGAGGAGTGAGACGAGTGCCCGCAGGATGCGTGACTTTGCCTGTCCGCGAAGTCCGAGCAAAATGAAGTTGTGTCGCGCCAGCACCGCGTTCACGATCTGCGGCATGACGGTCTCTTCGTAGCCCAGCACACCGCGAAACAGCGGTCCGCCTTCGCGCAGGCGCGCGATCAGGTTTCGACGAAGCTCGTCCTTGACGGTTCCCGGGCGGGACGTCGCGTAGTTCGATCGGCGGAGTGCGCCAAGAGTATCAGGGAGTCGGGACACGGGTCTGGACTGGTGTGATTCACGCAGGGAGCGACAGGACACAATGCCGCACGGATGGCGTAAAGGCTACCGATACAGCGCTCGACGGGGCTTGGTTGTGCCCGGCGGGTCACCGGAAGGATTGATTTGTACCGAAACCCTTACACCGTCGGAGTTTGCCGGACCAACAGTGAGTGGGTGGCCTTGACTCTCATAGACAGAGGGGTAAATTCCCCTCGCTTGAACCCCGTCGGTGCCAGCCGGGGGGGCCGTGCGCTTTTCCTGACGCACGGCGCATACACGCCACTGCCTCGGAGTCTACACATGAAGCGCATCGCTCTGTTCGCCGCTGTTATCGCCCTCTCCGCCTGCTCCGCCAAGGAAGCAGCGCCCGCCATGGATTCCGCCGCTGCCGCCGCTCCTGCGATGGCCGCTCCTGCTCCGGCCATGGCCGACAGCACGAAGCCGGATTCTGGCGCTATGGCCGCGCCGGCCATGGCCGACACGACCAAGCACTAAGCTTCGGCTCAGTTCTATAGCAGGCGAGGCGCATTCTTCGGAATGCGCCTCGTTTTGCGTTGTAGCCCGGCGAGCTGCGGGTGCGTCTAGGTCGGTGGCCTGAAGGGAAGGGGGGACACCTGCGCCTCTGAGACTTCCTCGCCACTCGTCACAACAACACGGGCTCCGGCAGCGACTTCCCGGCGAACCATCGCCATGGCGATCTGACCAAACGCGGGGGACGTCGCCACACTGCGAACGTCGCCAACCACCTTGCCCGATTCGTCGGTGAGCGAGGCCCCCACACTGAGCGCACTCGCACTCGTTAGCCCGCGGAGGTTCCGATTGACGTGACCGCGAAAATGGATGCGGGCGACCGTTTCCTGCCCGATATAGCAGCCCTTGCTGAACGAAATCGCGTTCAGGTCCTGCAGGTTGGCCTCCTGAGGAATCGTCTGCTCATCCATGTCGATGCCCCAAAGAGGCTGACCGCTTTCCACTCGGGCGACGTTGCGTACGGCGGCTGAGCCGGCAACGATGGGGGACGCGACGATCCGAGCCTGCAGCACCGCCGCCGCCGCAATATCGGCAAGCAACACGAACGACGGAGTTTCGCCGAGCATCGGTATGCGTAGCACGCGAACATCGACGGAGTCCCAGCGAAGAGCGACGTGTCGACCGACGGGCCAGTCGGAGAACGCCGGGTCGTCGATAGTGGTCGCGATGTCATCCAACGCCAACAAGTTGGCCAGCAGGCGCGGCGCCTCTTTCCCGCACACCACCCACGTGGCAACGCGATCAGACTCGTCGGACAGCTTGGCCAGCCGTGGATTCACGTACTTCCGCACGAGTGTCATCCAGCCATCAGCCGCCGCGATGGGCGTCGAGACGAGAAAGGTCTCGTCATCCGTGCGGAACATCATCAGGTCGGCGATGACCTTGCCTTTCGGGGTGAGCGCGGCGGCGTGAACACCGTCACCCACCGCCAGTGCGGCGACTTCGTTGGTCACCAGACCATTCAGTGCGTCGCCAGCCTTGGGGCCACGAACACTGCTCCAGTGCTCCGCCCCCGCGAACCAGACTGCGCCATCATGAAGTGCGGCGTACGCATCCAAGTCAGCGGAAGCGAGAGGCATCGCGTGCCGTTCGTCCGCATGCGCCGACGGCGCCGGCG